>JAPCJK010000055.1 GCA_027886975.1 Nitrososphaerota archaeon
AGTGAAGAATTCAGGGCGGCATACTGCTGTTTGTAGTAGGCGGTGTCTCCGGGGTCGATGGAAACAAGGGCCTTGTACATGGCGTTGACGGTCGTGTTCACGTAATACGGGCTGTACCAGAAGTGAGGGTTAGTATCGGCCGGCTGTCCTAGGAGCTGTTGCACATTCAATACAGTCTGGTGTGGGCTATTCGCAGCTGCAATCAAACGAAGTGCCCACGTGTCGTACCCCGCACCATTTACGATCACCAGACACGCGTTGGTAATGGCCTGGGCGTTCGCAGCGTTGGTTTCGTACGTGTGAGGGTCAGCATTCGGGTCCGAAACGATACTAATCACGTGAACATGATTCCCTCCGACTTGCGAAATCAAACTCCCCCAGAAGTTCTCCCCTGCCACCACTTGAACAACCCCATTCGAACCGGTGCACGTGCTCGAGCCCGGGCTGCTAAGGTACAGGCCGGCATAGACACCACCAACAGCTATGAGCACTATCACTACTGCTGCAAGAATCACAAAGGATCGCTTCAACGAACCTTAGAGCGAAGTCAGACTCTTATTAATTCATCTAATAATCCTTAATAGAAAACAGGGTAAATGTATTTATGCCATTAATAATTCGCTCTGCGACATGCCAATAGTCAGCCTCTCTCTCCCGGATCAGATGCTCAAATCAATGGATGAGATTCAGGATTCGATCGGATTCTCGGGCAGGTCTGAGTTGGTCAGGGCCGCAATAAGGCTCCTCCTTGACGATACCCGACACAAAGACGCTCTTGCTGGAAGGTCCGACGCCGTGATTGTGGTCGGCCATGCCAAAGAAGACGAGGAACCTGTCACCCGACTCAAACACAGGTTCGAGGACATAGTCAAGACCCATGTCCACTGCAAGGTTTCAGCTGAAGACTGCATCGAAGTCTTCGTGTTGGCCGGCGATGGCAAACACATCGCTTCGATGGCGAAAGAGTTCGAGAAGGAAAAAAAGATCAGAAGTGTCAAGCTACTGCTGGTCTAGACTCCGGCCATGTCCCTAGCCTAGGGCCCTCAGAAGATTCCAAGTCTAGATTTGGGACGGGACCTCGTGTGCAGATGTGGACCGGGGGGGACTCGAACCCCCGACCTCCCCCAGTCTGGATTTCTTTGCCAAGGGGCTGGACGGCTGAAGACCTGTATCCTACCAGACTAGACTACCGGCCCTGGTTCAGTCGTCCTACGTTACCCCTAGTTATCCTCTTCCCGTCATTCGAACTCAATCGTGGGGTTGTCTGCTTTGGCGAAATCATCAATCCTTTGAATCATACCCCCTCCTGTCATTCTGTCTAGGTTCGAGGGAATTGAGATGACTTCCCCATTCTGAAGAGTGAAGGCCATGGCAGCCCGGTACGTAACCCATGTTTCGCGCTCAGCTAGAGGGCCGCTAATGATTGCCGCCCAATTGGGTTGTGCCACGAGCGTAAGTGAGCCCGTCCTCTTATCGAACTTGAGACCAATCCGCCTTACTTGGCGCCATTGGAAGAGCAACCTTCCTTTGAGATAGACGCCCCTTTCATCATAGGTATACCTATTGAGACTTCGTAGTTTGAAGAGCGTGTACGAGGCGAGTACAAACACAATTGTCACATATGCAAGGGTCATCCAAGGGCCTTGAATCGGGAACAAGATTGCCACGATTAAGACCCCGATCAGGAAGGCCAACAGAGCGTACACAATCGTCCTGCGAAAGTTTGTTGGGGTGGGGATGCTTTGCAGCGTCAACGCTGGATTGATTCGCAGTCCCAAAATAAGACTTGCCGCCTCCATTGTCAGCAAAAGACCCGAGACAACGAAACCTTAACTGGGCCGGCCCAAGAAACACGAGAGAGATGTCTCTTTCAATAGATGACTTCAGAAAGGTCGAAATGAGGGTAGGCAAGATTGTCGCCGTCGAAGACATCCCAGCAGCAAGGAAGCCCATGTACAAACTGGCAGTCGATTTCGGCAATGGAGTTTCGAAACAATGTGTGGCAGGAATCAAGGACCGCTATACCAAGGACGACCTTGCCGGCAAGATTGTGGTAGCTGTGGTGAACTTGGAACCAAAATCGGTGGCAGGAGTGGTCTCCGAGTGCATGCTGCTCGCTGCCTATAATGAAAGCGAACTCTCGCTGCTTTCTACGGACAAAGAAGTCCCCCTTGGCCTTGCGGTCAGCTGAGACCCCACCAAGCTTTTATCATCCAGCATGGCGCGACTTGAAACGAGCGGTGGTCGTCTAGCCTGGTCCAGGACAGTAGCCTGCCACGCTACTAACTCGGGAAGTCATGCAAAATGACTCGAGAATTCAAATCCCGGCCACCGCATCCTTCTAACATGAAACGGACAACAAATCGAAAAGCTGGATGGGATTTGAACCTAGAGGGTGGTGCGCACTCCCCGCACCTTAGTTTCACCCCGCCCTGACCTAATTGGTCGACACCTAGGACAAGAGTGGACTTGCTACGCCTAACATTTATTCCATGCAACGAGAACCCATAACAAATGGCTGGGCAACAAGGTAACGATTCTCAGGACTATGTGAACAGGAATCGTTTGGCCTGGGACCGTCTGGCACCGCAATATGCAGAATCTGCTCGAAGAGCGTGGGAACAGAAGGAACCAACTTGGGGTATTTGGAACCTACCAGAGAGCGAGGTTCACGTCTTGCCAGAGCGAGTCAGCGGGCTTGACGCGATTGAGCTGGGATGTGGGACTGCCTATGTCTCGGCCTGGCTCGCTCAACGCGGCGCTCGGGTTACAGGGATTGACAACTCTGAAGAGCAGCTCAAGACTGCTCGCGCCATGCAAGAAGAACACGGACTCTTCTTTCCGCTTATCCATGGCAACGCTGAGCAGGTGCCACTGCCAGATGCCTCCTTCGACATGGCGATAAGCGAGTACGGTGCGTGCATTTGGTGTGACCCCAACCGTTGGATACCAGAGGCTTCACGATTGTTGCGACCGGGCGGGAAATTGATTTTCTTATGCAACGGGACCATCCTCATGCTGTGTGCGAATGATGACGAGAACGTTCCAGCCTCGCCCATGCTTATCCGAGACTACTTCGAGATGCATCGCTTTGAATTCCCAGATAGTGGCGGAGCTGTCGAATTTCATCTTGGATATGGTGACTGGGTTCGCCTGTTGAGAGCAAACATGTTTGAAATCGAGAATCTGATTGAACTTCGACCGAAAGAAGGAGCTACAACGGGTTACCCCTACGTAAATTCAGATTGGGCGCGGCGTTGGCCCTCAGAGGAAGTCTGGATTGCTAGAAAGAAGCACCCCTCAGATTGATTTGATTTCCAATTACTGACCGGAAATCGAATCTAGTATCATTAGCTGCGGTATGCTTCGGTAGTCTTTGAGCACAATAGATCGTCTATGAGTTCCACCCCAGCACGGTTCACGTCCCAAGCCGTGTTTTTCAGGTTGCGACTTGAACCTAAAGTCAACTCCGCGGCCACCGCACCATTTCATACCCAAGCTAGAACGAGTCATTTAGTCAGGCTTTCTTGCAGCGAAGCCAGCTATCATGTATACCAGCGTCGCAGCTGCAACCCTCTGTGATTTCTCAGATGGGTCAAGGGAAGGGGCCAGCTCTACAAGGTCGGCGCACTTTACCTTTGGCTGCCTGGCAACCGAGTAGACTATCTCGAAAAGCTGCTGAGAGGTTAAGCCCCCGGCACTTGGCGCGCTGACCCCAGAAACGTAAGAGATGTCTACCGCGTCGAGGTCGACGCTCAAGTAGACCGCCTGTACTTCTTTCGAGGCAACCTGGTAGGCCTCTTTTGCAACGGCGGCAGGGCCCAACTCGCTTACGTCCTTGGCAGTGAATGTCTTGATTCCCAGTTTCTTAGCCTTGGCGTAGTACTTTCTTGAATTCAAGAATCCGTGACTTCCTATCTCGACGACTCTTCGCGGGTCGAGACCCTCCAAACTGTCGACGGCAAGCCCGTACGACGACCCGCTGGTAGGCCTCCCTCCAATCTTCCCGCGGAGGTCGAAGTGAGAATCGAGGACAATGAGGCCGACCTCACCAAATTTCTCCTCGAACGCCCTGAGAGAGGGAAGGGAGATGCTATTGTCCCCACCAAGTATGGTGAGCAAAGAGCTCCCCTCAAGGTCCAGGGTAACTTCCGACTCAATCTGCTTGTGAGCCTTCGGAACATCATTATCGACAGCCAGGTCCCCGAGGTCGAATACTCTGACGCCTTCAAGGCCGACTCCCAACTCGACGTTGTAGTTAGAGAAGCCCAACATCGCTTGGCGAATCGCAGCTGGTCCTCCCCTGGCCCCCTTCCTCCCCAGCACCGCCCCATCGAAAGGGATCCCTACGATATTTACAGCGTGACGTTGGGTCCCACGCGCGGCTCTGACTATCTGGACCAGTCGTTTGTCGTTGGGGTCATAGTAGCTAGGGGCAGGGTAGCGGCCTGGCAATCTCAATACTTGGCGAGTCGCGCCGTAGTCGAGTTAAACATATGTCAGCATATTTATCGGTCGTACTACGAGGGCCAGCCAGATGGTTGTAATCCTCGACGGGCGCTCCCTGACTCTCGACGACGCAATAAGTGTCGCCGAGCGTGGCGCCACGGTCAAGGCCAGTCCCTCCAGTCTGAAGCAGATGGAAAAGTTCCGCGCCCTCCTCGAGCAGAAGCTTGCGCGTGGTGAGGTGGTCTACGGAGTCAACACGGGTTTCGGGTCGCTTTCCGACAAGGTCGTCAGGCCCGGGAATTTAGAGGAGCTCCAGCTCAACCTGATACGAAGCCACTCCGCCGGCGTCGGGGCCCCCATGCCACAGGACGTCGTGAGGGCTGCAATGCTGATTAGACTCAACAGCCTTCTAAACGGCAACAGCGCCGTCAGGACGAAGATCGCCGAGTTGTTCCTCGGGATGCTCAACAACGGCATTACCCCCTTGGTCCCGGAGTTCGGCTCTCTCGGGGCCTCCGGGGATCTCGTTCCTTCCGCCCACATGGCCCTCACGATGATAGGCGAGGGGAAGGCGTATCACAGGAGCAGGCTTGTCGACTCTAGCAAGGCACTTTCGGCGTCCAAGCTCAAACCAGTTGTCCTGCACGCCAAGGAGGGCCTTTCATTGATCAATGGCACAGCCTTCACCACTGCCCTTGGTTGCGTAGGAGTCCACAGAGGAAAACTGCTTTTGGAGGCCGGCAACTCAGGGCTCAGCCTGACCTCGGAAGTGATTGGCGCCTGTTCCCAGTCCTTCGACGAGAAGCTAGTTGGGGTCAAGCTGGACCCCGGGCAGAAGTACGTAGCCAGGCAGCTGCGAACGCTACTGAAGGGGAGCCACAGGATTCGGAGCGAGCCCGTGCCGCAAGACCCCTACTCCATACGTTGCGCACCGCAGGTTCATGGATCTTTGAAGGATGCCCTCGACTTCGCCGAGAGGATTACAATCAACGAAATGAACTCGGTCTCAGACAACCCGGTCCTCCTCGAGGAAGGCACGGTCCTCCATGGGGGCAACTTCCATGCCCAGCCGGTGGCCATGGTCCTCGACCTGCTCTCACTCGCCATCGCATATCTCGGAGTGATCTCCTTGGCCAGGACTCATTTCCTCCTCGCCAAGACCCCTCCGGAGACCAAGTACATGGCAGGCAAACCGGGGCTCGAATCGGGTCTGATGATTCTTGAGTATACCGCTACTTCGCTGGCCGCTGACAACGCCAAGCAGGTCTACCCCGAGTCCTCATACCCCGCCAGCGTCTCGGGAGGGATCGAAGATCACGCGAGCCACGGGGTAAACGCTGGCATGAAGGCTCTAGCCGTTGCAGCCAATGTGTCGCGTATCATTTCAATTGAGCTGATTTGCGCATCGAATATCCTTGGTTCGAACGAACGTGGCATATCCGACCATACCACCAAGCTTTGTCAATCTGTCCGGCAGTATTCATCACTCCTTTTGGGAGACCGGTCTCAGGGCGAGGAAATTGAGTCTCTTTCCGGAGCAATTCTGGCAGGACGGCTCCCCTAGCCCTCCATAGACGAGAAAACTTCCCTTCCTCCTCTGAATACCTTCTGCACATATTGTCCCCCGACTCTGTACGGTAGGAACCTGTATCCGGGAAGAGAATGGATTACGAAGTCCCCAGCAGAGCCGATGCCAAGGAAACCCAAGTCATCCCTCGCAATGGCCTGAGCCGCATTTCGCGTGAAACCCAAAAGGGATTGCGCAGGAGTCATCCTCATCCCGCCACATGCCAGGCTCATCACAAACTGCGGCGATTCGACCCATGAATTCGGACTGAGGTCAGTCCCCAGCGCGACCGAACAGCCCGCCGCGAGGATTTCCGGAGCATTGGCATACCCAATGCCCGAGATAAGAGAGGTCCCAGGAAGCAAAACCGCGGTCACTCCTCTACTAGCCATGGCTTGGATTCCTGACGGGTCGCTCTTACCCAGATGGTCTGCTGAAACACATCTTGCCTCGGCCGCCAGAGAAGCCCCCCCAGATTCCGAGAATTCATCTGCGTGAATCTTGCAAGCAAGGCCTAGCTCCCTCGACGCTCTGAGATACTTCGAGCATTCGTCACGCGAGAATACCCCCTCCTCGCAGAAGCAATCAGAGAATATGGGCCTCGCCTTCGCCCTTGCCACTGCAGGAAGCATCTCTCGGATGGCGTAGTCGACATACTCCTTGCTGCTTTTGAATTCCGATGGGGTAGCATGCAGACCAAGGAAAGTTGGGACCAGCTCGACCCCGCTCATCCTACTAAGTCGGCTTATGACGTCGAGGAGTTTCATTTCGTCAGCCAACCTTTGGCCGTATCCGGTCTTGATTTCGATCGTGGTGACTCCATTCTTCACCAGTTGGGTGAGCCTCTCCATGGATTCCTGTGCGATTCTCGCCGCCGACGCTCGCCTGGTATCTCGCATTGTCCGCAGGATTCCTCCTCCGCTGGCAAGAATACTCGTGTAACTCTCTCCTCTGACCTTCCTTTCCAGCTCGTCCTCCCTACTCCCTGCAAAGACCAGATGTGTGTGTGGGTCCACAAATCCAGGAGTAACCAGATTATCTCGGGCATCAATCGTCCGTCTTGCTTTCCCGAAGGCTTTCCGACTCAGTTCCTTGGTGGTCCCGACCCAGACGACCCTTCCATCGTCGACGACAAAGGCGCCGTCTCGAATGACTCCAAGCCGGTCCTCTTCGGCCTTTCCTGACCCGTTGCATGTTACAAGCTCGGCGGCGTTGACTAGAGCTAGGTCGTACAACTTGTCTCTACGTTGTTCCCGGCCGGCCGAATCATGATAAGCCTTGTCGGGAAGACTCTCCATGCCGTGAACTCTTAAATCGAGAGACGGGTCAAAGAACCCCGTGCAGAAGCACGTCGTGAGGGCTCCCAGGGGAACAGAAATCTCGTGTAAGAGCTGGCACCAGGAAGCTGCGCTTCGTATGCTGATGAACAACCTCGACCCTGAAGTGGCCAAGGACCCGGAGCGCCTGATAGTATACGGAGGCACTGGGAAGGCCGCTCGTTCTTGGAAGGCGTACGATGCGATTGTGAAATCTCTGCGGACTCTCGAGAATTACGAAACGCTTCTGATTCAGTCAGGGAAGCCGGTTGGGATCTTCCGGACATCCGAGTCGGCCCCGAGGGTCCTGATTTCCAATGCGATGTTAGTCCCGAAGTGGGCCGACTGGGCCTACTTCAGAGAGCTCGAAGAGCGGGGCCTCACTATGTACGGCCAAATGACTGCGGGGAGCTGGATGTACATCGGGACTCAGGGCATATTACAGGGGACCTACGAGACCCTGGCCGCCCTTGCCTCGAAGCACTTCGGGGGCTCACTCAAAGGCAAGATTGTCCTGACTTCGGGGCTCGGCGAAATGGGGGGAGCTCAGCCTCTAGCCGTTACCATGAACGACGGCGTCGCCATGGTGGTTGAAGTCGACAAGAGGGCCATCCAACGAAGGCTCGACAAAGGTTACTGCGACATGATGGTGGAGGAGGTTGGCGAAGCCGTCGAAATCGTCCATGGAGCCGCGAAGGATGGAAAGGCTCTCTCAGTTGCATTACTTGGCAACTCCGCGGAGGTCCTCCCCGAGCTTCTGAAGTCGGGGTTCAGGCCCGACGTAGTGACGGACCAGACCGCCGCCCACGACCCCCTTGAGGGCTACATCCCCGAAGGCCTGACCGTCCAGCAGGCCGCCGACTTCAGAGCTTCTGACCGAGATGGTTACCTCAAACGCTCTATGGCTTCGATTGCCAAACACGTCCGGGCCTTGCTTCAGTTCCAGGAGAGAGGTTCTGTCGCTTTTGAGTACGGGAACAACCTCAGAAAGATGGCAAAGGACGCGGGAGTCGAAGAAGCGTTCAGGATTCCGGGCTTCGTTCCGGAATACATACGTCCCCTATTCTGCGAGGGGAGGGGTCCGTTCAGATGGGCCGCGCTTTCAGGCAACCCAGAGGACATCTACGCGACCGACGAAGCGGCAATCAAGGAATTCTCCAACAACGAATCCCTGGTCAGGTGGATCAGAAAGGCCCACGAAAGAGTCCAGTTCCAAGGCCTCCCGGCGAGGGTCTGCTGGCTAGGGTACGGCGAACGCGCGAGGTTCGGGAAGATAATCAATGACATGGTTCGAGCGGGGACAATCTCTGCCCCCATCATCATCGGACGAGATCACTTGGATTCCGGCTCCGTGGCCTCGCCCTATCGGGAGACCGAAGGGATGAAGGACGGTTCCGATGCGATTGCGGACTGGCCCGTCCTAAACGCCCTCCTTAACGCCGTGTCCGGGGCTTCCTGGGTTTCAGTTCATCATGGAGGAGGAGTCGGCATAGGGTATTCCATCCACGCAGGCCTTGCCGTCCTCGCCGACGGGACCCCGGAGGCAGAAGCCAGAATAGCAACGGCCCTGACCAACGATCCAGGACTGGGGGTGGCCAGGCATGCGGATGCGGGCTACGACGTAGCGATAAGGACTGCGAGAACCAAAGGGGTCAAAATACCGATGATGGACGAGTAGTCGCTCGTTTCCCTGCAAGTTGCGAGAGCGCCTTCTGGACCTCCATAGGAACTTTGGGGCAACGACGAACTAAGCAGTCGCTTTCTTCTCTTTCGAGAGCTCCAGCACCAGTTCTTTTGCCCTGTCGAACCTAATCTTCTTCTCTGCTATCATCTTCTTTGCTACCAGGTCGATGAGTTCACCTGCGGCTCCCGCCGAAACTGCGACATTGCGAGCATGAAGTGTCATGTGTCCCCTTTGGATTCCCTCGCTCGAAAGCGCCCTGAGGGCGGCGAAGTTCTGAGCAAGGCCTACGGCCCCCATAACTTCAGCCAGATCAATCGCAGTCTTGACTCCAAGTATCTTGATATCTGCCTTCGCCGCCGGATGAGTCCTCGCCGCCCCGCCCACAAGCCCGACGGCCATGGGCATTTCCAGCGTCCCCACGAGGTCCCCATCGGCGTTCTTCTCCCATGTCGTGAGTGGCTTGTAACTTCCGCTTCTTGATGCGTAGCTATGCGCACCGGCTTCAAGAGCCCTGGTATCCTGCCCGCAGGCTATGGCGACCGCGACCACCCCATTCATGATACCTTTGTTGTGGGTCGCACATCTGTACGGGTCTGAATCGGCGAAAGCGTAGGCATAGACAATCCCGTCAACTACCTCCTCTCCTCCCAGCGCTTCCTTTTCGAACACAGCGGCTGCCCTTACTAGCCTCCTGTCGGCTAGATTTGAGATGATCCTTAGGAAGACTCTCCCTCCTGTGATCTCCTCTATCATCGGCGCCACCGCCTCCGCCATGGTGTTGACCGCGTTTGCCCCCATTGCATCCCCTGTGTTTACAATCAACTCGGCGATGACCATGGGTCCTTTCAGCGTCGAAAGCGTCTTCACGTTCAGGTCCTTTGCCCCCCCTCCCAAGGAAACAAGCATGGGATCCTGGTCGTTGGCCTTCTTCAAGATGTCCGCCTTTCTGGCTTGAAGCTTGGCTTTGGCGTCTTCAGGCGAGGGGACGTTCACCACCTGCACCTGGCCTATCATGACCGGACCAGTGTTGGTCACCGTGAATCCCCCCTTGACCCTGGCAATCTTGGCGGCGTTGCTGGCGGCGGCGACGACAGAAGGCTCCTCTAGTGCCATCGGGACAAGATAATCCTTCCCGTTGATTCTGAAGTTCGTTGCTATCCCGAGGGGGATTGTGATACCACCGATCACGTTCTCAATCATTCGGTCAGCGACTTCAGCGGGTAGCCCTCCTGTGTTTGCGAGGGTCTTAGCTTCCTCGTCGGTAAGCCCTGTAACCTTCTTCAGGACCTCCATTCTCTCCGCCATTGACAGTTTGTAGAAGCCTTGCATCTCCGAATTCTCGGTCATTTTCGGTTGGCCGCGTTCGGCGCCAGGCTATTTAATCAATTGAAAGAGATGCGTGTCGCTTTCGTCAATAGGTAGTAAGCGACTTCGGAGAGTCGATAATCGTTGGAATACTTTCGGGCACGCCCCCTCTCGGATCTCGTTTGTTCGCCATGTCGTCGAAATATGCGAGTTGCCGTCAGCCAGATGCTTGGACGCACATCCTTCCAGATCGGCAGTTCCGAAATCCTATGATCGAATTCCGCCGGAACTGGCCAAGACTCTTTTTGCAGCGTCGATCATGAAGGCAAACCGGGGCTTGGGTGGCATAAGAATAGCAAGGGAGCTATCTTCGATGTATGGTCTAAACATCTGTCCGGGAACCATCAACCATTGGATCTATGGGGACCGCAGACCTAGGCTCAGAAACATCTTTCCAAACAAGCCTTCTCCAGCCCTGAGCTACATAATCGGCTCCAACAAAGGTGATGGTTGCACCTTGACCAGTTCTGGGAGTGTCAAACTCGAGGTCACCGACTTGGATTTTGCCCAAACCTTCAACACTAGGATGGCTGAATTATTCTCGAGGAACTATCCTAACAAGATCTTGGTGCGACGGTTCGATGGCGAACGGCTCCCACTCTACATCGTGAAGTACACAAGTAGACAGCTTGTTGAACTTCTACGACGGCCTATGAAAGAACTAATCGACATAGGGTTCGTATTCCCGAGCGAATTCCTGCGGGGGTTCTTCGACGCGGAGGGACATGTTAGCGTTGCGGCTGGACCTAGTAATTCATTCCAGCTGAAGGTAGGGGCTGAGAACTCGAACAGAAGACTTCTCGAAGGCACTAGGAAGATTCTTTGGAAAGCGTGCCAAATCCACTCGACATTCAGCCGCAAGAGGGAATCAGGTTCGCGCAAAGTAATTCGCGGCAAGCCTTTTCTTACGAGGCGGACGTCCTTCGATCTATCGATTCTCAGGTTAAGTGATGTGAGGAAATTTGAGGAGAGAATCGGTTTCTCAATTATCAGAAAGAACCAAAAGCTTAGAGACGCGCTGATGATATCCGAGAGGTATAGATGGAAAGAAAGATCTGCCTGCTTGGAGGCAGCTTTACGTAAAGCAAAGGGGAGAATGGTTCAAACTACGATTCTGACTTGAAGTCCGTCAAAGGTATTTAGGGCGAGTTTGGCGGCCCCATGAACTCTGGGCCGGTCGTCTAGCATGGTTAGGACGTCAGGCTCTGCCCGTCAGGCTCTGACACTTGCTAGCAGAAGACGGCGAATCGGAAAGACGCGCCAAGGTCGGCGGTTCAACTCCGCCCCGGCCCACTTCTTTCAATCCTTAATATAACGACCAGCCAAAAATCCCGCGTTGAACCGCGATCTCTTCGGATTCGCGATCCTGCTTGTCCTGCTTGGAATCGGGTTCGGAATCTACCTGATTTCGTTCTTTGGTTTGCTTCTCATGATCCCGGCTTTCCTGATCCGCTCTCGGCCAAAAACTGGTCGGACCTCGCTTCCAGTCAAGCAGCAAGTGAGGAGGATTACCCCCCCGCGCCCGCCCGTGAGACTAGTCGAGCCCCCAGTCTCAACCCCTCAGCCTGTAGTTTCAACAAATGCTCCTGTTCCGCCAGCCACCACTACTCCAACCTATGCAGTCCCACTCTTCCCGACCTCCATGTTCCCGTCACTCTCAATGACCCCAGCCGAGCAGACGTCCAAGGAAGCTACTGCAGCAAAACCAACTCAGGGGGACGAAGTGTTGGAAATTGGAGCAATCCTTGCGCTCCTTAGATTCGCCTTCGGCTAGCGAACGTACACGTTGATCTCTCTTGCAACCTTCCTGAGCCTCTCCACCCTGTGGGTAAGCGAGGGATGGGTCGAGAACATCTCCACCAAGGAGCCGCCTCTGAACGGGTTGATGATCCAGAGCGATGCAGTCGCCGGGGACGGACCCTGTGTCGAATTTGTTGCGATGGGTCTCGTCTGAACCTTCGCGTTTATTTTCTCTAAAGCGCTAATTAGAGCCCCTGGGTTCCTTGTCAACTTCGCGCCGTACTCGTCGGCACTGTACTCATCGTTCCTACTGATTCCCAGCTGGACGAAAGTTGCCCCCAGTGGCACGAGAATGACCGCGAGAAGAAGAAGTACAGACGAGTTGCCGTTTCTGTTCCTGTTCCCTCCTCCAAAATACATCGACCAGAGCGCAATGTTGCCTATGTAGGAGATGGCCCCTGCCATGGTCGCGGCGATGCTCGACATCAGGACATCCCTGTGGATGACATGCCCGATCTCGTGCCCGATGACTGCCTCGAGCTCCTCCGGTGTGAGAGTCTGCAATATCGAAGAAGTCGCACACACCACCGCCTTGTTTGGCCCCCTCCCGGTCGCGAAGGCGTTGGGCTGTGGTGAATTGACAATCCCGACCTTTGGCATCGGGATGTTGGCCTTCTGTGCTACATTTCTCACAGCCCTGAAAAGAGCAGGGCTGTCGCTCTCTTGGATTATCTTGGCCCGGCTCATCCGGATCACCAAGGAGTCGCTGTAGTAGTATGAAACGAAGTTGAAGACGGCCGCCAGACCAAGCGCGAGGCCGACGAATGTAACCGGGTCCCCGAAATACAGGCCCACGACGTAGCCAATCGCCAAGAGGAGGGCGGTTAGTACGACGAATAGTAGCGAAATCCTCGCGTAAATTGACGAAGCCATTCAAGATTCATCCAATTATGGGCGCGTAAAAGTTTTTCCCGTAATCCCGCCTAGATTCTACCACAATCTTTGTCTGAAGCCGCTGAAAGAATAAATTCATCCGACAATCGAACCGACAACTAACTGCAATTGGAAGGCGACGAAAGAGACGAATGGCCCATCCGGAGGCCCCGCGGGTCGCCCTTCGGCCCTTGGGGTTTTCCCGACATAGAAGAGATGATGAGGGAGATGGAGAGGGCTTTCTCTGAGCAATTCAAAGACCTCGAGAGGGAGCTCCCGAAGAACCTCGTCAGAGAGTCTAAGACGCCCGACGGGGATGTTAAGAAGGAAATCGGTCCGATAGTCTACGGCTATTCTGTCACCATCGGGCCTGACGGGAAACCGGTGGTCAGGGAGTTCGGTAATGTGAGGAGAAGTGAAGGGAAGCCCTGGAAAGCGGTACAAGACAGGCGAGAGCCGCTCGTGGACGTCGTTACCTCGGGGAAGGAGGTCAGGGTGATAGCAGAGATGCCAGGGGTCAAGAAGGAAGACATCAACGTCACGGTCAACGAGAAGTCCGTCGTGATTTCCGTGGACAAAGAAGACCGAGGATACCACAAAGAGCTGGACCTGCCAGGGGTCGTCGACTCGAAGAGAGCGAGGTCAGCCTACAACAACGGCATCTTGGAAGTCACGATTCCCTTGAAGTCGACGGGCCAAGGCGGCGTGAAGCTCCACGTCGAATAGTTACTGGTAGGGCCCGCCCTCGACTCCTTCTTTGTACCTAGCCATGGCGTTGAAGGTCGCTTCTCTGTATCCGTGTTTCTCCGCCATGGTCCGTGCAATGTCCCCAGTCGTCACAATCCCAACTAGAGCACCTGCTCTGTCCACCACAACCAGCCTTCTGATCCGATATTGCGCCATCAACTCCGCTCCCTCTTTCAGAAGAGCCCCCGGTGAGATCGTGATAAGTGGCGTCGACATGATATCTCGCACCAATACTTTGTCGGCCTCAATCGTCTCCGCCATGACCTTGGCCACGAGGTCCCTTTCGGTCACGATTCCGACAGGCCTCCCGCGCTGAATTATCACCGCGCAGCTTACTCCTCTTTTCGCCATGGCCCTAGCGCACTCCTGGGCAGTGGTGTTCAATTCCACAACCATAACAGACTTCTCCATGGCCTGGGAGATAGTAAGTTCCTCCTGTTGCGTCATAATTGAAGGTGGGCACCGGGCTGATATATCGTTTAGGAGTGTTGGAGGTGGACCGGGGGGGAATTGAACCCCCGACCTTCCGCGTGCAAGGCGGACGTTCGTACCGCTGAACTACCGGCCCACTAGCTGAGGCAGCCGGGCGTTGCTTCTTATGCTCTTCTTGGCTAGAAAGGAATTATACCGTATTTCACGCCGTTCCGCCTCCATGGGCCGGTAGCTCAGTCCTCATTCGAGGGAGAAGCTTGGCTAGAGCACCCGACTGATAATCGGGAGGCCAAGGGTTCGAATCCCTTCCGGCCCATCCAC
>JAPCJK010000056.1 GCA_027886975.1 Nitrososphaerota archaeon
CGACGCTGAAAAAGAGACCTGATACGGTTCCAAAGAAGCTCTCTATACCAGACGGGCCCGGGGAGGCCACCACTTTGACTGTTGTAGTCGATTGGACCACGCTCCCGTTCAGGTCGGTTGAGCTTACCAAGACCTTGTAGGTGCCCGTCTGGTAATAGGTGTGAATCACTGTTTGACCCTGGCTGGCGTACCCATCTCCAAAGTTGTACAGAACTATGTAGGGTTGGGCACCTCCCTTCACAATCGCGTTGAAGGTGACGCTTAGGGGAGCGGTCCCATTCTTGGGCGTGGCGCTGAGGGTCATCGACAGCGGTGTCTGTTGGGCCGTCTCGGTGATGGTCACGTTTATGGTCGCGTAGTCAATTAGGGTCCTTGTCTGCAGTATCTGGCTCTCGATGTCGTTGATTTGCTTGTCCACGCCCTGTAGCTGGGTTTCGATGGCGAGCGTCGAGTCGAGTGTTGTGGACTGGTTGAGGAGCTTAAGCAGGGCCGCCTGCTCCGTCCGGAGGGAAGCTAGGGTCGCGTTGAGGTCTGTATACTGAACCCTGACGTCGTTGGAGCCAGAAGTGACCTTGACCACGACCCCCATTGCCTCGACCTTACCAAGGACCTGCTGGTACTGCGCAGCAGGGACCCTGACGACCACGTAGGCTGAATTTGCGACGGTCGACTGATAGGCGACATACCCTCCCACAGAATAGGCCAGAGCCACGACGCCCGCTGCTGTTTGTTCTGGAGCAGATGCTTTCAGGTTTAGATCAGTATTGAATTCAATCAGCCCTCCTGCCCCAATCGGACTCCCCTGGGTGACATTCGTCCCGAGGGGGTTCGAGGGCGTCCCTCCATTCTGGGAAGGAGGATTGACCGTCGTTGTACTTGAAATCGCCGGCGTCTGGCCAACGACCTGGGTGTACCCGGGTTGGATGTCAGACGACACGCCTCCATTTGATGAAAAAAGGGAACCCAAGTTTAGCCCGACCGCTTGGCTTGCAGGAACTCCACCCACGGCAGAGGTAAAGGAGTCAGATCCGGTGAAAGAGCCATAGAGTCCGAAATGGGAGTTTGAAAACAGGGCGAGCGCGATGCCCCCGACTACTATGAGGGAAGCGAGTCCGAGCAGAGCCGTCCTTGCTGTAAGGCCCCCAGGCCGGTTCACGCCTGGGGTATGAACGCAAGGCGATTTAGTCCCAGCACGAAGAACGAACTGTTCGCGTGACGCGAACATAGCCCTTATCTCGTCTCTCCAACGAATGTTCACCGTTGTCGGAAGCCTCCCGCGAGAAGGTCGACTTCGCGCTAAGGGGGAAGACCCTCACTGTCTACCTCTACCTATTGAAACACGGGAAGGCCATCGGCGTCCGGGAGATACAGAAAGAACTCGGCTTTTCCAGTCCTTCAGTCGCGTTTCATCACCTGGACAAGCTTGTCGAACTTGGCGTGGTCGAGAAAGACCAGTACGACAGATACGTGCTCGCCAGGAAGGTCGACTCGGGGATACTTCATTCGTTCGTAAGCATCGCTGGTTTGAACCTGCCGAGGCTTGGGTTTTACGCAGCCTTCTTCACGACCATCGCCGTTGCTTATTTCTTCGTGAATAGGGGCTCCCTGGACCTCTATGCGCTGATCGGGACGGTCGGAGGCGCTGTGATATTCTGGTATGAGGCCTTGCGAGTGTGGAGGAGGAAGCCGTTCTGAGAACTAGAACTATCTACCCATCTGAGGGAAGTATGTAGACATGGAAGGGAAACGCTTCGCAGCGGGGCTGGTAGGAGGCCTCCTCCTAGGCCTTGTGATAGTGACAGCCGCGTCCGGTTTCACTTTCGGTCTGTATGGTTCGTTTACATCAGTTTCCAGCAATGAGGGCGGGCTTCTTTCGAGTACTACGGGCGCGAAGTCAGCTACAACCACGAACAGCCTGCCGGTCTCGCCTCCCTCTCAAACCAGCCCGAATTCTACTTTCAATACAGTCGGTGGCTCAACTACAACGACGACCACAAGCCCCACGCCATCGGCGGACCTCGGCTCGGCTGTTAACACACCCATACTCTCCTCACACGTGGGGAACATCGCTCAGCAACCTATTCTTGCCAACGCCATCATCTTCCTTCCTGTCTTGGTCGCGTTCCTTCTTGGAGCAGTCCTTTACCGCGCTTCTACGAAGCGTAGGGGGGAAGCCTCTGATGAAGCAATCTAGACCCTAGGAAAGTTCTGGGCGCTAAGCTGATTGTTACTTCGGGACCAGGAATTCTCTGCTGTTGGGTTCCTTACCTTCCCAGCGCTGAGACCAGGTAGCAAGTTCACAAAGAATGTTGTAGACCTCATGTCCCTTGACGGTCAAGGAGTATTCTATCTTGGGATGCACTTCGGCGTAGACCTTTCTTTGGACGACACCGAACTTCTCGAGCTGCGTGAGCCTTTCTGCCAGCGAGGTCGCGCTGATTCCCTTGATGTGCCTCTTGAGCTCGTTGAACCTCGTAGGCTCTATCTGGCCGAGCATGTGAATCGTTGGAAGGGTCCAAGTCCTAGTTATCTCGTTCCAGGCGCTGTGAACCACGGCGCATGAGTCGAGGGCCTTTTGGTCAAGTTGTTCTGACTTGGTGACGTTTGCCAAAGCTGGTTGGTCAGGAAAAACTACCAGCTTTAAAAATGTGACTGAGCAGCAAGAATCAGATGATTAGGAAAGAGCATGTCAAGGGCAGCGTAGGAGCGACATTCTCGGAGCTTGAGGCTGAATACCTCGCCGAAAACCTCATCGGGAGATTGGCCACATCTTCAGGATCGGGACAGCCCCATGCGGTCCCAGTCACGTACCGGTTCGACGGCGAGGCGATAACCTTCGGCGGGTGGAACCTCGCGAAGAGTCTCAAGTTCAGGAACCTTATGGCCAATGACAAAGTAGCATTCGTCGTCGACGACCTTGTGTCGACCAAGCCCTGGCTCGTCCGCGGAGTGGAGATACGCGGCCGGGCCGAGCCCATTAAGACGCCAGACGGTGTGACCATGGTTAGGATAATCCCACTCAATATTAGGAGCTGGGGCCTGGGGGACTAGGCATGGCTATCTCAGCATTCGAAGACCAGGTCACCCACGCCGTCGAAAAATTGAGCGAAAGCATCGTCAGCGTCAGCAGCATGCGCCTCGAGCGGCGCTACTTTGGAATCGTGCCTTTGGAAGGCCAGGGCTCGGGAATTATCCTCGATAAGAAAGGCCTGATAATTACGAACAACCACGTCATCGACGGGGCCAGCCAGGTCAGCGTCAGCCTCAAGGACGGAAGGACCTTCACCGGTGAAGTTGTGGGCTCGGACGAGGCCACTGACGTAGCCGTGATCAGACTGAACGCGAACGACCTACCCGCCGCGGAGCTCGGCAACTCTGAAGCCCTCAAGGTGGGCCAGTTCGTCCTCGCGATAGGTAACGCCCTCGGGCTACCCGGGGGCCCGACTTTGTCGATGGGAGTTCTAAGTGCGAAAGGGAGGCCGCTCCCAGGCTCTGACTTCGTATTCGAGGGTCTCCTCCAGACGGACGCAGCCGTAAACCCTGGGAACAGCGGAGGTCCCCTAGCCGACCTCGAAGGGAGGATAATCGGAATCACCACAATGATGATACCCTATGCCCAGGGCATGGGATTCGCCATTCCAATCAACACTGTCAAGCGGATATCACAGGAGATACTTGAGAAAGGTAGGGTCACCAGGCGCTGGATAGGAATCTCAGGGATCGACGTTACCCCCCAGCTTGCGCGAAGGTACAACCTTCATTCCGAGTCGGGCTTTCTGGTGGCCGAAATTGAGCCCCGAAGCCCGGCAGACTTTGCCGGTCTGCGAAACGGGGACGTCGTAGTCGGAGCGGACGGGAACGGGGTCAAACACACAAAGGACCTTCTTCTGGCCATATCGAAGGTCGCCGCCGGGGGCACCATCCGCATCGACATCAACAGATTGGGGCGGAATGCCACCCTCGAAGTACGGCCCTCTGAAGCGCGTCCGATTCAACGTGCGGACGGCAGATAGGAATAACGCTCCTGCGAAATCACGACAACAATCACCAGGCGGCTCGCGAAGGGTCTGAATCTTCAAGTAAGGAACCATCGGAGGCGCGGTTGTGAGGGTCAAGACCCAGGCCGCCATCCTCTGCGGCGGAAGGGGGGAGAGACTCAAGCCCCTTACCGACTACTTCCAAAAGGCCATGATCCCCATTGGGCCCAAGAAGCTACCACTGCTGGCCTACATTGTCGCCCTGATGAAACACCACGGAATCACAAAGATTGCGCTTCTGACCGGGTACCGCTCCGAGGACATCAAACACTATTTCGGTGACGGCTCTCAGCACGGAGTGAAACTCACCTACTCTGAAGACCCGAGAGATCTGAAAGGGAGTCTTAACGCAGTCGCCAACGCCCTGAAAAACGACGCCATATCAGACTGCGACGAGCTCCTGATCTACTACGGAGATGTCTTGGCTGACCTCGAGGTCTCCGGCCTCCTTGCTTTACACAGGAAAGAGTCTGCAGACGCCACTCTTGTCCTCGACAGACGCTACTCGCTCCCAGTAGGCGTGGCAGAGGTAAGGCACGGCATGGTAACTTCATTCCGAGAGAAGCCCAGCCTGGACCTGAGCGTGTCGACGGGAATGATGGTCGCAGGCCCGAAGGCGATGGCCCTCATGCGGAGCACCGCTAACGCCAAGAAGACCGACCTGATGGCCCATTTTATCCCAGAGCTGCTGGCCGATAAAGGGAGGGTGGCCGCCTTCTACACCGAGAAGGAGTGGTTCGATGTGGGGACAGTAAGCAGCTTCGAGAAGCTCGACCGCGAAATCGGCAAGCATTCACTTGGATATTTGGTCTGACGAGCGCCAAGGGTCTCTTCAGGAAATCCTGTCCTGAATACCCCTCTCCTTCGACCTAGCACCACTGATTTCATTCTTAATCCTCGAAGAGAACCTCAGGTCGCTTATCCCCACGTAGAGCCAGACGAGCACAAGGGCGAACACAACGAGCTCCGCCACGATGTTCGAAGGCGATGTCAAGTCCACAGTGACCGTAGTTGTCCCAGTTAGTGGAAGGACCAGCTGAAGGAGGTAGGAGACCGCTAGAGCCGCGGCTACGACAACTGTGAGGATTGAAAGGATACGGATTCTCCCCGCGCTCTGTTCGATGTGCCTGACCAACTCCTGGTGGGCGTCGATGATCCCCGGTCCTCTTTCCTTCTCGTCATCCATGGAGAATCACAATCGTCCGACCGCATAAAAGCCCTGCTGACTTCAGGTCAGGCAAGTGGAAGCCTCCGCCAGATTTCCAGCCAGTCCTTGTAGAGCTTGTACCCCGCGTCTGTGATGGAGAATCGCTGCTCCCCATCCATCATGCTCGACTCTACCAGGCCCTTGGCCAGCAGCGGGCCGGTGAAGTTCTGCAGTCTGGCATACTGTATGTTGCAAGCCTGCGCGAGCCTAGTGGGGCCCTTCGGCGAGGCAAAGAGAGAAGCGAGTATCTCCATCTGAATGAGAATCGGCTCTCGTTTCCTCAACCGAACATGTTGCTTCCGGTTCGATATAAAATCGAGCAGGAGACTTCGCTAGGGCCAGCTTCGACCCCTACCCGGGTTTGTCAAATGGTCGAGGTCTTGCCTTTCAGTCTTCGCGCCATCTGAAGAATCGGACGGCAAGCGCGAAGGTCACCGCGGAAATCACTAGCAGCAATCCCACGTCGAAATATGCCGGACCAAAGTTCCCATAAATCATGACGTTGGTCAATCCGTCAATCATATAGAACAAAGGGAGGACGTGCGCGATTCCCTGAAGATACATGGGCATTGCAGCGACCGGAAAGAAGGTTCCCGAGAGGAACATCATCGGAAATGTAACGAGGTTCCCAACGACAGCGGCAGACTCTGGGCTGTTTGAGATCGTCCCCACCAGCATCCCCAGAGACACGAAGAAGAAAGGACCGACAATGAGGAACATCGCTATCCCCAAGTTGAACGTTATGTGGGCGCCGAAGGCGTAGATGCCGACGATCGACATCAGGATGAACGATATGGTGGTCGTACCAATGTACCAGATTATCTTTGACGTGAGCCATTCCGTCTTGGTGAGAGGCGTCAACGACAGCAGCTTGAACACCTTATCCCTCCTGTACGTTGAACTGATGTTGACCAGAGCGAACATTGGACTCGTCAGGGCTGAAAACCCTACTAGGCCCGGCACAAGAAAATCGATGTACTTGTAGTTCGACGAAACCGCTGTATGCATACTCACACCAACGGAGTGTGCCCCGCTCGCGCCGCGTAGATTGAAGGCGTTGACAATCTCACTCGTGATACCGAACACGATGGCGCTGCTGGTCGAAGTCGGGTTCCCGTATGCCGTGACGTTCACTTTCTGGTTTGCAATATAGGTCGAGCTGAACCCCTGTGGAATCACAATCCCATCAGTCGACGAGTGTGACGATAGGTACTGTGTAAAGTTCTGGTTGGTGGGGACAGGGACGAGTTTGATCGCCGTGGTGCTATTCAGGGCGCCCATGAACGCGGAGCTTATCGGGCCGTTGTCAAGGTTCTGGATGTACACCGTGGTCGGCCCGGAACTCCCGCCCGAGAAGATCGCGCCGAATAGGAGTATGAGTATGATCGGGAAAACAAGGGTGAAGAAGAAACCTTCCTTACTTCGAAGGTTGCCCCTTGCATATACGCCAAGTTCTGCCAGCATTCTCCTCCCACTGAACCCCAACCTATGCCCCCTCCTTCTCGGACCTTCCCTCTTCACCGACTAGCTTCAGAAACACATCCTCAAGGCTGTCCCTCCTGATTGTCAGGTCTCCCCAGTCGACCCCTGATTCTTGGATTGCTCCCAGCGCCACGAACGCATCGGCCTTGTCCCTCAAAATGATGGTGACCGAACCCCCCTCCCCCTCCACCTCCAACTTTGTGTTTTCTTTGAGGTACTTCAGCAGGTCCCCCTTGGATTTCACAATCATCCTCTGCCCTGACCCATACTTCGATTCAATCTCCTCTGTGGTACCCATGGCGACGATCTTGCCGTGATCCATGATGGCAACCCTGTCGGCAAGCTCTTCCGCCTCTTCCAGGTAGTGTGTTGTGAGCATGACCGTCCTCCCTTCAGTCTTCAGCTTCCTGATGACCTCCCACACGGCCCTCCTAGCCTGGGGGTCCAGCCCTGTCGTCGGCTCGTCGAGGAAGACCACCTCTGGATCGTTGACCAGTGAGAGCGCCATCCCAAGCTTCTGCTTCTGTCCCCCTGACAAGTGCTGGAACCAGATATTGGCCGCATCCTCGAGTATCACTCTACGGAGCAACTCGTCGGGGTCCACCTTCTTCCCGAACAGAACCCCGTAGTATACTATGGCTTCCCTCGGTGTCGGATAATCCAGAAACTTGAAGCCTTGTGGAATGACCCCAATTCTCTTATGGAGGTCATACCCCTTGCTCCACGGGTCCATGTCAAGCACGGTCGTGGTCCCTCCGCCTTTCTGTCTGAGCCCTTCGAGTATCTCGATCGTCGTGGTCTTCCCGGCCCCATTCGGCCCTAGAAGCGAAAACACCTCCCCCTTCTCCACCGAGAATGAAATCCCGTCCACCGCCTGAAGCTCCCCATAGTTCTTCTTCAGACCTTCAACTTCGATAGCGGGCATTCAGAGGCCCCGCCTTGGCTAAGTATTTACGCGAATTGCCGAATCAGTGACAGACTACGTGCTCGCCGGCGGTGGCTGTTCCCAGTCCCAGGGGCCGCGCCTCCACCATCTTCCTCCAACAAGGAGCGCAATCCCTCCGAGCACGAGGAAAATGCCGGCGATCACCGCGAGTAGCTGGAGTATCACGACGATGATGTTAACAACGAAACCGGCGAGCAGGATGAGCACCAACGCCCCAACTAGTATCATCACAGCCCCAGCCACCTGCGATTAGTGCATGCGGGCCAAGAGCGATGGGCGCTATTTATCCTGAGCCGGAACGTCCGAGAGATGCCTCTTCGGAGGATTCCGCGTCTTTTCGGTTGCGAGAGCTATAAAGCGCCCATTCCCCAACGCGACCGAAGAGAATGCTTCGCCTCGAGGACTGCGGTATCATGCTCGAACCTCAGCTCGGCATGAGCATGGACCAACTTGTGGGGTCTGCCAGGCTTGCGGAAGAGCTGAGCTTCGGCTACCTCTACCGCTCCGACCACATCCTTCCGACGGACGACAGGCGTGGTATCGACTCTCCTGAATGTTGGACCAGCCTCGGGGCGGTCGCCGCGTCGACCAGCAAAATCAAGTTCGGCCCCCTGGTCTCACCTGTCGGCTTCAGGAACCCCGCGCTTCTTGCGAAGATGGCCTGCACGCTGCACTCCTACTCCCGGGGGAGGCTCCAGCTCGCTATCGGCGCGGGCTGGTACGAGCCAGAGTACAGGGCCCACGGATTCCCCTTTCCAGACTTGAAGGAAAGGGTCGCGCAATTCGATGAGGCTCTGGAAATCATCACAGCCCTGGTCCGGGCCGGCAGGGCCGACTTTGACGGGAAGTTCTTCTCGGCACACACCGATTGTTATCCAAGGCCCGACGGCCACCTTCACATAATAGTCGGAGCAAGGACGAAGCCTTTAGTCAGGATCGCGGCAAAGAGGGTCGACGAGTGGAACTTCTTTCACCTCCCGCCGGAGGATTTTAACGAACTTCGCGGGGTACTTGACGCGTCGAGAGGGGATAAGAAAGTCGAGGTCTCTGAGATGGGCCCGTTCATGATAGGGAGAAACCAGTCGGAACTAGAGGCGAACGCAAAGCTGCACGCCTCGAAGATGGGCCAGGACATCGCCCCACAAGAGGTCCTGAAGCGACTGAATGCGAGGGGAGCTCCCTGCGGCACGGTGGAAGACTTCACTGAGCAGGTCAGAACAATCAATGACTCCGGTGTCCAGAAAATCTATTTCCAGACGCTGGCCCCGGAGAACAAGCCGATGCTTGAGCTCCTCGCCGATACCCTGACGGGGCTCTAGGCATTGAGTTTCTTCAACGAAGCCTATCGCGGGACGCCGCCCTGGGACATCGGACGCC
Organism: Nitrososphaerota archaeon; assembly: GCA_027886975.1. GTDB lineage: Archaea > Thermoproteota > Nitrososphaeria > Nitrososphaerales > Gagatemarchaeaceae > UBA183. The sequence continues at coordinate 9,050 of JAPCJK010000056.1, forward strand.
CTCAGGGGGAATTCCTCAGGCTTGCTGAGGGGGGATCGGTCAAGGGGGATGTCATAGATCTAGGATGCGGGACCGGGGAGAACGCGATAATGTTCGCCTCGAAAGGCCACAAGGTCCTCGGTGTGGACTCCTCGCCGTTGGCCATCCGGAAGGCGAAGGTAAAGGCGAAAGAGAGAAACTCGCCGGCGGATTTCATGGTTGCCGACGCCCTGGATCTGGCATCGATAGGAAGAAGGTTCGACGCAGCAATTGATTGTGGTCTATTCCACGTCTTCTCTGATCGCCAGAGAGGATCTTTTGCCAAGAGCCTCCGGGGGGTCCTCAACCCAGGGGGGGCGTATTTCATGCTCTGCTTCAGCGACCGAGAGCCGTCAGACTGGGGAGGCCCCCGACGGGTGACGAAGGAAGAAATCCTGAGCACTTTTTCGAGAGAATGGCGAGTGGATTGGATTCGCCAGGCTAGATTCGAATCCCAATATCATGATGAAGGGGGACACGCCTGGCTTTCTAGCATAACAAGGTTAAGGTAACGCCCCATCCAATTAATAGTCCCAGTCACCCGGGCGGTCTGGATGAAGGTAGGAATCCTCGGTGCTCCAGCTGACATGGGTCAGGAGAGGCGTGGGGTAGACATGGGCCCAAGCGCAATTAGGATAGCCAGGCTGCAGGAAGGGCTCGAGGTCCTCGGGCTCGAGGTCGAGGACTACGGAAACATTCCCGTTGCCGACATGTCCACAGCCCCGGTAGGCGACGCGAAAGTCAGGTACCTGACAGACGTCGTAAAGCAATGCGAACTGATCGCAGCCAAGGTGTCCAGCTGCACAAGACGAGGCTTCTTTCCCCTGGTCCTCGGCGGGGATCAAAGTGCATCGATTGGAACACTTGCTGGCCTGGCCAAGTCAGGGACCGATAGAGGTGTGATCTGGCTCGACGCCCACGGTGACTTCAACACTCCGAGAACCACCCCAAGCGGGAACATCCACGGCATGGCCCTCGCCGCAATTCTTGGGTACGGCCATCCGAAATTAGCCAAACTTGGCGGGGTCGCCCCGAAGGCAGTGGAGAAGAACACGGTCCTCATCGGCGGGAGGAGCTTCGACCCCTTGGAAGCCAAGGCGATATCCCGCTCGAAGATGACGGTCTTCACCATGAGGGAGATCGACGAACTGGGCATGAAGAAGGTGATGCAAGAGGCAGTAAAGGTGGCGGGAGCGGGTGTAAGTCAGGTCCATCTCAGTTTTGATGTCGACGCCATGGATCCCCGAGAAGCCCCGGGGACGGGCACACCAGTAAAGGGGGGCCTCACCTACCGCGAGGCGCACCTCGCCATGGAGATGCTGTACGATTCAAAGAGAATCTCTTCGGCTGAATTCGTAGAGGTCAACCCCATCCTCGACATCTCAAACCACACCGCTGAGCTGGTGGTCGAACTTGCTTTGTCCCTTCTGGGCAAGAAGATAATCTCGCAGCCGTATCGGCAGGACTGACCTTAGGTCAGTACCTGAAGTCAGCAACCTCCTATAAGCGCCGACCTTTCTCACGCACTATGTCTTCCGGACGGCAGCTCTGGATGGGCTATTGCCGCGGCGGGGAAAGGGCGATGTTGGATGTCGGAAGTCCTGGGAGCAAGATCCTCCTGCTGGGTTCTCGATCAAGCAAACTCGCAGCACTCGCATCCATCTCTGCCAAAGAGGCGGGAGCCAGACCCATACTCCTCGACCTCGACGGCTCACTGGCCAACAGCCTTTCAGGTCGTTTTGATACCTTCGATTACCGCTCCTTCCTTTACGACGCCTTCAGGCTCGAGGAGCCCGAGCCCTGGCACTCACAACTCGCTGCGGCCGCATACGCTGCGGCGCTGGACCTGTCGTCCGAGGAGGAGGCGATTATCAATTCGGCAATGCAAGTGGTGGCCACCGAGGGGGCGATGCTCAGCCCAGTTTCTCTCTACGACGTGCTCGGCAAAGTCGAAGGATTCAGGGGCTTCTACGTCGACAAGCTCAAGGGGAGGATAGGCTCGCTCCGCCATTTCGACGCCGTCGACGACCAGAAGTTCGCACGGATGGTCAAGGGGGACATCATCATGGACTTCCATCGGAGTCCGTATCCCCAGGCCGCGGAGCTCGCGGCAGCTCTTTTCCTGGCCAAGGTTCTGACAATGGCCCACGCGTCGGGGAGCAGTCAGGGGCTCGTCCTGGTCACAGAGGCTCACCGCGTTTTCAGAGCCTTGCCGAAGCCTGCCCATGCGAACCGACTCCTGAGCCACCTCTTGGGGTGGCCCGCAGCTGTGGTCATGTCATCCGAACAGCAGGAATCGCTCAGCCCCGTTCTTCTAGAGTCCTGTCCTGTCCGGGTCTACTCCAGCGACGCCTGGCATTTACAGCGGAGGCAGGTCGAGACCATTCTATCCAGCACCTTCGTCGTTCACGACAAACGGAATAATCGCTGCGAGACCTTCGTCCCCCGCAGGGTCACGGTGAAGACTGCAGACTACGCCCCAGCGGGCGCAAGCAAACTGCCGACCCCAGACCTGACGAGGATGATCCTCGAGGATGTGGACCGCTTTCCTCTGTCGACCCCGGAGTCGATAGTTCAGTACATCGCCCCCGAGTTCCTCCAGTCCGACGTCAGCTCCGCCCTTGCGAGCCTTGAGAATCAGGGGTTCCTAATTCTAGAGCCCAAGGGTTCTGGCTCAGGACCCGAGGTCTTTTGCTACACCCTCCCGGAGAAAGGGAGGAGGCTCCTGCAGGAGTTGAGGAAGTGATGGAGCGGATTCCCACCCGATGCAAGGCCGTCGACGATCTCTTGGACGGGGGCCTGGCTACTGGCACCATTACCCAGGTCTTCGGAGAGAAGGCCCTCGGCAAGAGCATCTTCTCCCATCAGGCTGCCTGCTCGACCGTCGCAGGGGGCCACTCTGCCATAATCCTCGACACAGAGCAGTCCTACTCAAGCTACTTGCTTCCTTATCGACAGGCGGGGATGAACAAGCGTTTCGGTAAGGAAATCGCTGCCGTTGAACTGAAGCTCGAGCGTGTGACGAAGCAGCTTGGCAAGAAGAAGGGCGCCACCCGGGGAGAGCTGCTCACTGCCATCAGCACAACACTGGACAGGCTCGGCGTATCCTACACCGACGCGCACCTGGGACCCATTGCCGACATACTCTGCCCTAGCTTTACGGTCGAGATCCCAAACAAGGAGCCCTCGGTCTACATCCTCCAGACCCCTGAAGTGACCGACCTCCTCAACCTCCACGGCGTTGACGCCAACAAGGAGGTTTCGAAGGGTGGAAGGGTCGAGCTTAGGCTCAGGCAGACCCCTACCTACGACTCGGTCCTCCACGGAATAATTCGCGACACGGACGCCAAGCTCCTTGTCTACGACTCAATCTCCGCCCCGTTCAAGTCCTCCTTCCCTAGCACCCAGGACCTCCCCGCGAGGAGCGCCGGCCTTGCCATGCTCCTCTCCCACGCCCAACGCCTCTGTGTCGAGTTCGGGATAGCAGTCCTAGTGGTGAGCCACGTCTCAATCGACCCGATTAAGTCCTGGAACCGCCGCCCCTACGGGGGGATCATCCTCGGCCACGAAGCGAAGTTCTCCCTCGAGCTGACAAAGAGTAGAGCGAAGCGGAATGGGGAGACGGTCAGCGACTACGACGAGGAAACGACGGACAGCGGGAGGGCCTTCTGGGTGGCCCGGCACCCTGCCCTGGAGGAATACTCGAAGTCAGGGCTCGCCAGCATCGATGCAGAGGGGTTCCACTGATGGGCTGGACGAGGAGACTGTTCGTCGGGCTCGTCGGCGCCGTTTCATTCGCTGCTGGGCTCTGGTTCGTAGGAATCGTGTCTATCCTCTACCTGGCGATGTCTTTCCGGCCCAGACCCAAGGACGCCCCAGGAGGGGCAAAGGCGAAGTCCCGCATTCCAATTCGCCTTTTCTTAGCCGGTGGGCTCTTCGTTCTTTCTGCCATCGCTTTCGGCGCGGGAGGGACCTATTCCCCAGTCCTTCTGTTCTCAGCCGGCCTAGTCGCCTTCTTCTGGTCCCGCCTTCCGGTCGGCTCTATCTTCGCCCAAGTGGTACCAATTGAAGAATCAATCCTGCTGAGGTCGAAATATGTTCCGTTCCTGTGGTACGCCCTCGCTGAAGTGAAGCCTGGTCCAGAGGACTTTCCCAGAGCCGCCTCGTCCATCTCCGGGACCTTGGTTATTTTCGTGGATTCCGCCAGGGCTTACGCTCTTGCAAAGTGCAGGGCAATGGGCAGGAACAGCGCCGAGGCCCAGCTCCTTTCCCGACTCAAGGACTCAGTTTCGAGTCACCAGAGCCGGGCCTACATTCTCCCTCTTGATGCCAAGTCAGCTTCGGAGCTGTTCCTCCATCGACTCTCGACGACGAAGATTCCAGAAGACCTGGCTACCCGCGCTTCGAGCCTCCCAGGCCTGCTCGTGGTTCATGCTCACGGCGGTAGAATCGAACAGGCCTCGGCGTACAAGATCTCGGCTCCTGCGGGCTCACCCTCATTGCCCCTTGGGCACAAAGAGATGAAGGGCCGGCCTTTGTTGTGGGAACTCCTCGAAAGCATCGGGAAGAGGTCGAGGTGGCCAGGGCCCGACGCCTACTCCAACCTCTTGGACTCGGTCTCGGCTACCAGGGGAGAGCTCATCGGGGAGAGGCTGGGAGGGATCGAAGGGTCCGGCAGTTCAGTAATTGTCCAGTCCCTTGGGGGCGAAAAGCTCGAACTTTCGAGGCCACAGCTCAGAGCCATCATTTCGATTTACTCTTGATTTCCCGGGCCGCAAAAAACGTTAAGACAATCCCGGATGCCGGCAGACCTGTATGACTCTTATCACGTCAGAATTCAAGGAGGGAATTCAGAAGCTTTTGGAACGCTTGAGTTCCCCCGACGATCCCGGTGCCGCCATGGGTCCGACCGTCGCAACGGCGACCATGACCGGCTCTCAGTCTTCGGAAGCAAGGTGGCCGAATTTCAAAGTGACCTCTGACGAACCGAAGTCGGTCGGCGGTGGCGACACCGCTCCTCCTCCCTCCTCGATATTCGTCGCTTCTATCGGATTCGCAGAAAACGTGATCTTCGCCCGCCAAGCCGCCCTTCAAGGCCTAGACTTCAACTCCCTGGAAACAAAGGTGGAGGCCAAATGGGACAGGAAAGGGATTTTCGGAATTGGAGATTCAGACCCCTCCATCTACGACGTTATGATTGAGACGAGAATTACTACCGGGGAGACCCCGGAAAAGGTCGTCGAACTTCTGAAGCTCAATGACACACGGTGTCCCATGACCACAACCGTTGCGAAGGCAGCAACGGTGCGAAGAAAGCTCTTCGTGAACGGCGCGGAAATCCAAGTCTCTTAGGCGGCTTCCTCGGAAAGTATCCCGTGGAACAGCGTACTCGCCCCCTTCATCACCGCCAACGAAAGGACAAAGACAGCGGCAAACACCAC
>JAPCJK010000057.1 GCA_027886975.1 Nitrososphaerota archaeon
ACCCTGAACTCTTCGAGCATTCCATGGGCGACCCTGTTGCCTATGAAGACGAGGGCATCCTTCTCCGTTGGTGCTTCGCTAGCTTTGTCGAAGGAGACTTCGAGGAGGTCCTGAATCTCTGCCTTGGGGGAGACTGCATCAGCGATGTCCTTGTCTGACTTTATCCCAAGAGCGCGCATGACTAAGACGTAGGGAAGATCGACCGGGCAGCTGGGTACCTTGACGTTGTTGGCCCCGTCCTGCTTCAGAGTGAGCTCGAGCTTCGACCTGTACCCAACAACCGATGAGTAGACCCTCGACTTGTAGGTAGTGGCCCCGGCGAGCTTCTCGGCGTCGACGAGTATCTTGTTCGGGGAGAGGTCCTCGAGGCCGACGATCACCCTTTCTGCGCCGTGGATGATGAAGTAACCTCCGGGGTCGTTGGGGTCTTCGCCTGACTCGATGAGCTGCTCCTTTGTGCGGTTCGAGAGCTGGCAGAGCTCGGACTTGACCATCACTGGAAGGTCTCCCACGTGCTGGCGGGTGGTGTCCCTGGGGAGTCCTTCTTCCTCGATGGTCATCTCAAGAAGTATGGGTGCTGAATAGGTGAGGTTCCGTAGCCGCGCTTCCATTGGGAGGATGCTGCTGACAGAGCCGTCGATCTCGACAACCCGCGGAGAGCCTAGGGTGAGCCGGCCGAATTTTATCTTGTAAGGGGTGCTGACAGTCTCGACCTCGACCTCGCTGATTTCGTCGACTATGTTCTGCAGCCCCTTCGTCACGAACTCGTTGTAGCTGTTGAGGTGCTGCCTGGCAACCCCTTCCCTCTGAAGGAGGTCGCTCAGTATGACCCAGGAGTTGGCAGTGACGTGTTGCCTGCTCATTGTCAGCCCTCCACCACGTACCTGTAGTATGTGCTAGACCCTGCAGTTTCACTTTGGCGGGTAACTCTGACAAAGTCTCCGGGCCTGGCTCCAATCTCCTTGACTATGGCGTCGGTCGCCTGGATGTAGGGGAACTGGGAGGGAGAAGCGTTGAACCTTGCAAGGACCTGGCTAGCTTCCTCCTTCGTCAGGAGTTCGTGCTTAGGGATCAAGAAATGAGTGCTAACTTTGAAGGAGGGAACCTCGTCCTCCACCTTCTTCCGTTTCACCGTCTTCCTAGGTGCCTTGGGAGTCTTGGGGGCGACTAAGCCTTCTTACCCCCATTAACAATACAGACTAGGTGGCATATACAATACACGGAACAGGGCCCGATGAAAGGCGGTCTTGAAGGCATATTTAGATTTTGCTGGAACCGGAGCGGGCCCTAGACGCTGACGGATTCGGCTTCGTAGATGGGCGTCCCTTCCTCGGGGCGCTGGGTGACGCGGGAGAATTCTTGGTAGAGTTTCTTGGTCAGCGGGCCTACGCCACCGGTACCTACCTTCGATCCGCTTACTGACCCGACCGCCAGAATCTCTGATTTCGTCCCTACAAGGAAAAGCTCGTCCGCTGTCGCGAGTTCGAAGGGCGTCACATCCCTCTGTTGGACGTCTAGCCCCAGGTCAGAGCAGAGCTTGACGATCCGCTCTCTCGTGATTCCGTGGAGGATCCCGGCGGCGGTGGAAGGAGTCGCTATCCTCCCGTCTTTGACGACAAAAATGTTGGTCACGGTGGATTCGGATACGAACCCTCTTATGTCGAGGAGTATCGCGTCATCGGCACCGGCGCTCCCCGCTTCAATTCTTGCGAGGATGCTGTTCATGTAGTTCAGCGATTTTATCTCGTGGGAGGTTGCGTCGACGGCGTCCCTGCGGTAAGAGGAAACCATCAGCCTGACGACCCTGGGCTCCTTCGGCCCGAAAGAGGTGACCATCGGTTCCGTAATTATGAACACGGTCGGCTCCTTGCAGAGTGAAGGGTCGATTCCGAGGTCCCCGACACCGCGAGTGACCACGATTCGGATGTAGGCGTCTCTGAGGCGGTTTTTCCTAAGGGTTTCCAGGACTGCCTCCGCCATTTCATGCTTGGTCTGAGGGATCTTCAACCTGATGCTCTTCGCAGAGTCGTACAGCCTGTTCATGTGGTCGTCGAATCGGAAGACACTCCCCTTGTAGGCCCTTATCCCCTCGAAGATTCCGTCCCCGTACAGGAGGCCGTGGTCGAAGACTGAGACAACAGCCTTGGATTTCTCCGTGAACTTCCCGTTGATGTAGACCACTGGCTCCTTTTCCATCTGGAGGGAACCCGATTCCGGGCCGATAAAACGATTTTGTCAGTGTCCAGATGTGTGCAGCCTTGCGAATACGTAGGGGAGGACGCCATCTTCCTGCAGGTACTGCATCTCTGTAGCGTTATCGATCCTAGCCAGTGCGCTGAACTTCTTCTCTCCGGATGGACCGCGGGCCACGACGTCGACCCACTCCTTGGGGGAGGCCATATTCTGCAATCCGGCAATGTCGAAGGTTTCTTCGCCCGTCAGGCCGAGTTGCTTCACCCCCTTCCCATCCTCGAACTGGAGGGGAATCACCCCCATTGCTACGAGGTTGCTCCTGTGAATCCTTTCGAAGCTCTCCGCGACGACGGCTCTTACTCCGAGAAGCTTCGGGGCCTTAGCCGCCCAGTCCCTCGAACTTCCCGCACCATACTGTTTCCCGGCCAGGACTATGAGCGGGATTCCTTCGGTCGAATACTTCATCGCAGCGTCATAGATGGTCATGACCGTGCCGTCGGGAATGTGGGAAGTGTACCCTCCTTCTTTTCCCTTCGCCAGGGCGTTGCGGAGCCGGACGTTACTGAATCCTCCCCTAACCATGACCTCGTGGTTGCCCCGGCGACTTCCGTAGGTCGAAAGTTGCAGCAGGTCCACACCCCGCTCCTTCAGGTAGATACCTGCCGGGCTGTCCACGGGGATAGTCCCGGCCGGAGAAATGTGGTCCGTGGTCACCTTGTCCTCGAACACTGCGAGCGCTCTGGCCCCCAAGATGTCCCGTTTCGCAGACTTGTGGCCGGAGGATTCAAACCAAGGCGGATTTCTGATGTACGTCGAAGCCGGGTCCCAGTGATAGACGTCGTCTTCGAACGAGGTTAGCTTCTCCCATCTTTCGTCCCCCTTCATCGCGTCGGCATACCTTTTGGCGTAGAGGTCCGAATTGAGAGACGCTTCCACCGTCTTCTTCACCTCCTTGAGGGTCGGCCATAGGTCTTTCAAGAATACGGCCTTTCCGTCCTTCCCCACTCCGAGCGGCGTCGAAGAGAAGTCGAAGTCTATCCTCCCTGCGAGGGCGTAGGCAACGACGAGCATCGGGGACATTAGGAAAGAACCTTTGACGAGAGGGTGTATCCTACCGTCGAAGTTCCGGTTCCCCGACAGGACGGCGACCACGTAGGCGTCCCTTGCTTTGATTGATTCCTCCACTTCTGTGGCCAAAGGTCCGCTGTTCCCGATACAGGTCGTGCAGCCGTAACCAACGAGGACGAAACCGAGCGCGTCGAGGTAACGGACCAGGTCAGAATTCTGAAGGTAGTCGGTGACCACAGTGGAGCCTGGGGCGAGGCTAGGTTTCACCCAGGGCTTCACTGAGAGCCCTGCCTCAATGGCCCTCTTTGCAATCAGGCCCGCTCCGACCATGACGGTCGGGTTGGAGGTGTTCGTGCAGCTGGTGATGGCAGCGATTACGACGGCACCGTCTACAACACCGGTCCTTATGGGCCCGTCCTCCTCGAGCATCAGCTGGCTCCGCGTGACCGTCGATGAGGGACCGGATGGAGAGAACACAGGAGCGCGCCTCTGGTCAAGCATCGAGCGAGCGAAGGCAGGGACGGAGACCAAGGTGTGTCTTTCTTCGGGGTTTCGAGGCCCCGCGATGGACGGCTCGATATTGTCAAGTTCGATGTGGATGACTTCAGAGTATTTCGGCTCCACCTCAGAAACGAAGAAGCCAAACTGCTTTGCATATCTCGAAACCATGTCTACGTGGCTCTTGGGCCTCGCCGTCCCGATTAGGTAGTTCAGCGTGGAATTGTCGATTGGGAAGAAGCCTGCTGTAGCACCGTATTCCGGGGACATGTTCCCTATGGTGGCCCTGTCAGGGACAGAGAGCTGGCCGTAACCTTCTCCAAAATACTCTACGAAGGAGCCTACAACGTTCCTTTCCCTGAGCCTCTCCGTCACGGTGAGGACGAGGTCCGTAGGGGTCACTCCCTCACGGAGGTTGCCGGTGAATTTCACCCCGAAGACTTTGGGAATCGGCATGTGGTAGGGTTCCCCGAGCATAACGGCCTCGGCCTCGATCCCTCCAACTCCCCAACCCAGGCATCCGAGGCCGTTCACCATCGTCGTGTGCGAGTCGGTCCCGACAAGTGTGTCTGGGAAGACCTCCAAAGAACCGCTGCGGTCCGAGGCTGCGACGACCTGGGAGAGGTACTCGAGGTTGAACTGGTGGCAGATGCCCTTCCCAGGAGGAAACACCCGCATCCCCCTGAAGGAGGACTGCGCCCACTTCAATAGTGAGTATCGCTCGGAGTTTCTCTCGTATTCCTTTTCTAAGTTGATGGCGAACGCCATGTCGTTTCCCCAGGCATCCACTTGGATCGAATGGTCGATGACGAGGTCGACGGGGACTCTCGAATTGATGGACCTGGTATCAAGCCCGGCCCGCCTGGCCGAGTCGCGCATGGCAGCCAGGTCGACGACCAGGGGCACGCCTGTGTAGTCCTGCAACAGAACTCGATAAGGCATGAACGGTGTTTCTGAATCAATGGACTTCGGCCATTTCGCCAGGGAATGTGCGGCCTCCAGCGCGCCGTGGACCCGGTCGGAATGACGGACGGCATTCTCGAGCAAAACGCGAATGGAAAACGGGAGGCGTTCGACGTCGTACCCGAGGTCCCCTACCTTCAAGATGTTGTAGGCGTTGGCCTTGCCTGAGGGAGTGTCGAAACTCTCCTTCGTCCTGTTGAGGTTTTCGAGAGACATGTCAGTCGACTGGGATCGAGCCCTCTGCCCCGATATTTGAATCTGAGTCGGGAACGGCTCCTGCTCCGATCGGGAGTCGCCGGCCCCGCAGCAAGGAGGGGACTATCGCCACCGTGTTGATCAACGCCAGCACTCGGTAGACGCCATCAAGGCCTGCCGCGAGGGTCGCCCTGTCGGCGACGTTGGCTGGTGCCCCGGTCGCGCTGGAAATTATGGAACTGACAAGAGAATAGGGGACGTAGAGGGCGAGAACGAGTATCGTGATGTTGAAGCTGATTGTAAATCCTACGTTGAAGAACGTAGCTCTGAGGCCTGACGCCACCCCTCTGATATGGGGCGGGACCGAACCCATGATTGAGCTCATGTTGGGCGAGACGAAGAAACCCATCCCCGCGCCTCCGATTGCCAGGTACACAATCAAGGTCGAGAACGGCGTAAAGGCGTCGACGGTAGAGAATAACACGAGGGAGGTGGAGATTATGGCGAGGCCCACAGTGGCGAAGGGGAGGGTTCCGAACTTGTCAGAGAGCCGTCCGCTCGCTGGACCTACGAGGAGGAAGGCAATGTCGAAGGGTAGGATGAAGACCCCTGCCTGGATGGGAGCGAGGCCCTTTACGAGCTGTAGGTAGAGACTTACCGTTAGGATGAAGGAGCCCCAGGCCATGGCGTTGAGCAGTTGTGCGGTCACTCCGCCAGCGAACTCTCTTATGCGAAGCAGACTGAAGTCTAGGAGCGGATGCGCCCTGCCACGCTCAACCTTGACGAACGCCCCGATCGATACGGCCGCCGTGATTCCTAGTATTGCGACAACGTTGCTTTCCCCAGGGCCATATGCAGCGAAGGTCAGCATCAGGAGGAAAGACGAGATGAAAAGTGTGAACGTGGCGAACCCTGCCCAGTCCATGGGCGCCCCCTTCTGCCTCTGGCCTATCTCGTGAAGCCTTCTCCGCGCCCACAGGGTCCCGAAGATTCCCACGGGGATGTTGATGTAGAAGAGGAACCGCCAGTCCACGACCGACAGGATGAGGCCGCTGAGGGTCAGACCAAGCATCGACCCAAGCCTGAACGCAACCGAGTTGATGCCTAGGGCCCTCCCAAGTTCAGTCGTGGGGAAGGAGTCAGTGATTATGGCCGCGGAGTTGGCGAAGAGCGCCGCTGAGCCTAATCCCTGGAATATTCTCGCGGCAATGAACGTGTCGGGCGAAAACGAAATTGAGGTGAGGAATGAGCCGAGCGTGAACACTGTGAAGCCAAGAGTGTACACCTTCACCCTGCCGACGATGTCGCTCACTCTCCCGATGAACAGGAGAGCCACAGTGCTTCCGATGGTGTAGGCCTGTGTGAACCAGATTGCCTGCTCGGCGTCTGCGTGCAGGTAGGCTGCAACTGTCGGAAGGCCGATCACGACAATCCTTCCGTCTACGCCACTCATCAGCACCCCGACAGTGGTGACTGTGAGAACCGTCCACTTGTACTGCACTTCAAGCTACCCCGAGGACTTGATGCCTTCCGCTTCGTGCTAAATCGAAGCCGTGTTAAGGATTATTTGAAGGCAAAACTCAATTACATGGAAAAGGTCGCTGAAACGAAATTGCCAGACGAGAAGGCCAATCGACTGATCAAAGAGAAAAGCCCCTACCTGCTACAACACGCGCACAACCCCGTAGACTGGTATCCCTGGGGGAAGGAGGCGCTGAGCAGGGCGAAAAATGACAACAAACCGATCCTTCTGAGCATTGGGTATTCTACCTGCCATTGGTGCCATGTGATGGCGCATGAGTCGTTTGAAAATGAGAAGACTGCCGCCCTGATCAACAAGAACTTCATCCCAATAAAAGTCGACAGGGAAGAGAGGCCGGAAATCGATGCCTACTACATGGGCGCGGTCCAGGCTCTGACTGGAGGTGGGGGATGGCCCCTAACAGTCTTTCTCACCCCTGACCTCAAGCCGTTCTATGGCGGGACATATTTCCCCCCCGAGCCCAAGTATGGAATGCCGAGCTTCACACAGCTCCTCGAGTTCGTATCAAACCTGTGGAAGGATAAGAGGACGGAGGTCCTAGCGAATTCACTGGAGGTTGCGAAGGCGATCTCCACGGGGACTAGGGGAGAACCCGGAGAACTGACGAAGGCTGTCTTGGATGAAGGCTACTCCGTCCTTGTTTCCTCGTTCGACCAGGAGCGAGGGGGATTCGGCGGTCCACCAAAGTTTCCTCTTCCGAATGCCTCGGCCTTTCTTCTACGGTATCACAAGCGGACTGGGAAGGAACTCGCCCTCCGGAGCGTTCTGAAAACATTGGACGAGATGCGGGCGGGCGGGATAAGGGACCACATCGGGGGAGGGTTCCACAGATACTCCACAGACCGGACATGGCTCGTCCCGCACTTCGAAAAGATGCTCTACGACAACGCCCTTCTTGCCAAGGTCTACGCCGAAGCCTGCCAGATCACAGGGAAGAAGGAGTACGCTGAGGTGGTCAGAGAGACCATCGGGTGGATCATCGGCGAGATGAGAGACCCGGGAGGCGGGTTCTACTCGGCGCAGGATGCAGACACTACCAAGGGTGAAGGGGCATACTACACTTGGACACCCGACGAGATAGAAGGGGCGCTGGGACCTAAGGACGCGGCCTTCTTCGACGGGCTCTATGGAGTCACCAAAACGGGCAACTTCGAAGGTAGGACGATTCTTCATCTGGAACCGGGAGTTCCCGTCTCTGAAGACGAGAGAAAGACGAAGATTAGGTCCAAGCTCTACGGAGTCCGCCTGAAGAGACCGAGACCTGGGACAGATACGAAGATACTCACTTCATGGAATGGGCTGGCGATATCCGCGTTGGCCTTCTCGGGTATGGTTCTGGAAGACGGGAATTTGCTCCGTTTTGCATCAAAGGCTGCTAATTTCGTGCTCGAGAAAGTCTCCAAGGACGGGCGCTTGCTAAGGAGATATGCAGGAGGAGAAGCGGCATTGGAAGGGAACCTAGAAGACTACGCGTTCTTCGTTCAGGGCCTCCTGGACCTGTTCGAGTCGACGTCCGAACCCAGATGGCTCAAAGAGGCAATACGTCTGAACGGGATCATGGTCGACGACTTCGAAGACAAGGAAAACGGGGGTTTCTTCATGAGCCTCGAGGCTGAGCCGGCGAGGCTTAAGGAAAGCTACGACGGGCCGATCCCGTCAGGGAACTCGGTAGCTGCCTTGAACCTCATCAGGCTGTCCGAACTGACGGGAGAAGAAGTACACAAAAAGAGAGCGGAGAGAACTTTGAAATGGTTCGCGAAGGAACTCGACCGCCAGCCCTCTGCCCACGCGGTCATGCTTGTCGCGTTGGACCTCCTGCTAAACGGCGTTAGAGAAATTGTGGTCACATCTCCCGGTGAGGAGGGAGCAGCAGAGATGAAATCCGAATTATTCAGGGAGTTTGTGCCGGATAGGGTGTTGCTAGTCGCGACCGCCGAGACATACGAGGAGCTGTCAAGGATCAGTGGGCTCCTCGAGGGAAGAGTGCCGGGGCACAAGGCCAGGGCCTACGTGTGTGTGAACTTTGCATGCAAGCTCCCAGCTGACTCAACTGAGGCCCTCAGAGCCCAGCTTGCTTCGCGCTAGGGACACATTTTAACAGCCCCGGAGATGCGGAAGAAGGGCGAGAGAAATGTGGGAGATCCGGGGTCTGTTCGGGAACGAGTACGCCATGGAACAGGCAATTGAGGAACTGAAGAAGCACAAAGGGTTCGAGTGGACCGTGCTGGATAGGAGGAACATCTCGGTTAGGTTTGTCAAAAGGAACGCCGAAGCAGAGGAGGTTGTGAAGAGGACATTTGAGATGTATCACGGGTATGCTGAGCACGAAGGGCCCCTCGGTGAATACGATACAAAGAAGCGGCAAGAGCGAGAGAAGAAGCTTAGGAAGGAAGAAGAAAAACTCCGAAAGAAGAAGAAATAAAGAATCAGCGGCCTTAGATTTCGGTCAGCGGTAGCTCGAATACACCGAAGGATAGGAGTTGATCAGTGCGAGGTTGAGCACTAGCACATTGACGTAGGGATCGCCCAATACCCACAGGGTTTCCTGCTGGTGGGATTTGACCATGACGATAAGATCCGAGGTTGGAATCCCTGTGGCGTTGTGAATGCCGATGACCTGCGACAAAGCGTCCTGCAGGGTTATGTCTGGGTCCACCCCGGAGGCAGAGGCTACGAGCGGGTTGCTCTCGTTCCTAGCGTGGAAGAATACCGGAAGAGTGAAACCATTGTCTATGTAGTACGAGCCCACGTTTCTTCCGGCCAGCTGTGCGAGGCTGCCGTTGGCCTGTGATGGAAGGGCTACCTGCGATATGCCGGTCACCACGAATGGAAAGAGGAACCCGCAGATCAAGAGCGAAAGTAGGGAGAGGACGACTACTGGCCTGTACCCTTGCTTCTGTTCCTTTTGGGCAGCCATGCCTATTCCCCTAGAGGGCTCCTATCAGCAGGTCGATGAGTTTAATGCCGACGAATGGGACGATGACACCGCCGACACCGTAGACGAGGACGTTCTTGAGAAATAGAGTCATGGTGTCCGATGGCTTGAAGGCGACTCCCTTCATGGCAAGTGGAATTAACAGAGGGATGATCACGGCGTTGAAGATCAGGGCCGAGAGGACAGCGCTGTTCAACCCTAGGCCAAGTATGTTTAGAGCCCGTAGCGCAGGGAAGGTGGTAGCGAACATGACGGGCAGGATGGCGAAGTATTTGGCTACGTCATTTGCGATGCTGAAGGCGGTCACAGCTCCCCGTGTCATAAGCAGCTGTTTCCCTAGAAGGACCACGTCGATGATCTTCGCGGGGTTCGACTCCAGGTCCACCATGTTTGCTGCCTCTTTTGCCGCCTCGGTTCCGGAGTTCATGGCGAGGCCCACGTCGGCGACAGCGAGGGCGGGGGCGTCGTTGGTGCCGTCCCCAATCATTGCGACGACGCGAGTTTGGGCCTGCTCCTTGAGAACGATGCCATACTTGTCTTCTGGCTTGGCCTGGGGGACAAACTCTTCGATTCCGACTTCCTGGGCGATGCTCTTCGCGGTCAGAGGCTGGTCTCCAGTGATCATGACGGGCCTGATGCCCATCGCTTTGACTGCCTGAATTTTCTCCTTCGTTCCGGCCTTGAGAATGTCTCTGAGCCTTATCAGGCCGATGACCTGATGGTCCCTGGCCACGGCCATGGGAGTGTCACCGCGGGCTGAGATCTCCTCCACCAGCTTGGAGAAGTTCGTAGGGGCAGTGAAACCTGCCTTGAGCAAGGAGTCCGGCGCACCTTTCAGAATCTCAGTCTCGTCTTCGGACAGGTGCATCCCTCGTTCACCTGCCTCTTCATGGAAGAATTTCCTCCTTATCCTCGTGTGCCCTCCCTTAGGGAGCGTGAAAGTCGAGCCGTGGAAGAGTTTGACTCCGCTAGTTCGTGTGTTGGCCGAGAATTCGTAGACCTCTGAGAGGGTAATCGCGTTGAGCTCCCTGGGGACGTACCCCTTGTCGTATGCCAGCCTGATCAAGCTTCGACCCTCGGGGGTGTCGTCGAACCAGGAGGTGAGGAACGCGGCCTCGCCCACTTCTCCCTCTGTGTGGCCCTCTAGCGGAATGAATTCGACTGCCTGCCTATTTCCTACCGTGATTGTCCCCGTCTTGTCGAGTAGGATTACGTCGGTATCCCCAGCTGTCTCGATGGCCTTCCCTGACTTGGCCACGACTTTCCTTTCGTAGAGCCGGGTTATCCCTGAGAGGCCGATTGCCGGGAGCAGGGCGCCGATGGTCGTGGGGAGAAGGCAAACGTAGAGAGCAATCAGCACAGAGAGGTCTGCCCCGAGGCCAAGAGTTGCCGAGAGTCCCAACAGGGCCACGATCAATATCGTAAAGATCGCGGAGAGACCGAAAAGAACCGTCGTGATGGCTACTTCGTTTGGAGTCTTCGGCCGTTTGGAGGCTTCGACCATCTTGACCATCTGGTCCACGTAGCTTTCCCCGAAGTTGACCGCCACCCGGGCGGTGAGGGTATCCGTGACGACTTTGGAGCCTCCAATCAAGCTGTCGCCAGGGGCCTTGCGGACAGGCGCTGATTCGCCTGTGACCAGGGATTCATCCACCATGGCTATCCCTTCCAAGACCTCGGCGTCAACCGGGACTACGTCGTTCTTCTCGAGAAGTACTAGGTCACCTTTGAGTAATTCGTTGGAGCGAACCAGGACAATCTCCCTTTCCCACCCCTCGGTCACCACCTTCTTGCTTGGAACTTCACTCTCGAGCTGACGCAGGCTGTTTGCCGTGTTCTTTGCCTGACGTTCTGCCAATGAATCAGAGAGGGTACTGAACCAGACCGTGATTAGAAGGATGGCAGCCACCTCCACGTAGAAGCCCTGTTCTCGAACGCTCGCCACCGGGACGAAGGCCGAGGGGTCGACGGCCATGGCTGCCACGATGACGAATGTCGCCTCGACGATGAGCATTACTGGGTTCGCAAGGAGTGAGATCGGGTTGAGGCGAACGACCGAATCAATCAGCGTACTCCCTGTGATTAGTGAAGGCCGTCGGGGCAGCCGCGCCCTCTCGAGGATTCTACCCAGACCGAGTGTCTGCCTAGCCAAAGAAGTTCACCATTCCTTGGAAGTAGGCGAGGACGGGCCCCAGTATCAGGAAGGGCAAGAATGTGAGAACAACCAAGAGAAGTATGCTTCCGATAAGGACCAAGGAGAACGTGTTGCTGTCGGTCTTCAGGCTGTGCTCGCTGCTCCTCTTCCTGCCGACCATAGAGCCGGCCAAGGCAAGAAGTACCGCGATGGGGCCATATCGGCCTACCAAGATGACTATGGCGGTCGCCAGGTTGAAGAACGGAGTGTTGGCTGACGCGCCAAGGAAGTCCGAGCCATTGTTGGCGGCGGCGGATGTGAATTCGTAGAGGACCTGCGTGAAGCCGACCGATGTGGGGAGAGAAGTCAGGCCGGGGATCGCGTCGACTGCGTGCGTGGCGTAGGCAAGCACGGTGGGGACGAGGATGACCAGGGGATGAATCAAAAACGCGACCATCACGAGTTTGACATCTCTCGCGGTTATCTTCATTCCCAGGTACTCAGGGGTCCGTCCCGTCATCAGCCCGACGACGAAAACCGTAATGACGATGTACATGACCATGTACATGACCCCGACCCCCTTTCCCCCAGGCGTGGCCTGAATGAGCATCCCCATGAAGGCAGATAGGATAGCAAGAGGGTGAATCCCGGAAAGCGAAGAATTCACTGAACCCGTCGTGACAGCGGTCGTGACGACTGTCCAGAAGGTGGAAAAGAAACCCCCGAACCTGGTTTCGAGCCCCGGCCCGACTATGGGAAGCGGCGGGATGAATGCTATGGCAAGGTCCAGCGCGAAAAGCCCGTAGGTGCCGATCAGTATGGGGCGAGTTTCACGTTTCTTGCCGAGGAGCTCTCCGAAAACGAAAACAAGTGCAGTAGGGAGGAGGAGCATGAGATAGATTTCTAGGACATCGGTGGCTGGATTCGGGTTCTGGAAGGGATAGGCGGAGTTCGCGCCGTAGTATCCGCCTCCGTTGGTGCCGAGCTGCATGATTGAAACTAGGGATGCGACTGGGCCGACTAAGATGGTTTGGGTCGAACCTTCGACCGTCTTTACCGGGACATATCCTCCAAGGGACTGGGGGACGCCCAGCGCGACGAAAACCAATGCTGCCATTAAGCACAGAGGCAGGAGGATTCGGGTGAGCGAACGGATAAAGTCGACGTAGAAGTTGCCAAGGTTAGCAGAGCCAGCCCTGAACCCCCTGACCAGGGCGACCATGCAACAAATCCCAGTAGCTGCGGATGTGAATTGGAGAAACTGGATCGCACCCAGTTGAGAGAAATAAGATAGTGTCGCCTCCCCATTGTAATGTTGGAGGTTGGTATTGGTGGCGAAAGACACCACGGTGTTGAACGCGAGGTCCAAGCTCAGGCCTGGAAATCCTTGGGGGTTTAGGGGCAGGACGTTCTGGTAGACGAGGATTATGAATGCCAGCACCATCTGTCCGACGTTGAGCAGCAAAGCAGCCAGGAAGTACTCCTTCCATCCCATCGTGGCTTCAGGCTTTGCGCCCATGAGCCGGTAGAGTCTTCTCTCTATTGGGTCGAGGATCCTGTCGAACCGGCTGGGCCCTCCGTTGAAGACTCGGACTATGTAGGGTGCGAGGAGGCTACCCGATACGAGCGCTGCGCCGAGAATGACTATGATGGAGAATGTTTGAGTGGCATCGATCAACTATCTCAAATTCCATTATGGCTCCAATACCTCTCATGAGATTGTTCCGCCGGCGTCCCTAAGGCGCCGGCGATTTCAGATTCGAATCGCCGTTGAACCGAGGCCCCTTATGCGTGTGGAGGACAATCGCGCTGACCGTGCTCTTGACTCCACGAATCTTCAGTATCTTGTTCTTCAGGATTTCCCTGAATTCCTCGATATCAGCAGCTGAGACAATCGTCACGATGTCGAACTCGCCCGTCACCTCGTAGAGCTCCTCTATGTTCGAGATACTCCCCAGGGCGTGCACCACCTCGTCCATGTAGGGGGATTCGACGAAGACATCCACGAAGGCGAGTAGGCGTGTCAAAAAACGTCACTGTCAATTTTGCCGCCCTTCCTGAGAACGATATATACGTTGCTGGGGGCTGAGTCCCTTGCTCTCACGGTTGGGCATTTCCACGGATAAATAGCAACTGTTCAGGGTCGCACTAGGTTGGACCCGCTTGTCTGGACGATCCTTTTCGTGCTGATTGTTTCATTCCTCTCAAACGTCTCCCCATTCTTCGGGGCCTCCTACACCCTTCTGGCGACACTTCAATTGACCCTTATCGGACCGTCGCCGTTCAACTTCCTAGTGGTGGTCGTTGTCTCGGCAGTAGGGGCGACCTTAGCCAAGACCGTGATATACTTCGGAGCTTTCGAGCTCAAGGGCATAATCGGCAAAAACAAGAATGTGCAGCTGATAGGGAGGAACTCTACGAAGAGAAAGTTCTATGTTGCGCTCTTTGTGGCTGCGCTGCTGCCGGTACTTCCTCTGGACGATTTCATGTACATAGGAGCCGGCGCCTCCGCAGCATCCATTGGTCTGATGGCTTCAGTGACCCTACTCGCGAAGATACTGAAGAGCGGGTTCGAGATTGCGATTGAGTTGACCATCCTCAAGGGCCTCTTTTCGACCTTCGGTTTCAGCAGGTTGGACGTTACAATCGTGCTCATCGCTGTATTCCTGGTCATCGGCATTCTGATCTACCAGGTGGATTGGGAGAAGACATATCGGAAGATTCGGTCGAGGGGCAAGGGAGCTCCGCCGAATGCAAGCTCCGCGCTCGGTAGCGAGCGAAGCGTTATAGTTTCAGGTTTGGGTCGGCTCTCCCCTGCGGGGGTCGCCCAGCCTGGTCAACGGCGCGAGGCTTAGGACCTCGTCCCTTAGGGGTTCGTGGGTTCGAATCCCACCCCCCGCAC
>JAPCJK010000058.1 GCA_027886975.1 Nitrososphaerota archaeon
CCTTGGAAATCCCTTTCGCCGTCGCAAATGAGTTCATCCTCACTTTTTTGGTAGGAGAGTATTTTTTCAGCGTGAAGATAATTCTCATAGGCGGTATCAGGCATCAGTTTTCATTCGAAGGTGAGTCTTATATTACTTGTTTGTGATGTACCAACGTCTGACAATCTGACATAGAATGAGAGCTGTCGTATGCACCGAGTATGGGCCTCCGGATGTTTTGCAACTGAGGGAACTGGAAAAACCAATTCCCAGGGACAATGAAGTTCTGATAAGAGTACGCGCAGCCACAGTACTGGCTGGAGACTGCGAACTGCGAAGCCTCGATTTTCCGCTCCCTTTCCAGATCCTCATGCGAATTGGATTTGGTTTCACAAGACCAAGAAGGAAGATACTGGGGCAAGAGCTGGCCGGCGAGATAGAGTCAATAGGCAACGAGGTGAAGTCGTTTAAGATTGGAGACCAGGTCTACGCATTCACCGGATTTCATCTCGGAGCCTATGCTGAATATGACTGCCTGCCCGAAAAAGGATTGATTGCGACAAAACCGAACAACATGAACTACGAAGAAGCCGCAGCCGTTCCCGCCGGGGGACTCCATTCCCTTCATCTTCTCAGCAAGGTGAGAATCAAAGATGGGACCAACGTGCTGATCAATGGTGCCGGAGGAAGCGTTGGTACCTTGGCCATCCAGCTTGCCAAGTCTTTCGGGGCGGAGGTGACTGGCGTTGACAGCACGGCAAAGCTGGACGTGCTCCGCTCTTTAGGAGCAGACCAGGTCATTGACTACACAAAGGAAGATTTTACCAGAAGCGGCGAAACCTACGACGTCATTTTTGACGTGGTAGGCAGGGCCTCATTCACAGGTTGCTTGAGGTCCTTGAAGCAAAACGGGTTCTTTATTCTGGGCAACCCAGGTGTTTCGCAGCAGATTCGAGGACTGAGGGCCTCGAGAGGTGGAGGCAAGAAAGTAATAGGAGGGACGCTCGCATATAGGTCCGAAGAACTGCTAGTCCTCAAGGAGCTTATCGAAGCAGGAAAGATAAGATCGGTAATTGACCGACGTTATCCGCTAGAACAAGTCGCTGATGCCCACAGGTATGTCGATACGGGGCAAAAGACAGGAAGCGTCGTCATAACCGTGTAATGATGGAAATACGACTCGACATCAATCGCCGGTATGCTCATCATACCCAACTAGCAAATATGTATTGAATATTGTCTATGTCGGGAGGAAACAAATACGTCAACTAAGTAGATGAGTCCGGTCGATTCGTTGAACAAGAGTGGCACTCAACCCCGCCCTCTCCTTGCGGTAATCTTGTTCTCTTCCCTGATCTTCCTTCTGGCCTCTCCGGGCGTTTTTGCCTTTACCCCCACACCGGCTAGCGCGACTGGACCAGGAACTCTCTCCAGCAAGACATTCGTATCGGCGCCCCCCACGGGTACAAAAGGACCCGACGATATCACGCTCATGGCCATTGATGGCCACGATGGCGAAAGAACTCTAGTTTGGACTAATTATCAGAACGGGATCAACCCGGACGGCACCCCAGGTACCGCAGGGGGCCCCACAAAGAGCACGATTGCTGGCTATGACCTCGCGACCGGAGCTCTTGTAATGACCTTCCAGGTCACGGGCAAAGTCGACGGACTAACGGCCGACCCCGAACTCGGAGCTCTGATTGCAACTGTTAACGAGGATTCGCATTCAGCCATTGACCTGGTGTATCCAGAAACTGGCGCAGTGGTGACCTATGCCTTCAGTCCCAGCCCCGAGGTAGCAAGCAACGGCGGAACGGACAGCATAGCTGTTAGTGGGAACCAAGTCTACGTGGTCCATTCAAATCCCAATGACGCTGCCCAGCCCACAGAGTACCGGGTCCACTTCGACAAGTCGACGCTCACAGCCAAGCTGACGCCGGTCTTCTACGACAACAGCATGGGGACAGACGCTCTAACGGGCGCAACTGTAAAATTGGCACTGACAGACCCTGATACGAGTTTCTTCATGCCTCGGGCCAGCCCTCGCTTCGGTGGGGCCCTGGCCACGATCGGCCAGGCAGACGGACAAATCGTGTTTGCAACGCGATTGGGTCACAACCCCCACCTCAAGGTGTTGACCATTACTGACAACAAGCCCGGCAACGTTCCCCCGACTGACGGCCTCGCTGTGGCCACATCAAGGCACGGAACCTTGTACGTCGTCGATGCCTCGGCGAGCAAAATTTACGCTCTGGACACTACCGGGTGGCCGGCGGGGACAGTCTTCATCGGCGAGCCAAAGGACCAAGGGAATCCAATCGTCGGAACCCTGAACCTTTTCACCGGAAAGATTACTCCGCTTGGCAACAGCTTCGTTAGCCCCAAGGGCCTTCTTTTCGTTCCCTCCGACGAAGGAGACGATCACGGAGAGCACGGCGACGCCCAAGGTCCGCTAGCATCACTAGCAGTAGTATCCCTAGCAGCTTCCCTGGCTCTCATCTCGGTTCCGAAAGTGTCTGCCTGAGATTCTACAAGAGGTTCAGGAACGTTCTCCCATTCCGCGCCCATCTCCCGTCAAGGGCACCCCGCCTGTGTCTCTATGTGAGTGACGTTCTCCGCAGTATTCGTACGTCGATCAACACATTGATTGCCAAGAGCGTGGAAGTAAGCAGGAGTCCCCAAATCACGAAGACGCTGGGGTCGATTCCGGCGGGCTTACCGACGAACTTGAGTATGCCACCCTCGTAGATGGTGTGTCTAAAGGCGGTCATGGCGAAAATGGACATGAAGCCAAAGGCCGCCAAGAAGAGCTGTGCACCTAGGGTCCCGAGCTCGATGATATCAAAAATAAGGTAGCCGAAGATCACGGCCATGGATCCAAATACCACCACCGAGGGATTGACGAAATAGACCGCCCCACCAAAGACGAAGCAGCTGAGCCCAACAAGGAGTGGCAGCGCCCTCCCGGTCTTGCGAGCTGGGCCCGACCGTCTCCTCAGCCAGATGGCAGACAGGCTGATTATGCCTAGACTTATCAGGACCATGAAGTCGGTGATGTTGACAAGGAAGTCTTGGTTCCCCACAGCCAAGAGAAGTATGGCTACCAACGTGAACACCCAGGATAGATTCGCCAGAGAACTCGGCATGTACCCGTCCTCACCGAGAGACCCCAGATGCCTTGAGGCAGCCAAGAAAGCGGGGACGAAAGTTGTGACAGTCGCGATCAGGAACGCAACAGCGACGAGTAGCTCTTGGCTCGGTCCGAGGAGGCTTCCCGCAAGGAAGAGCGCCGGTATCGCGGAGCCCTGAAGAGACGCATGGGAGGCGTAGACTGCCAGTCCGTAAAGGATGTTGATTAGCGACGCAACCACGACGCTCAGCACCATAGCCACTCCGAGGTATTTCGTGCGCTCCCAAGTCAGGCCACGCTTTACCCATGAAAGAATTGGAACCTTCGACCTTTCGATGGAGTCACGCTCCAGTGATTGGATTTCTTGGAAGCCGAAAAATAGGAGGTAAAGATACCCGGTGTTGATTACAAGGGCTGACACCCATCCGGGCCCCAATGTTGCGCCGAATAACCCAGAGAAGTTCCAGGCCCCTGTCGCCCCAAGGACCACGGAGTGGTACACCAAAATAACCACCAAGGCTGAAGTCAAGACAATTTGGAAAAGTCCGAGGATTCTGAGGTATCTTTGTTCGAAGAGAATGTTGAGGATCGTCCACGCCACGAAAGTCCCCGCGACCGTGTACGTAGTGACAGCGACTAAGAACGGAGTGAGTCCGTAGGCGTTCAAGATGGATGGCAAGTACTGAGGGTCGAGGACGAAGATCAGAAAGACGATCTTGGTATATGCCGCAAGTGCCGTATTGGAGATCCACATGGAAAGCCGGGAAACGAAATAGCGGACGCTGCGCGCCCCGACCGCCACTTTTGTGAAGGACGGTCCGCCGACTCCCTCCAGCCCAAGCTCCTTGGACGTCCGATACATGTCAGAATACACCTTCGCCATTGCAACAGACAATATGGTCGCCAAGATTAGCGAAAGGACCGAGACGAATTCGTACTGCAGTATGTTTTCGGGGATGAGGATGAACAACGGCGATCCGAGGGTGGCCCCCACTCCCACCGATAGCATCGTTCCCAGCCCGTAAACGGGCCTCCTTCGCATCGCCGCATGGGGCAGCCGTCTGAACCGCGCAAAGAGCGACTCCGGGAGTTGGGCGATCAATGCCCCACCCGAAAAGACCAGCGCGACTCCGGCGAGGACTGCCAGCACGTCCCCTACGCTCGCCCCTCCCGCACCCGTCAAGAACGTGAGCTCATCATAGACGTAGCCGAGTGCAAACAACGCCACGAGGACACCTACCACTAGCCCAACCGTCTTTAGTGCCAACGCAGCAATCCTCACTCTGGGGCTGAGCACCCGCACTACGACTCGCCAGTTCTAACCGACAGGCCTGCTTGTCTAAGATTCAAGGCCGCTTCACGAAGGGAGAAGAATGCAGAGAGCATTAGCACCGCTCCTACCCCGAATTCAATGAAAGGAAGGTATTGCGAAAGCGGAGAGCCCCCAAGCACACTCGATGCCCTGTCGCTGAAGTACTGCACGAGCCCTGCGTAGGTGTTGATCCCAACAACTGAAGGCACCAAAACTACAGTCCCGGCCAGGACCAGAAGCGATGCGACCAGGAGCTCTCCGATTGCTATTGCGATGAGTCTGCCTGTCTTTGCGGGTTTCTTCGTCTGCATGGCCTTCACGAACCGACGGACGCTCTCATCATGAGACTCAAGCAATCTACTTGCTAGAGCCGCCCTTAGCTCTGCGTCAGTCCCCAAGAGAAGCGAGATTCCCTTGGCTTCGAGCAAAAGCCTGTCCAACATCTCCTCAGTACGCCTCTCAGTCGCGCTCAACTGGGAGGCGCAACGGCTCCGCACGAGTATTTCATCCTTGACTTTCTTCTTCAACCGGGAAAAACGGTTAAAGCACGATGGAAGGGGCGAACCTCAAATGGAAGAAGCTGCTTCCCTGAAGCAGACCCTAACGCACCTCTTTGACGCTGTTAGGTTCGCCGAGCATTCCGGGCAGCTGGAAGAATCCGCCCGAAAAACGGAAGGCGACCTTGAAACAGCTCTCAGTAAGCTCGAGGCCCGAACCGAGGAACTCAGTAACCTACTGGCCTCGATGAAAGAAGAATCTGAAAGCATTCTCAAAGAACTGTCGAGACAACTCGACGGGTTTCTCGTCACGGCAAAGGATCAGGCAAAAAACAAGCTGCAGAAAAAGGCTACTCAGGAGCTGGAGGATTACCGCAGCATAGCTGCGAGTGAAAGAGACAAGGCATTGAAGAGCCTAGAAGCATACTTTGCCTCCGATCCTCTCCCCATTATCGAGAACATCGCACAGGTAAGCCTCTCGGAGGAGCTCTACGAAGCGAGGTCCAGGTGCGAGTGCGAAGGAGGCATCAAATACGACTTCAGGCTTGCCGCCCAAAACTCGAAGCTCTTCCACCAGCCGCTCACCTTGTCCCAGCTCGGACACGAGATCAAAGTACCTGTGAGGTTCTCCCGGGCTCTGTTGAGCAAAAGCAGGGTCCCTGGGTTCGAAAGGCTCGACCAGTACGTCTTGGCCTCGGCCGAAAGTTCTGGGGGGAGGTTACGAGCGACGTTCGAGAAATCAGGTAATGGGTCCAAGATGAAAGTGACGACCTCTGGAAATCAGGGCGACGGGTTTGTGGGACTGGAGTACACGGACCAAGTTCAGTCTGTGAACGTGATGAACGATCCTTCGCTTGTTGCCTACGTCGACCTGGAAGCCCTGAAGAAGGCGGCGGCGGAGCTCG
This sequence comes from Nitrososphaerota archaeon, assembly GCA_027886975.1. Lineage (GTDB taxonomy): Archaea > Thermoproteota > Nitrososphaeria > Nitrososphaerales > Gagatemarchaeaceae > UBA183. The sequence goes on from JAPCJK010000058.1 coordinate 5,827, forward strand.
TGCGGGAGCTTGCCGACCTTTCCAAGAAGAAGGTGGCCTTGCTACGATTCGGCCTCAATGAGGAGGCGGCGCTAGACGACCTCGATTATCGGGAAATACTGCAGACCGTGCTGACTGTGATGGGGCCCAGCTACAAGGCGTTGGTCAAGAAGATTGCCGCGGGCACCCCGACCCCAGATAAAAACGGCGAACTTACCTTGCAATTCATCCAAGAAAGACTGAAGGCGCTTGGCGGCGAGCTTTCGAAGTCCGTATCGCAAAGCCTAGGTATACCCGGCAGCTAATGACAAGGGCACTCTCTATATTTTCTAGCAGGTTCTAGAACCTCCGTCGAGAACCCATTTAGTTCACCCTCGTAATGAAGCGTTGAGATGCAAGAAACAAGAACAATCGGTCCCATCAGGTCAGGTCTGTGGGACATCCTGTCGAACCAAAGCCTCGTAACTTTGTTGGCACTGGTTGGCAGCAGGCCTATGGGCGTTAAGGCGCTTCAACAAAGGACTAGGCTGGCCCCCTTCGCCTTCGGCAACCTTCTGGGGTGGCTCCAGCGCGAGTACCTCGTGGAGGTCGTCTCGGGCCTCGAAGGAGACGAGGTCGCAGAGAACGTCCGGTTGACGGAAAGGGGCGAGACTGTTCTGGTAGGCATGCTCGAGCAAACATGCGAGCTCCCCGAGCTCCATTAGACCAAAAGCTCACGCGTCCGAGAGACCGGTCCAATCAGACCGATTGTGGCTCTGCCACAGTCAGGTCGATGGCTATCTCAGCGATGTCCGACCCGTATTCCGCAGCCCGTCTTATGCTCTCCAGCATGAGTTTCATCGAAGCCACCTGGGCCCCGCTCATCCTAGGGGCGAGTACTTCCCCGCTGATTCTTCCTTCCATCTGGACTACTTCCTTGGTCCGAGCAATGGCGTCCTCCGCTAGTTTGCCGTCGAGGCGCAACAAAGCGGCGATTGAAGTGTCGAAAACTTTCCTTGAGAGGGCTGTCATATCTTGAATCTTCTTCGCCGCTCCATCTGAGACGTTTTGGAGGTTGGTTGCCTGGGCAGCTATTCCCGCTGCGTGGTCAGCTACCCTCTCGACACTCTTGACGACCAACCGATATCCGAGGCAGTCTCTGGTCGAAGTCAGACCTATCTCTTGAATCACTGACCTGTCTCTCACAGCGATGTTTAGCTGCCTTAGGAGGAAATGGTAGAACCGGTCAACCTCGTCGTCACGCTCTATGACCTCTTCAGCCATCCCGCTGGTCCCCCCGCGCAGGACCCCCACCGAATCTGACAGCATGCCGCCAGCGATGATAGCCATCCGTTCAAGTGCCTTCTTCAGCGGCAGGTCGACGTAACCTGACAGGCACTGCGTCAAGATTCCCCCCGACGACTCTTCAATAATCTCAACTCCAACGAGTTTTCTCCGAATCCCCTCGCGGATGAAACCTCTCAAAGGCGAGTCGCTCTTTCCAAGAGTTATTCGAATTGTGTCGTAGCCTGCAAGGTAATAGGAAATGAAGTGTCTCAGCAGGAAGTCCTTATCCAGCCCCTGAGTCACCTCCAAGGTGGCCTCGGATTTCGTTGTTCCTCTGATGTCTCGCCTTGGTATGATCAGGAGAGAAGAGTCAGGCTGAATCATAACCGCCACGGGGTCCTTGGCATGAAGCCCCACGTCTTTGACCCAGGACTTTGGAAGCGAAACAACGAAACTGTTGCCTCCCGTCACCTGGACCTTCCTGAAGTCCGGCCTCCTGGATTCGCCCGCCATACCGTCCAGAGCACAATAGCCACTATATATCTCTCCTCCAACACAACGACATATTGAACTTAGTCGTGCTTGCTCCCAAGAAGCCCACATTTGGATGCTATTGAGACGCAAGCTCGCGTGACGACCATTGTTTTCTCGAAGCAAATGGCGGCTATAGAGTCTCTCCAGAGGGCTCCCGCGCCTCTCTCTATATTCTATGATAGCAACCATAGACTCTGTCGGCTACCAATAAATCACCTAATGGTCTGGCATGAACGAAGATGAAATTTAATCGAAAAGCAGTAAGCACTTCAACAGCTGGACTTGCGATCGCACTGGTAATAGTGATTGCTGCAGCCGGAGCATACATCGCGCTCAATCCCGCCACGACTCAAAAAGTAACAACAACTTCCGTTTCCACGGCCGTTTCCACTTCTGTATCCACAAGCATTGTCGTGTCTACAGTCAGTTCTTCGAGCGCGCAGAGTGAGTCTCTCGCTGGCGCCGGTTCGACGTTCGTATTCCCACTAATGTCTGCATGGACCGTTCAATATCACAACCTGTTTTCCAACATCCAGGTCAACTACCAATCCATAGGAAGCGGCGGAGGAATTGCCGCCTTTGAAGGTCACACGGTCGACTTCGGTGCATCAGATGCTCCTTTGAAGGGAGCCGATATTACGAAGACCCCGAACGCGCTCACGCTTCCCATTACTATCGGCGCAGTAACAGTCGCATACAACATTCCAAAGATTCCCAATGGCATCCTGCTAACTGGAAGCGTTGTAGCAGACATCTATCTTGGAAAGGTTACCATGTGGAATGATCCCGAAATCGTCGGCCTTCAGACCAACGCAACCACTGCGGGGAACCTACCCGCAAAGAGCATCCTTGTGGTCCACAGATCTGACGGGTCTGGCACCACATTCACTTTCACTGGCTTCTTATCCGCGGACAGCTCCTCTTGGAATTCGACCATTGGACAAGGCAAGACCGTTGCATGGCCAGTCGGGCTCGGTGCGGCAGGCAACGAGGGCGTTGCGGGTGTCGTCCGAGGCACTCAATACACCATCGGTTATGTGGAATTGGCGTACGCAATTCAGAACAAGATGACTGTCGCTGCGATCAAGAATCCTAGCGGCAGCTTCGTCTTACCAACTCTCACTACTTCTGCTGCGGCAGCCCAGAACATCGGGGCTCTTCCCACTGGACTCGGGGATTGGTCCAAAGTAAACCTCCTCAACCAGCCCGGGGCAACGACATATCCAATAGTCACATTCGTGTATCTCTTCGTCTACAAGGAACTCAACGTCAACACAGGCCAGACGTCTGGGACAAGTCTCGCAGGATCGACGGCCCTAGTCCAGTTCTTTTGGTGGCTTGACCATACGGGTCAACAAACATCGTCGGGGCTGTCCTATGTGCCGCTTCCGCCCAACGTGGTCACAATCAACGAGCAGAGCCTCTCTTCCATAACCTACAACGGACAGACACTTACAACTCATTAGGCATGGTGCCGCGTTCAGCGACACCTGCCCTTCATCTTTTTTTGTTCGTAAATTGATGGCTGGAATATCGCATGGTTAGCTTCGGCCGCGGCGATTCGACCTTCAAGCTCATTGCTGGAATCCTGGCCGGTTCCGCCCTCGCAATCCTAGCTGTGTCTGGTTACACGCTGTTGACCGGCGCTTTGCCTGTTCTGAATGCTGATGGTTTGTACTTTTTCTTTGGGACCAACTGGAATCCAGTAATAGGGCGCGAAATTTTTGGGGCGCTACCATACCTCCTGGGAACTTTGGTGACATCCGCGATCGCGTTAATCATTGGGGTCCCGATTAGCCTCGGGATCGCCATTTTCCTCTCCGAGATGTCTCCCAGGCGGGTGAGGGTACCAATCTCATATCTAGTTGAACTCCTAGCTGCGGTCCCAAGCGTAGTATATGGCCTATGGGGGGTCTTCGTCTTCAGGTTCTACGTGATTGACTACATTGAGACTCCGCTCTCAAATTATCTCGGCTGGTTGCCTGCCTTCAGCGGGACCCCGTTCGGGTTGGATATCCTCTCGGCAGGAATCATCCTTTCAATAATGATTATTCCCACAGTTTCTTCCATAAGCAGGGAGATTATTACAGCGGTTCCGAATTCCATCAGGGAGGGAGCGTACAGCATAGGCGCCACCCGGTGGGAGGTAATCAGAAACTGGGTCCTCGCCTACGGACGCTCTGGAATATTCGGAGCTGTAATTCTCGGCCTAGGGAGGGCAGTGGGTGAGACAATGGCAGTGACAATGGTAATTGGAAATACAGTTGGGCCCGCAGCCGTCCCCACATCCCTTCTAAAAGGAGGTCAAACGATGGCCTCGCTAATAGCGAACGGATTCATAGAGGCCTCGCCAGGAACTCTCGAAATCTCTGCATACATTGGGGTCGGCCTCCTCCTGATGATTGTCGCTCTGATAATCAACATTGGCGCCCAGCTGATGGTCACAAGGGTCCTGAAAGTCAAACGAGGTGCGATAGAGTAAGATGAACAGCTATCGACTTCGCAGGTTCAAAGACCGCTTATTCTCGATCCTCGGTCTCCTTTGCGTGATCATCGCAGTAATTCCGTTGGGTAGTATTCTCCTGGAGGTCATTGTCAGGGGAGCCCCAGTAATCAATTGGAATTTCCTAACCCAAACCCCTGGTGCCGAGGGACAGTCGGTGGGGGGTATCGGTCCCTCTATTCAGGGGACTTTGATTCTGATAGGGCTGACCAGCCTGTTTGGAATACCGATTGGAATAATGTCGGGAGTCTTTCTCGCAGAGTACGGCCACAACAAGTTTGCTTCTTTGATGAGGCTCTTCAACGACGTGCTGACGGAGTTCCCCTCGATAGTGGCTGGGGTGACCGTTTTCCTGGCGGTCGTCTTGTACTTCGGACACTTTTCTCCCTTGGCAGGTTCCATCGCCCTGTCGTTCATCCTGATCCCGATCGTAGCCAGGACAACGGAAGAGTCAATCAAGCTGGTGCCGAATTCTCTTCGTGAAGCCTCCGCGGCGCTTGGCGTCAGGAGATGGAGAACGACGGTCAGCATTGTAATCCAGGCTGCAAAAGCTGGGCTGATAACGGGGTCGCTCCTAGCTGTGGCACGTATAGCCGGTGAGACAGCGCCTCTGATCATGACCGTCCTTGGAAATTCGTACTTCTTCCAAGGTTTCGGTCAGCCCATCGATGCGTTGCCGCTCCGCATCTGGCGGGACGCGCTTCAGCCTTATCCAGACATTCAGGCTGCAGGATGGGGGGCGGCCTTTGTCCTTATTGCTGTGGTGCTGACCATCAACATCGGGGTTCGGCTCGTCGCTAGAGGGAGGCATGGTTTCGGACGATAGAATCTATTGAAGCCGAAGGGGATCTCTCTGTTAGGATTAAAGAGTCAGCTGAAGAGAGCTCGTCAAACTTGCAGAGCGACCAAGCCGCGAAGATGAGCAGTTTGGGTCTGAGCGCCTGGTATGACCAAAAACAGGCCTTAGACAACGTCACTATCCAAATGAGAACAAACTCGATAACGGCGATAATCGGCCCTTCCGGCTGCGGCAAGTCGACCTATATCCGCACCCTCAATAGGATGCACGAGCTCATCCCAAGGGCCACGGTAACTGGCCAGGTACTCCTAGACAAGGAGGACATCTACGGTCCGGGAGTGGACCCGGTCATGATTCGCCGTAGGGTGGGGATGGTATTCCAGAAACCGAACCCGTTTCCGACCATGTCTATCTACGACAACGTTGCTGCTGGGCTGAAACTGACTGGGATGAAGAGGGGGAGGAACTTGGACGATATCGTCAAGTCGAGCCTTGAGCAGGCTGGGCTGTGGGATGAAGTGAAGGACGACTTGAAGAAGCCGGGGACCAGTGTCTCGGGGGGACAGCAACAGAGGCTATGCATCGCAAGGGCGATCGCCCTTCAGCCCGAAGTCATACTGATGGACGAGCCGTGTTCGGCCCTTGACCCGGTGGCGACAGCCAAGATCGAAGGGTTGATGACGACCCTTAAGGAGAAATACACAGTTGTGGTTGTAACTCACAATATGCAACAGGCTTCGAGGGTCGCTGATTATACAGCATTTCTCTACCTAGGAAAGTTGATTGAGTATGACGAAACGACAAGAATCTTCGAAAATCCCAAGCAGGACTTGACCGAGAGGTACATCACCGGAAAGTTCGGGTAGGTGGATGGACAAAATGCCACGATTGATGGACATGGGTCTCGAAAAGCTGAACAGTCTCCTTCTTGACATGGCCACGCTCTCGCAGCAGGCAGTCTCGGCCTCCATAGAGGCTTACAGTCGCGGAGGCAAAGGCACCGAAGTCAAACAGATGTCGAGCCGCCTCCAGTCGCTGCACAGGCAGGTGAGCGACCTTTCAATGGAGATGATCGCCAGATATCAGCCCGTGGCAACCGACCTGAGATTCCTCAAAGCCTGCCTCGAAATCTCATACGGATTCTTCCGCTATGGTCGGTACGCCCTCGACATAGCCGAGGTACTGGACATGTTCGGGGACCTGAGCAAGTGCGATCGCAAGTTCGTGGTTGAGACCGCGCACAAGACACAGGAGATGATACGGATGAGCGTCGAAGCCTTCGCGCGCCGCGATGTAGAAATGGCAAGGAAGATTCGAGGGATGGACGATACCGTTGACGAAAGCTACAGGAACAACCTCAGGAAGTTGCTGCAGGAAAAAGGGACCTTGAAGTGTTCGCTTTCGTCCACGCTAATACTCAGATATCTTGAACGCATTGCCGACCATGCAACATATATCGGTGAAAGCGTTGAGTACATCGCAACCGGCGTCGAAGCCCCAGCCTAACCTAATGCCCTTCGCCAGTTCTTCCTAGTACGATGATTTTGGTCGCCTGCTTTCCGCGGCGAATTGTAATCTCATCTTTCAGGGCTATCTTAACCCCAGCTCGGCCATCGGTTGTTCCGTAGACCCTGGCATCCGCTTTCCTGAAGAGCGAGAGTTTGATTGTGCACCCCCAAGGCACCTTATACCGAAGAGGGTGCTGGCTGAGCCCGGACCGCTGTGTGTATGTAGGGTTCACATGGCAGACCCCGATTTCGTTCTTGCCAATTTTGGCAAACGCGGTCGGGTCCATCCATTCACCTCTAATCCTATCTGGATAGGAGTAGTACCCCGTCGAACCTGCGCGAGTTGAGATAACCACGCCGTCTCCAATGGCATCCTCGTCGATTCTTACTCCCTTTCCAGTGATCCTCACATGGTACCTGATGCATGCGCTGTCCCCTCCTCTTTGCAGATAGACATCGGTGAACACCTCACCGAGGGCCCTCCCATTCTTGAGGACGGCCAGCCGGGGGTGCTCGTCAATCGAGTAGACTCCCTTCCTGATCTGTTTGAGGGCCACTCGAAGCTCGTTAAACGTCGTTTGTGCGAGGTAGGCCCTGGAACCAGTGGGGGCCTTGGACCTAACTCCAACAAAGAGGAGAGGAATGCTCTCAGTCCTGCCATACCGGCTAAACCTCCCGTCCCCTCCGACCACAATCCCAAAATCTGCCTTATCTTCACTCACGCCAATCCCCGCACTCTGAATTACCCGCTTGAGCTCAACTGGAGGCACTTTGGGAGTCCCCCCGTCAAGCAGTATCTTTGCTTTCATTTGGAAGGTCCTTTCTCAACGAACTCTAGAATACTCCTCTCCCCCTCATCTCTCACCCCCTTATCGAGGAATCTGGTTGCTCTGGCCCCCGTTTCCTGCTGCTGGGCGCTCGCGACCCCGAGAATGTCCATCATCCTGAGTGAGTTCTCTACAGCAAATCCGCTGAAGTGGTTGTTGAAGTAGCCGTAGGTAACCTTGGCTCGTGTAGTCACCTCCTTCACCTTGGGCGCCCACTTCTGAAGTTCCTTCTCGCTGTACCTGTAGTTGTACCAAGGCCTCGTCCCGTGCCCGTGCCATCTGATGAAGGCGAAATCCGCCGTAACCACGGTATCCGGGGGGAGCAAAGGTTCGTCGACAATGACATTCGCTACGTTCTTGGCCCTAAGCAAGGACCAGACTTCGTCCCGAAGCCACGAAGGGTGCCTGAACTCGACCGCGAACTTAACGTCCTCCGGAATCTTGTC
>JAPCJK010000059.1 GCA_027886975.1 Nitrososphaerota archaeon
CGAACTGCGCCTATGCGGTCAAGAACCCGACCGGCCAGACTCCTCGAATGTCTGAAGTCTGCATTCCTGTCACCTCCAGCTCATTCATTGTCGCTGGACCCCCCGAACCACTTACCTGAAAGGGAATGGCTCGAATCAGGCTTCTTTAGGCCTGCGGAGTTCATTCTAAGCTTATTGGTCACGGGCCCGGTGCGACTCGACCAGTTTAGTGTGCAAATCGATCCCAAATACGAAGACTAGGTTCGAGCCCGACGGGGCTCGGTTGCCTTCCATTTAATTGAACTTCTACTTCCAGGGCCCAGTAGAATCTCGAATTGGCAGTCGGGAGGAAATAGGAACTAACTGACTGAATCTTGTCAGGGTGCTGTCCAATCTACGGGTGATTTCTAAGGGTGTCCACCAACGGGTGATGGCGTGATGGATTAGGAACTCTTCCGAAGGTAGACCCAGGCTACGAAGCAGATGAAGGAGACAGGGAAGGCGATGTCGGCCACAAGATTCTGGGGAATGGGAATGTAGATTGAAAGGGGGCCATACTGGTAGACTGGTAGCAAGTAGTAATTCAGGGCAATCCAGCCCCACAGTATCAGTGAGTAGAGCCATGCACCCATGAAGAAGGATGTTAGGAATCTCTTCGGGACGACGATTGCCAAGTTCACGATGTCGATTTCGTCAGGGATTCATATTCCTTGCTAATCGACTTCTCAAGCAGTTTCATCCACCTGTTCTTTGAGCCGCGCCCCGACCTTTCCGACTAGGGTTCAACCCGGGGCTAAACCGCTTCAATTGCCTAACGCACTTAGTTGGAAACCAGTTTCCTACCTAAGACATATTTCGTCTGTATTGGAACATGGAGTCCAAGGTGAAAGACAAAGAATGATCTCACAAAGGCGCCTTGCCTACGCTGCAGCTGTAGTGTCTATCTCCCTGGTACTGGGCTTCACAATACCGACAGTCGTTCCAGCATTTGCCTCAATCAACTCCCACTCCGCAAACGTCGTCTGCGCAACCATATGCAACGAAACGAAGGGTCCGGGGTACATCGCTGTCTGGACTAACAACTTGACAGAAAGTCTGAGCCAGATCGTGCCTCCCCCGGGTGCGAACTTTGGGAACACGAGGCTCAGTGAAGGCTACTCCAATGGGACGATGATTAGTTGGTTATGCGGTGGACCCTACCCGGACGGTCCTGGACGTGATTGGGAAACTAGCACACCCTCTCCAAACTCAGTCCTGCTTTTCATCGACTTAGCTCCGTATTGCCAAGTCATCAAGGGCTAAATCCGAGCGAACACCAGGAATAGACCACGTTGGATAGAAATGCGGGCTTGGCTCTAGCGACGGTCATGCTCGCTCTCAGCACTTTCATTGCTGCCCTCAAACTGATTCAGCCTGCATCTTTGAGCGTCTACATCTTTGGGTCGAACGGAACGAAAACCCTCACATCCGTTCCTGGTCTATACACATTTACGGACATCCTCACGGTATCTCTTTCGATGCTGTTGGCTGGAATAAGCGCATCCTACCTTGTTTTCTCGACGAAGGAAATACCCGAACAACCGATTGGACAAACACTCCTTGACGAACGTCGCACCGGGTGGGAGGCCTTATCGAAGATGCTGAAAGAAGACGAAGCTAAGATCTACCAGGCAGTTCTCGATGCAGGAGGCGTAATGAACCAAGGAGACTTAGGAAGGAAGGTAGGTCTCTCCAAGACCACAGTCAGCAGGACATTGGAATTACTCGAAAGCCGAGGATTGATTGAGAAACGCAGAAGGGGAATGGGAAATGTCATCCTTCTCAAGTAAAGGAATTTCGATTAGCGGAGCTTTGCGTAAAGCACATCGCAAGTGGCGTCCAAGATTAGCTTGAATCGAGCCTCTTTGAATCAATAGAGTTCACTCTGAACTTATTGGTCACGGGCCCGTTGCGACCTGACCAGTTTACTACGTCAGTCGGTCCCATTGAATCTCGGGTCCCATTTTGGTGAGGTCGGCCGGATATGACCTAGTGATTTTGGTAGGGTTGAACGAATGCGCTGTTCTTTTCAGGCTAGCATTGCGTGATACTCAGGCTCCCTGATGGGACGTTCAGGTTCGCGCAAGTTGTGAGGGAATGTTGAAGATATGCCGAGAAGGGATAACTCTGACCCCCGTAGCGCACGGTGACGCTGAAGAAGGTGTCGAAGCTCGCGCTGAGTGTCGCTACTCCAGTGGCGTTGACCCTACCTGCATCAGGATGGCAATTGTGGTATTAACGCCATTACAAGTCTCCACGGGAACGGCTTCAACAGTGGCATTTGTCGCAGGCGTTTTCGCACGGTCAAGTGTGACCTTGACATAGAGTACGCTTCCTTGTGGCGCAATGTCGCAGGCAGGCTTCGTTGTTGCCACCCCGATGAGATACCCAACCCCTGCGCTGGCTACAATGACAACAGCGAGAACGGCGGCAAGCGTCAGGTTTCTCATGCCTCTGAATGCCTGACTCGGCTTGATTTACGCCTACTCATGAGAACGGCCTGGCAGTCTTGGAGGTGTTGGACGACAGCGTGGCTGGAGGGTAGGCTCGTCTAGAGGCCCGAAAAATCATGCCCCGGCCGGGATTCGGACCTGCAGTGGCGGGCTTAAGCACCGTCTCCAAACGGCAGGTTTCTGCCTGAACCCAACCCAATGAACTCGCGCCATTCAACTCTGTGCACATATTGTCAAATGGACCCGGTGGTAACGAACCCACAGCTTACAAACAGCATCAAGCATACGAATAGCATCAGCACATAGCACTTGGTTCATCAGACTGGGAATGTGTTAGGTCCTAGCTGAAGTTAACCGCAAATGCGGTAATGGTAGACGAACCTCGCCTTGGGTTTCGAGGGATATGGATTCAGTTCAAGGAAGTCCTCAATGGGATTGCCACCACTCTGTGAATGATTCCCCTCCTCGGAGTGTCCCTGGGCTTCGCCCATGGTGTAGGGGACTTCGGTGGCGTCCTCCTCCAGCATCGACCGCTCCCGGGACTTGAGTAATTCGACGGCCTCTTCTAACGAAGACGCTTCGACGCCCATTCTCTCTTTAATCTCCCTGACGGCATACCCTTCGATTACTGCGGCAGAGCTGTCGAGCATCAGCTTGAGGGTCGACGTGAGCTTGCCAGGCGACTCAGCTATCTCGTCCTTGGTCACACCGTATCGCTTCTCCAAGATTTCGAAGAAGACCTCCCTCCCCGTCCTTCCAATGACATCGAGGGCATTATCCACGCTCTGGATCACGACTTCCCTTCTTTCCTCCGCGAGTTTGGCAGCCGCCGCGATTGCCCCGGGAGATACGCGTTTGGATGCAGCGCCTTCTCCCTTCGAGACTTTGATATTGCCATTCCCCCCTGATTCGGTCGTTTGCCTGTAATCTGCTGTCTGGATGCCCTTTAGGAGCGAGCCCATAGCGTCGGCAAATTCCAAGGAGAGTCCAGAAGACCCGGCCGTATCCCTTGTTGCCATCACCTAAGATCCCCTTTGATTTGGTCAAACTTGGTCGGAACTGGCCGGGTGGGGAAGATGGCTTCTTCCATCATATCCAGTCTTTCGCCTATGCCCGGCGTCTTCTCCAGAGGGAGATCAGGATCCGCAGAGACCAAAATGACACCTTCGAAGAGGCTGAAGACTATGAGAATCAGTTTCTCTCTCACGACAATCACCATCCTAATCCTTCCATGGTATCCGTCCCCTGAGTGACCCATGCCTGCCCCTATCGCCGCCTGCTCAACGAAGAACTTTGTTTGAGCCTCAGGCTCGAGGGACTCGACTCCCTTTCGCAAGACGTTTGCCCTCATCTTGCCTTCAAGGTCGCAGGCCACCACGCAACGAATCCTCCGGTCGACCGAAAGGATTGACTTTAGGGCAAGAGATATTGCCCTTTTCTCGAGGACCAAGGTCTACGACACGCTCTTTTCATGAGGCCGAGCCCTCAGCGGGGGATTGGGCGCCAGGAAGATTCTCTCGGGCTTTTCCAGCGATTCTGTAGTTTCTTTCTCCGATTCACGAAGGAGAACACTTCTCGCCTCGTGGAGGCCCTGCAGGCAGGAAACTCCAAGCTCGGTCAACGTTATCATTCGTCTGGAGCCGATGAAATTGATCTTAACCAAGCCCCTTGCTGCCAGGTAGGCAAGCATCTGCGTGAGTACATTCCAGCTCAGGTTGACCCTCTGCATAAGGTGGGTCGGTCTGTCTTCCTTTGTTTCCCAGATTGCGTTCATTAGTTCGTAGCAGAGATCGAGCCTCGACCTCCGGGAAGATTGGAACGCTCTGTCGTGTGAAGTTTCTGAATGGGCTAAACCTGGGCATGACTCTCCAACGTTCGTGACCAAGGTCATTGAAGCGTCTTCCTCTCTTTGATCTCCAGAACAGCTCCCACCAGCGAACTCCTTCGCTTTGATAGATTCTCCATTAGCCTAAGGCTGTCCTCTATCTCGCCCTCGATTATCACGGCCCCAAGCCCGAATATTTCCCTGAGGCATTCTACGAATTGGTCCGGCCTAAGCGGCACCTCCTCCAGCCTGAGACCTGAGTCTTCGAGATACCTTAGCGTCGCCTCCTTGCCAGACTCGCCGAGCATTCCAAGGGCTCTCTGGACGCTGAGGAAAATCGACCAATACGCGTCGCACATCTCGTAGATTGCGGTCAGGTCGTTCCTCGAACCGATCCTTCGCATGGGTTGCATATCAGGGGCCCAATAGATATTCAGGTCGTGTACGATGTGTATCTTGGCTCGCTTAGCTAGTGCACATGGTATGTACATTGTGATGAAATAGCGAAGAGAGAAGGACGCCTCCATGCAGCTCTTGCTAGCCCTGGATGTGGGTTTGGCCGTAATGGCGTTCGTGGGCAGCTACTTCTCGTTCAAGGCCCTCCAGGCATTCCGAAAAGACGTTATGGAAAGTGTCTTCGGGTTCGTAGCAGTCGCGTTCATCCTGGTCGGCTTCGAAAGCGTCCTCGAAGCCGTCGTGGATGTCTTTGGAATCGAACTGGAGACCGTCCTCCTTTTTCACGTCACACTGATCGTATGCTCGGGGCTCATCATGTCTGGTTTGATTCTCTTCATCAGGTGGGCAGGCGAGACTACGGCGCAGAGAACGTAACTGCAACCGAGGCATCGCTCGTCTCGATTGTGGGCTGAATGTGGAACGACACTCTAAGAAGCTCGTCTATGGCGTTCTTGAGTAAGAGTGAGAACTTCGGGCCTAGTGCGTGTCTGAAGCTGATCATGTACTTGTTGCCAACTCTGTTGACGTCCATGTCAGCCTCGTAGCCATACTTGGTTAAGAGCTTGAAGAGCTGAATCATGCTTTCCAGTGAGAAATCGTGAAACTTGAACATTGCCATGTCCTTCCATCCTTGCGGGAGTATCTTCCGAGAGGTAGCGACCAGTTCCTCGTCTCTGCTTGATTCTAGGGCGGCTTGCAATAGGGACTTCGACACCGAAATCATCCCGAGCTTTCTTGCCATGCTTCCCCACTCAGAATGTCTGATCAGTATCGATGAAACAAGGGCATTCAGAGTCGTCCCCTCGTCTTCTGCCTCTTTCTCTAGGAAGTCAAGAACATCTTCGGGAAGCCTGAAAGTCTTGACGGCAGTCCGCTTCTTTTGATGGATGTTTTGTGCATTCAAGTGAAGCTTCCCTCCGTCATGAATGGCAAGAATGCCCAAGCACTAGGCGGCTCGGAAGCTCGCCTGCGGTAGTTGTGCCTTCCGTGTACTTTTGTGTACTTTCAACGCTGACTCGCGAGCTCCACGATGTTGGGTTTCCGTCCATTGCGCCATGCGACCTCCCACCTCTAGAGCAACGCGGCGTCATCCACTGTCCTCTCTGGCGCCAGCCTCCCTTGATCTTTGGATAGCCGTGCCTGATGAGACTCGCCCCTAGGAAGAGCCTCACAAGAACTGCGAGGTAGGAAGTGTAGCCAAGGAAAGGCGCGATATTGAGAGACATGTTTCTCCACCTCAAGCTTCAAAAAAGGTTTGGGAAGGAACCCCACATTACCTGATCTGTACCTTCATCATCCTCCTCGATGTGGGTTCCTTCTTCGGAATCCTCAGGCTGAGAATCCCGTTCTTCATGGTCCCTTCCACCTTGGACGAGACGACCGGCTCCGGGAACTGGATGAACCTGCGGAAGGAGGAGTAGGCGCGTTCGTTGCTGTCCTTGCTTTCCTTCTCCTTCTTTGTCTCCGCCTTCACTTCCAGTGTCTGGTCGTCGATTCTGACGTCAACGTCTTCCTTGCTGAAGCCAGGAAGCTGTGCTGCGACTACGTAGCGGTCACCTTCGTCGACGAGGTCCATGGTCTGGCGCATGGTCGGCAGGTCGAATGCGCGTGCGAGGGGGCCCCACGAGAGGAGTGGAGCGAGAGTCGGTGACATGAATTCGCTGAAGGACCTCTCCATGTCTTCGAAGGTGCGGTCGATGCTGTACTCTGGATTGACGATGGTGCTCCGAGACGTTTCCGTCTTCTGTCTGGAAGGAACCAGTTTGTTCCTTATCTTGGTGATTCTGCTTCTCACGGCATTGTCACCCGATATACAACCCAGAGTTGTATACCAGATTTAAGTTTTTCGGGAATCCATTTTCAAGAGGATGTTAATCAAGGGCAGAGGCTCTCGGCGCAAGTTGAAATCCTCATGCAAAGCACAGCCCTTCATCAGGAAGGGCGCCACAGATTAACCGATGGCGCTCGGCCAGGGCGCCAGGTTGATTGACAAGAACTAGAGCCAAAGTTTCGATTGGATTGACGACTGAGGGGCCTCTGACTGAGGCTGAAAGGGAGAAGCTCCATAAGCTGCTCAATGATCTTCAAGCACTTGACCGAGTCATAGACAAGGCGTTGAGAGGGTGGCGGGGCGGTTGGAAGAAGACGAAGAAGTCCTAGGTCTTCTCTCGTCACTCCAAACGAGGTTGAAGCGAAGGGAACTCGGCGCCCCGATTCGAAGCCCGGAAACGCTTTGAAGAGCTTGAGGCCTTGAACTGGTCATCGACCTGGGCAAGAAGCTCGGGGTTTAACTCGCTGGTGGCTTTCGAGCGCTCATTTGGGTTCCCCTTCGCTGCGCAGGACGTTTGGGCACCCTACCACAGTAGGGCTGCGACGCCTCCTGAGCTCAGCCCGCTGTCTTGCGCTTCATGTCCTTGATCGCTTCCTCGAAGTCGGCCATGGTGATTTCGAACTCTCCAGTCCCGCCCTCGGGCTCTTTCCCATGGACCTTCAGGTAACGTCTGATCGATGAGATGGACGCCGAGTTCGCGATCGCGGCAAGGTCCGCCCCTGTGGCCCCCTCGGTCTTTTCGGCGAGCATCACCAAGTCGACGTCCTTTGCGAGCGGTTTCTTCTTTGTGTGTATCTTCAGAATCTCTATTCGAGCTTCCTTGTCCGGCGGCGGGATGCGCAATATCCTATCGAACCTTCCGGGCCTCAGCAGTGCCTCGTCGATGATGTCGATTCTGTTGGTGGCGCCAAGTACGACCACCCCCTTTAGCTCCTCCAGCCCGTCCATCTCCGTCAGGATCTGGCTGACCACCCGCTCGGTCACCTGATTGTCCATCTCGCCCGACGACCTCCTCGGGGCGATGGCGTCCATCTCGTCGAAGAAGACGACGCAAGGCGCGGCGGCGCGGGCCTTCCTGAAGACCTCCCTCACGCCCTTCTCGGACTCGCCGACCCACTTTGAGATGAGCTCGGGGCCCTTGATGCTGATGAAGTTCGCCTCGCTCTCGTTGGCGACTGCCTTTGCGATCATGGTCTTTCCCGTCCCCGGCGGGCCGTGGAGCAGGATTCCCTTTGGAGGCTTGACGTCCCCCTTCTCGAAAAGCTTGCTGTACTTGAGCGGCCACTCGACCGCCTCGGTCAGCTCCTCCTTCACCTCTGTGAGGCCTCCGATATCTTCCCATTTCACGTCCGGAGCCTGGACAAGGACCTCTCGCATAGCCGATGGCTGGACGTCGCGCAGGGCGTCCTGGAAGTCCTGCATCTTCACCTTGATCTTGTTGAGCGTCTTCGCGGGGACCTTGGTCTGCTCCATGTTTATCTCCGGGAGCACCCTCCTGACGGCGAGGATCGCGGCTTCCTTTCCTAGGGCCTGCAGGTCCGCTCCCACAAAGCCGTGGGTGACCCGCGCCATCTCGTCCAGCTTCACGTCCGATTCCAGGGGCATCCCCCTCGTGTGGATCTGGAGGATCTCGAGGCGGCTCTTCTCGTCAGGTATGCCTATCTCTATCTCCCTGTCGAACCTCCCAGGGCGCCTCAGCGCAGGGTCCAGGGCATCAGGGCGATTGGTAGCCCCGATGACCACGATCTTGCCGCGCGACTCCAGACCATCCATGAGCGAGAGGAGCTGGGACACTATCCTCTTCTCCAACTCTCCCGACACCTCCTCCCTCTTTGGGGCGATGGAGTCTATCTCGTCGATGAAGATGATGCTGGGAGCGTTCTCCTGCGCCTCCTTGAATATGCTCCTGAGCTTCTCCTCGGACTCCCCGTAGTACTTGCTCATTATCTCAGGCCCGCCTATCGAGTAGAAGTTCGCGTTCGTCTCGTTCGCGACGGCCTTCGCGAGAAGGGTCTTTCCGGTGCCAGGCGGTCCGTAGAGCAGCACGCCCTTTGGCGCCTCGATGCCGACGCGTTCGAAGATCTCGGGGTGCCTGAGGGGAAGTTCTATCATCTCGCGTATCTTCTGGACCTCCCTCGTCAATCCGCCTATGTCCTCGTAGGTGATGCGCGGTACGCCCGTGTTCAGGGGCTTGTGCATCGTGCCGAGGCGGAACTTGGTCTCCAGCGTGACGACGGCAGCTCCTGACGGCGACGTGCTTTCCACGATGAAGTCTATCTTCTTTCCCATTATGTTGAGGGGGAGGGAGTCGCCCTTTGTCATCACGTGGTTCTCGAGGACTTCGGGGAGGTACTCTTCCAGCCCCTCCACGCTGAGTTGCTCTGTCGGGGCGAGGATTATCTCCTGAGCCTCCTTTGCCTTGGCTGCGGCGATGGACACGGTGTCGTCGATACCGACCCCGATGTTGTTCCTTGTGTACCCGTCGATGCGTATCAGGCCTCTGCCATAGTCTTCGGGATATCCTGTCCACAGGATCGCGTGGCTCTTCTTTCCTTTGCCGGTTATCTCTATGACGTCGCCGGCCGAGAGCCCAAGTTGCTCCATCGCCTTCGGGTCGATGGCAGCTATCCCACGGCCGACCAATCGCGAGCTTGTCTCGGCCACGCGGAGCCGAGTGGCCGATTCCATGGTCAAATCGGTCACTAGGCAATTTAAAAAGAGTCGGGACAATGTTGAGACCGGGATTCTGGTGAAAAGGCGCCGAAGCGGGGCAACCTGGCCTTAGTCATCCAGAAGCAAAAGGCGACGTCGCTCCACTACGACTTTCGCCTCGAGATCGGGGGCGTGATGCCCTCCTGGTCCATCCCGAAGCGGCCGGCCCTCGACAGTGGGGGGTCGGCCTTCACCCGGAGGTAGTCGAAAGCCCCGACCCTCAGACTCCAGTCTTAGGAAGTCGACGGTTGTACTGGCGAGAACTCGGCACGGCCAGTTCCTCGTAGACCATGATGCAGCAGAGGTCAGCGCGATGGTGAGGCTACAATGCGGAATACGGGTGGTTGTCTTCCGCATATGCCCGGGATACCTCAGACCGGGCTCCTTTTACCAACCGGAGCTTAATACTGCCCCGGGCTCCTTTTACCAACCGGAGCTTAATACTGCCCCGGCCGGGACTAGAGCACCCATATGAGTGCTCTTTCGTTGCGGCAAGATGTTTGGGAATGTGACCACACTGGGGCGGCGATGTGATTGTTTCCCAATCTGGCCGTGCGGTCGCGGGGACTACGCTACACATGGGACGGAAGGATTCGCATTCCTACTCATGGTTTCTTCGCGCTGATGACTACCGATTCGGCTCGGAAGGTCTTAGTCAGCCTCCTCGTGCTTTCCGGGCTTTTGGAGAAGTAGTCGAGCCGGCTCGTAATTCTCACCTCTGAGAAACCAGCCCTCCTAATCATCTCTAGGTAGTCCTTTTCCACCGCAGCTCCTCCGATGCAATCTGCCCATAGCTGGGGGACAATCCCACACACCGCCTGGACGTCCTGTTGCGTCACGATGTCAGCGAGCTGGAACCGGCCCCCCTTGCTCAAGACCCGATAAATCTCCTGGAACGCCTTCTCCTTGTCCGGGACGAGGTTGAGAACTCCGTTGCTCGTGACGACGTCGACTGTCGAATCTTCAATCGGGATCTTCGTCGCATCACCTTTCAACAGCCTGATGTTCTTGAACCCAGATTTCTCGACGTTGCCCTTTGCTTTCTCCAGCATCGCTTCGGTCATGTCCAACCCCAAAACCTTTCCCTTCGCTCCCGCCCTCAAGGACGCGACGAAGAGGTCCGTGCCTGAACCCGACCCGACATCAAGAACCGTATCACCCTCCCTTATCGAATTGGTTCCGTGAGGGTAACCGACACCGGCGAAGGACTCGACGGCAGCCCGCGGTATCTTTTCCACCTCCTTTTCGGGGTAGCCAGCCAAGTCGGTCCCCGCCCTGCCGACTGGAAAATGGAAAGTCCCGCGAGGCCTCTGCGCGACTTCTGTGTAGAGCTTCTTGACAGCCTGCTTTACCACGTCCTCCAGCTCGACCTTTTCCGTGACTTTCGCCCGTTCCGTGACATGTGAAAGACTCACCTGCTTCAATGTCAACTCGGCAATCTTGGATTCGTTCGGAATTGTCCAATACTGGCCCACCTTGTGGACGTTCACTTGCTTGAACAGGCCTGATTTCGTCAGACTTTCCATCCTTCGACTCACATCTTCTTCGCTCGTTTCGAAGACCTCGCTAAGTTCTCTCGCTGTGATCAGAAACCCCCTCCTTTTGTCGCAATACTCGAGTATGTCTATGGGGGTGCTTCGCTCGAGCTTTCCGTGCGAGATTTTGTCAATCGCTTCCTCGTAAGGTCCTGATGAGTATCCCTGAACCTGGATTCTGGTGTTGTCCGCGACATTGACCAAGATCAGAGAGAAGAAGTTGCCTTTGTCCGCCGCCATGCCGTGCCTGTCAGCCCTGAAAGCTGAGAACGCACTTTCCCCATGGGCGTCCTTCAGGAACCTTTCGACATTCAGACCCGACTCTTCCGCAACCTCCTTAAGGACGCTATCCTTCGAGCCGTCTTTCGAGTGGACCTGAATGGCCTCCATCAGCTTTCGATAGAATCTCATCATAGCTTCTTCCCCTTGAAACCCCGCCGCCTTCACTGCGGCGCAGCCTATCCACGTGTTTTTCATCCCAGAGCGGACCACGTAGTTGAGGTCGAACGGATTTCTCATCGCCCTGTCGCTGTCGGCAATCCACTGCCGCAGGGCCACGTCGTCTCCAACCCCGTACTTCTCTCTCCACTTGTCCAGGCTCTCAAAGACGCCACCCATCCTGTATGAGATTTCTATGCCGTCGCCGTAGACCTCATGTAGCCTCTGCAGCACAGGCTCAAGTCCCCAGCTGTACCAACACCATGGGTCGCCATCATGAATCACCTTGACGGTGCGTCGTGTAGGAGAGTCCATACGGCTGATCATATGGGACTCCTTTGATTAAAGGATGAAGAAAAAGAGGAGGTCCAAGAGGTGTCTACTTGACGACTAGTTCAGATGAGAATTGAACCGCTCGCAGTGAGTCTTTTGTTGGCGAGAGATCTTCAGCCAATTTCGCCAGTTGTTCGAGCTGCTCCCGTGGGGCATCGCTTTGGACGTAATATCTCGCCCTAATCGTCTGGAAGCCGGGCCTTACTTTGCCGGGTTCTGGAAGAGCGAGCATCCCTTGCAGATCCACGTCTCCTTGTATCTCCACGACAAGGCTCTTTATTGGAATGCCCATGTGCGCTCCGTACGTTGAAAAGCCAGATGCAATGCAGTGGCCGAGGGCTGCCAAAAGCAGTTCCACGGATGATGGCCCCTTGTTGGTTCCCAGAAGCTCTGGCGGATGGTCGCCTGCGACAGTGAATGGTTTTGTGCGGCTCGTCGAGTTGGTCACGCCGCCCAGGGTGAAGTCCTTCACCGAGGCCTCGTTCCGAAAGCCTGTCACCCATGCTGTGGTGGCACGGAATCTGGCCTGCGCAATCTGAGGTTCTTTCTTCACAGCCTCAATTAGACCTTGTATCTCTTGGACATTGAGTCCGTTCACGATTTGTTCCGCAATCACGCGTTTTCGACGAATACGTAAACCCTGATGGCAATAAGACCTGTGGGAGAAGAATTCCCGTTTTTGGACACACCCAGAGGAGATGAACCTAGTACCAACTCTCTGTTCTCGTTCATATTGGGCTTTGCTCTATCTTCAGGTCAATTGCGGAATCTATCCATTTGGTATATTCGTTCCATCCGCGAAAAACCAGAGCGTCTACTTTCGCCACACCAGGTATGTATCGGACTTGCCTACGCAATTGTTCGATTTCCCCAGTAGTTTCTGCGAAGGCGAGAATGTCAAAATTGCCTAGCCTCTGCATGGAAGGAACGTAATGGTATACGTAATGGTCGTCGGTAACACTCAGAATGCGCTGAATGGTAGAACGGTCAGCATCCGGAGTCGTGTACACCAACAGTTCGAACAATACCAGACCGGGCGCTTTGCTCGGATCCAAGGCAGGAGTGATAAAGAAACTTCCTTCCTGCGCCATTCTCTCGAAGCGTCTACGAAAGGTTTTCAGGTTCACACCAATTTCGGCTGCCGCTTCCCTTAGTGGTCGACGGGCGCGATAGCGAAGAGCTTTCAGAATGCGCCAATCCAGCTTTGAGAGAGGTCTTTTCACTTCGGGCATGAATCGTTCGTAAAACGGCACGGGGGTTGAGTCACCAGTTAATTCGCACAGCCTGCGAAGCTTATTGTCTAGATTAGGCACCGAACTATAAGATAGGTCGACACATATCGAAGGTCCTAGAAAGTTGTGCACTTCAAGGATACCTTCAACGAGTTCTATCTCTTGAATCAGTTCCGCCCTCCGGTCTTCTTCGGGACTCTGGAACAAGTATGCGGAACCCTCGATGCCCAGATGGCTAAAGTTGGGATACACTTGATAGAACCGGATGAATCCTGTTCTTTCCATGCCCGCCAGGTGAGCCTTCACGGTCTTGGAATCCACCCCCAAACGCGTTGCTAGGTAGGCAGGTTTGAAGACGTTTGGATCCTGCGGGAAAATACCGTAAGCTCGGAGACCTATGCTCCGTAGTATTTTGATGGTCAACGGCTTCATTTTGAGGACCTCGAAACTACCCTATTCATGGTTGATTCTAGGATCTTTTGTTATTTAGTTTTTGGCGTGACAAATCTTGTTCGCCCCGCTGCTCATTGACAGTGCGTATGCCCTGATTGGTCCATTTTGAACGCGGCGAAGACTCTCTTCAAAAGGGAGGGGATTCGAACCCGTATAGAATTGCCCCGGCCGGGATTCGAACCCGGGTCGCCGACTCGAAAGGCCAGCATACTCTCGACACCCTTTGTTTGACCGGGCTGTACGTCTTTCGACCCTATACTACCGGGGCGTTCTTGAGCCCTCGGTCAGTGGAATTAGA
>JAPCJK010000006.1 GCA_027886975.1 Nitrososphaerota archaeon
GAGCGCTACCTGGTGTTCGGGTCAAAGGGGGGAGCGGACGCGCACCCGGACTGGTTCCGTAATCTGATGGCCCATCCAGAAGTCCAGATAGAGGTCGGGGACGACACCCTCGATGTCCACGCAGAAGAAGTCACCGCCCCCGAAAGAGACATCATTTACGGGCGCCAAGCTACCCTTTACCCCCAGTTTGCAGAGTATCAGCGCAAGACCAAAAGGATCATCCCAGTAGTTGCTTTCACAAAGAGGAAGAATTAGCCCAGGCCCGAAGATTCCGACCGCGTCAAGGCTCGGCGTATGAGCTTTAGCAGGGGAGCGAGGAACCCGTCCGTTTGAAGTCCAAATACCTCGGTGGAGTTTGGGCGTAATTATTAACTGAAGAAGAGAATGGCTTCGAAGCCGACGTGTGCAAGTTTGGACCACGTCGAAAAACATCAAATCCGCAGGGGATGTGGATAAACGGATGATCAAGCAGGCCAACGTAACTGTGATGGTCAACAGCATGGAAAGGGCTGTCCGATTCTACACCGACTCCCTAGGGCTGAAGCTGAAAACCCGATATGGCGACCAATTTGCTCAGGTCGAGGCCCCGGGAACAATAATTGCATTACACCCCTCCAACAAGGATGGTCCGCAACCAGGAAAGTCTGAGAGCCTCTCGATTGGTTTTGCTGTGGACAACTTGGATGCGGCCATTAGCGAACTGAAAGAAAAGGGAATTGTATTCTCGAGAGTCACTGATGATACCCAGGTGAGGCTGGCCTTCTTTACCGACCCAGACGGTAACCCTCTCTACCTTTCGCAGAGCAGATGGGGTTAGCTGTCCGACCTTTGGAGTGCCCAGGACATTTCAACATAGCAGCATGAGTATCCAATAAAACAAGAAAAACCAAAGAGGTGCCGCGGGTCGGATTTGAGCTGGACTTCAGCTAGACGAGAACGGACAGGTACTGCTCAAGAGTCCGGGATGAAATCCCCTGACCGCACAGACTTCCACCACAAGGTCCTGCAACTGGTGTCTTGCACTAATTTGGAATCAAAGAGGGCGCCGGGCAGGAATGCTAGGGACCGTTAAAGTGGAAAGCGGCGTAGTTGCCGTCTTTGCCCGTGTTGTCCCATTCCATGCCGTAGTCCTTAAAGTGGCTCATTACGCCTACGCCCATGCTCATGGCGTCGACTGCCGGTGACAGCGGATGGTTGGCCACCTGAATCGCCTTCTTCTTGTCTCCACCTTCAGTTGGCTTCAGCTGGTATTCAAGGACACCTGAGACCTTCACCCAGATCTTGTTGGCGTCGATCTCTATCGGAGCCCATTTCATTCCCTTGAGGTCCGTGATTAAGCCTGCGAGCATCGCGGGAGCGCCTCCGGCCTTACCGCCGAAGATCGTCTCCAAAGCCATCTGCTGCTCCTTGGTGGCTTTGTTGTCAAGATACAATGCGGCGGACCAGTTGCCTTTCCAGAAGTTCCCGGGAGAGTGGGAGGCAATGACGGCATTGAGTCCGTCGAGTGAGACGTTACCATACTTCCCCTTCCTGATGTGGAATCCGTCCATGCCGTCGCAATGACCTTTGGTAGGGTCTGAGTAGAAGAGGCAGGGACAGCCTGAGTCGCAACTGCAGGAGTTTATCCAGTCACCATCGAGTTCCCATCTTTCTGGCATGCCCGACGCCAACCAGGGAACATTGCGTTATTTATCCTCAACAATATTGCGGGTGTGGAGCCTAAACCAGCACTAGGGCTGCCCCGGCGAGGAGGAAGCCGATACCGAAAGCCTTCGGAATCCAGCTTCGAAATGGCAGGTTCCTTTCTGCGAATATGATCGCCGTGAACGCGACCATCCAAGCGAGCCCCATCGAGGCTGACACCAGGAGGAAGAGCATCATCACCCAACAGCACCCGACGCAGTACTTTGCATAGTCCAGGCCCATCCAGAACGAACCGAAGGCTCCGCCCCTGTAGGACCTGAACAGGAAGGAGTTCGGATGGCACCGTGCGAGGCATTCTCCTTTGATAGGCGAGAGCTGGTACACAGCGACAACGATCAGGGCGATCCCTAGCCCCAAGGTGGTTCCGATGAATAGGTTCGCTCCTAGTGGCAGCTGGCTAAGCACAAGCGCGGCGCCCACGTAGAAGAGCACCCCTGCAGCCACCCACGCCCCGATGTATGTGGCAACAAACAAGATTGCCTTACCGGGAGTTGGACCTCCACCCTCTCTCACTTCCTTCTTCGTGCTTCTGCCGACATTCAGAAACATCAAGAGCATCGGCACCGCCGTGGGGAACATCATGGCGAGCATGCTCACGGTCCAGGCCGCGGTGAACAGGGAGAGCGAAGCAAAATTCACAGGGAGTGTCGGCGTCCCAACCATGGGCCCAATGTTGAACACGGCGAGTGTCCAAGCAAAAATCGTGAGGACGCCGATTCCTCCTCCCACCGCAATTCTCCCTGAGACCAACGTCTCCAGGAGCTTATCCATCAGTTCTTGAATGTTGGTTGGAAATCCCGCCGACCGCACAGAAGTTTCACTCGACCGACCGCAAGACCATTGGTCAGCCTAAAGCAGCAAATGCCCAGACGCAGGACGCTCTTCCTGTCTTCGAAAAAATCTATTTATGTTTGTTTCACATGTAAAATCAAATACCGGGCATGCAAAAATCAACAGACCCATCTCGTGTGCTGTCCGTCAAAGCAGTGGGAAGAACGCAGGGTGCCACCGGAAATTCCCGGCCAGTTTGAGCGGTCGCAGG
This sequence comes from Nitrososphaerota archaeon, assembly GCA_027886975.1. Taxonomy (GTDB): domain Archaea; phylum Thermoproteota; class Nitrososphaeria; order Nitrososphaerales; family Gagatemarchaeaceae; genus UBA183. The sequence goes on from JAPCJK010000006.1 coordinate 2,747, forward strand.
TAGCCGGGCCACCCTAGGGAGCAGTCAGAACAGCAGGAGCTGATACCCTCTTACAGCGAACGGCTGAGCCTCGGTCACTCTTCCTTTACTTCACGTAGGACCTCTTCATGGCCCGCTTTGGGAGTCACCTTCCCGGTCCCCTGCACAAGGAGGCGGACCTGTTCGACGACCTCGGGGTTCGCAAGGGTGGTGATATCCCCATAGTCAACGTGGTTGGATATTGAAGCTAGGACCCGCCTCATTATCTTCCCTGACCTGGTCTTGGGCATGTCGGGCACGATGTACACATTTTTCGGTCTTGCAATCTTGCCAATCTCCTCTTCGAGCGCTCGGGTCACCTTTTTCTTTACCTCATCGCTCGGCTCGATGCCCGGCTTCAGAGATACGTAGATGTCAGGCATTCTGCCTTTCATCTCGTCCGCTATGGGGACCGCTGCCGCCTCCGCAACCTCCGGTACTGTGAGGGCTGCGTTTTCCAGTTCTTTGGTTCCCAGCCGGTGCCCTGCCACCTTGATCACATCATCGAGCCTCCCAAGGATTCTGAAGTACCCATCCGCTGCGAGCACGGCCCCGTCCCCGCACATGAACGGCCAGTCGCGCCAATCCTTGCTATCCTTGTTCTTGTTGTACTTGGAGTAGTACTGCCTGACATATCTTTCCGAGTCCCCCCAGATCGTTTGGAAGACGCCTGGCCAGGGGGCCCTGATGCAGATGTTTCCCGCCCTGTCGGAACCGCGCGGGATTTCATTTCCCGAGTCGTCATAGATAATCGGGAAGATCCCCGGGGCGCCGGGGCCCGTGCTCCCCGGCTTCATCGGCATGAGGGCGGGCACAGTACTGCAAAGGAAGCCTCCAGTCTCCGTCATCCACCACGTATCCGTGATGACCGCCTCTTTTTTCCCGACGACGTCATAGTACCACCTCCAGACGTCAGGCTCTATCGGCTCCCCCACCGTGGTCATCGACTTGAAGTGGTAGCCGTACTTTGTCGGCTCAGCAGGGCCCGTCTTCCTCATCTGGCGTATCGCAGTGGGAGACGTGTGGAAGATGCTGACCCCAAGTTCCTCGGCTATCCTCCAGGGCCGCCCGGGGTCCGGATATGTGGGGACCCCCTCGTAGAGGACGCCGGTCGCCGCCAAAGCGAGAGGCCCGTAGACGATATACGAATGGCCCGTAATCCACCCGATGTCGGCCATACACCAGTAGACGTCCTCGGGGTGGATGTCGAGGATGTACTTCGACGTCCATGCGACGTATGCCAGGTACCCGCCGGTCCTATGCTGGCATCCCTTGGGCTTGCCCGTCGTCCCACTGGTGTACATGAGGAAGAGAGGCGCCTCGGCGTCCATCTGCACAGGCTCGACCCGCTTCCCGACGTACCCTTTCAGAACCTCGTCGACGAAATAATCGCGGCCCTCCAGCATCGGCGTCTTTGACGAGTTCCTGCCAGGATGTCTGCGCCAGACCAGCACCTTGTCGACGTCCTGGCCCAGCTCCTTGGCTGCCTTCACTGCTATGTCCGCGTTCGCCTTGTGGTCGATCAGATTCCCGTTCCTGTAGTAGCCGTCTATGGTGACAAGAACGCGGCTCCCGGAATCCGCCGCCCTTACGCCGCAGGCCTGCCCGCTGAAACCCCCAAAGACCTGGGAGTGGACCACGCCCAGCCTCGCGCAGGCGAGCATGGAAACAGGCAGCTCCGGAACCATCGGCATGTGGAATGTCACCCTGTCCCCAGCCTTCACACCGGCGAAGTCCCTGAGCAGGGAGGCGAATTCGTTTACCCGCTCGTAAAGGTCCTGGTACGTCATCCGGACCTGGGGCTGGTCCTCTAGTTCGGGGACGAAGATGAACGCCGCCTTGTCGGCGTATTTCGCAAGATGCCTGTCGACGCAGTTGTAGCTGGCGTTGAGCTTCCCCCCGACAAACCACTTCCAGAAGGGGGCATTGCTCGTGTCAAGGGTGGTCTGCCAGCGCTGGGACCAGTCGAGCAGTTCGGCGTATTCCTCGAAGAAATCGGGGAAGTTCTCAAGGCTGAACCTTTCGAGGGATTTCGGGTCCGCAAGGTTCGCCTGGGCGACGAATTTTGGCGAGGGGGGTATCTTTTCCTCCTCCTTCCAGTGGACCGCTATCTGTGCCTCGCTCATCTCCGATGCCTCTTCCGCGGATGGCATCCCTTTCTCTTCGAGCCTGGATTCATAAGCGTTGAAGGAAACGTCTAATCCAGACGAGCTGGGTTTCTGTTGAGACTAGGTCGCTTGTCCTATCTTCCGTAGGGAGTCTTGGCCCGCGCTACGATTTCCTCGGAAATCTGCTGCGACGTCTTGCCTTCAGTGACGATTCCGAGGCGATGCGCTGTCTCTATCAACTGTTCGTCCGAAGTCATCACCGGGCTGGACGAACTCTGTGCGGCTGCTCCCGTGACCATGGACGTCCCGATATTCGTAGCCTCTTTCTTGGCGTTGTCAAATTCCTTCTTTGCCAGGCCTATTGACCGGGCGATTTCGGGGATTTTTTTGGGGCCCCAGAGTAGTATGACCACCACGATAACTCCGATGATGATCAACTCGAGCGGGTCGAGTGCCATTAGGCCCAAGAAGCCCTTGCGCGTATTTAAGAATTTGTAGCCGGTATGAGAGAATCAGTGACCCTGAAGGATTCTCGGTAGTTCTGTGAAACGTTTCACCTTGGACAGAGGAACCAATAAGTTCGACTTGGGGCCAGGCTGGCTCTCTGTCAAATGAGTGAAACCGAGCAGGGGCGGAAGTTCTGGGCGACGACCCTACGCGAGCACCTGTCTGAGCTGAAGTACAGAGTCAAGATAATTGGAATCGCCATGATTGGGAGCCTCATCTTCTGGCTCCTCATCCCTTCCGAGGCCTTCGACCCGAGCGCCCTCTTTACGGGGCTTTATCGGCCTATGATAAAGCTGGTATTCGAGCAGGCGGACGCTCTCGCCGCTGGCAAGATAACTCTCATCTCGGGAACCCTGACCGCTCCCCTCGAAGTCTATTTCTTGGGAGGCATCGTCATGTCGCTGATAACTTCCAGCCCGGTCATAGGGTACGAAATTTACAAGTTCATCGACCCAGCCCTTTACCCACACGAAAAGAAGATGCTTTACCGGTTCACCTTCGGCTTCTTTGGCCTTTTCACGGTTGGTGCTGCCATCGGCTGGTTCATCCTCACCCCGGCCATTATCAGATTCTTGGTCTTCTTTGCCACCATCGTTGGATTCGCACCAATCATCAGCGGAGCAGACTACCTCACCCTAGTTTTGACCATCGTCGCGGCGTCCGCGATCGCCTTCACAACTCCGGTGGTCTTTCTTTTGCTCGTGAGCCTGGGGATAATTTCAACGACAGCCCTGACCAAAAACAGGCTGATCGTCTATCTCGCCCTCTACGTCACTATTGCGGCTCTTACGCCTGAGCCGGTGGTAGGCCACTTCGGGATGTTCTTTCCAATCGTCGCAATGCTCGAGATATCGGCGGTTATTGGTAGGAGGATAGAGAAGAATCGCGCGCTCAGGGAAGGGAAGCCTTGGCCGCCTCCTGAGCAGGTCATCGAGAAGTGCAAGTACTGCAAGGCAGAATTAGACCTGACAAAGTCATTCTGCCCTAACTGCGGACGCTCGCGAGTGTAGCTGGCGCGGACCGACACGGGCGAGAGGATAAATGAAAGCGTCCATCGAACCCCCCACACCGAGCGCCGTTTGGGTTCCACCGATCCGATTAGCCTGAGGACAAGGGTCCTTTCGGAGCTCGTGGGGACCTTCGCCATATCGTTCTTCGGACCTGCCGCGATCGTGGTCGGTTTCCTCTTTCCAGGACTCGACGCCACCCAGAGGCTGATATTCGCAGCCCTCGTACCCGGTGTTACCCTAGCGGTCGAAATCAAGTTCCTGGCCAAGTACTCGGGCTCCCACGTCAATCCTGCAATAACCGTCGCATTCGCTGCGGGCGGAAAATTCAGGAGCGGACTGATACTTCCGTATTTCGCGACCCAGTTCGTCGGTGGGATGCTCGCGGGCCTGGCCCTGCTTATGGTCTTCGATTCCAAGGTCCCCTCCGCTTCACTGGGCTCGAACATGGTTTCGGCCGGGGTCTCACTCCCGGAAGCATTTGTCCTCGAGGTGTTCGGGGCGCTGATCCTCTGCCTCGTAGTGCTGTACGACGTGGCGCTGGTCCAGGGGGCGGGGAAGCAGGGGATTGTGGCAGGTATCGCATTGACCATCCTGATCTACATCCTGGGTCCCGTCTCCGGAGGGTCCATGAATCCCGTCAGAAGCCTTGGACCTGCAATATTCTCCGGGTTCTTCGACCGACAGTACCTCTACCTAATTTGTCCCCCGATTGGAGCCGCCATCGCCGGCCTGGTCTTCAGAGCAGAACGCGGGAGACGCGCCCGGAAGCCCGCCTAGCTCAGGTAGCCAGCAGGCCGAGGGTATCATCGACCCTCACCATCCTCCCCTCCTTCACGAGCACCTTTGTCAGCGTCCCCGATTCTGGTGAAGGGACTTCCACCTCGACCTTGGGGAACTCGAGCAGGACCACCAGTTCGTCTTTCCCTACATGGTCTCCTTCTTTCTTCAACCATCTGACGACCGTCGCGGCTTCTGCCCTCATCCCCTCGAGCCTCGGAACCTTGATGCCGACTTCCAACGAGGAACACTATCGCGCCCAGGCTACATTCGGCCTAGAGAAAAAGCGATAAGAAATACGATAGCCGTGTCTCTTTTCGGCGGGCTTTCCCGTCTTCTCCTCTGACCGGACTATCGTTCTATTGTGGGGAGGACTTCCGGCTTGGTCGACTTTCTCGTGATCTGTTCTACTTTCTTCCTCGTGCCCTCGGGGTCCTTGACCCAGTTCACGTAGAACTCGTAGGGGCACTCGGCCAGCGGCACTTCTCCAGCAGCTTCCTTGGCCGTGTAGCCTCTGTGAAGTAACTTGAACAGATGGTTCTCGGCGGTCCAAGTCTCCCTTGCGTCCCTGATCGCCGGGATGGATAGCTGCGCGTACTGCACCTCGTCGGGGGCTTCACCGCATTCTCCAAGAACCCTTCCATCGAAGTCCACGATGTTGGAGTGTCCGAAGTAGTAGTATACCCCGTCCCAGCCTGCCATGTTGGCGACTGCCACGTAGGTGTTGTTCGCCCACGCCATCGCTGTCGCCATCAGCACCTGCTGGGCCTTTGACGGGTACATGTATCCCTGGATCCTTGCGATGAGCTCAGCCCCTTTCATTGCACAGTCTCTCCAGATCTCTGGGTAGTTGCCATCGTCGCAGATGATCAGGCTGACCTTGAGTCCCTTCGGACCCTCGGTGACGAATGTCTTGTTCCCAGGGTACCAGGGTTCGATGGGCGCCCAGGGCATGATCTTGTGGTACTTCTGAACGATTTGTCCCCTGTCGTTGATCAGTATCTCAGTGTTGTACGGATTCCTGTTCGGGTGGTCCTCGTGCAGCTCTCCCGTGAGGGAGAAGATGCCCCAGACCTTGTTGGCCGAGCAGGCCTCTGCGAAGATGTCCGTTTCGGGGCCGGGGACGGTTGTCGAGAGCTCCTTCCACTTCTTCGGGTTGAATCCCTGTGTGCTGTACTCGGGGAAGATGATGAGGTCGAGGCCCGGGAGCCCCGCCTTGTTTCCTGAAACGAAGCTGGTTATTCGCCGACAGTTCTCCAGGACTTCCTTCTGGGTCCCGACAGTCGGGACCTTGTAGTTGACCACGGCAACGCCGACAGTGTCCTTTGAGGAGGATATGTCTCCATGAGGCATTTCTTTTCGCGTTCTTTCCGCCTCAGAGACTTTTAAGGGTTGTCAGGCGACAGGCCCTTGACCTCTCGAAAATGAGAGGGGCGCTTGAAACGTTTTAATTTCGTAGGAGGCGGCTAATCGCGTTGGGTCTTTCGCCCTACCCGAGGACCAGAGGGATCGCCCTGGCCGCCACCTTCGCTGCCCTGATTTCGGTGACGTCGCCAATTAGCATCCCCATCGGCCCGGTCCCGATCACCCTTCAGGTTTTCCTTGTCTATCTCGCGGCCACTCTGCTGGGACCACGATATGGAGCGCTTTCGATGCTGATCTACCTGGTGCTGGGCGCGGCAGGGCTCCCCGTTTTCGCCGGCTTCTCCGGCGGAACGGCCGTTCTCCTCGGGCCCACCGGCGGGTATCTTTTCGGGTTCCTTGGTGCGAGTCTTCTTGGTGGTTTGGTGGCACGCAATCGCTCATCTCGAAGAGGAGCCGACACAATCAGGGTCTCGGCTTCCGCGCTTGTTTCTCTGCTCGTCATCTACGGACTCGGAGTCTCTTGGCTCATGAACTCGCTGCACCTGGACATCTATGCGGGCCTTACCTTCGGCGCGATTCCGTTCATTCCTGTCGACCTCGTCAAGGCAGTGGTGGCCGTGCCCGTCGCCGTTAGGCTGAGATGGAGCACCTTGCAGTTGCCGGTTAATGCTGCGACTGGCCCGCAGACTCCCTGAAGAGCTCCGCCACGGAGCTGAAGTCCTTCTCGGCCAGCCCTCGCTTCTCTGCCAGCCTGTAGAGCTGGAGAGCGAGGCTCCCCATCGGGATGACCGAGCGTTGCTTCCTCGCTTCCGCCTCGATGATGTTCAGGTCCTTGATCATGTGCTTCAACGAGAACTGCATCGCATAGTCCGAGCCGAGGATCTTGGGGACCTTCAGGGCTGAATTCGGGGACCTGATGCTGCTAAGGGAGACCAGGAGGTACTCGATCATCTTCGGATCAAGGCCGCCATTCAGACCGAAGTTGACCGCCTCGCCGAGCGACACCACATAGGACGCCAGCACGAGGTTGTGGACGAGCTTCAGGCTCAGACCGGCTCCGTTGGGGCCGATGTGAAGGACCACGTTGGCGATCTGACTAAGGAGAGGCTTCATGCGCTCGAAGTCGGCATCTCCGCCTCCCACCATCAGCACCGCTTCCTTCTTTTCAACCATGTTGGCCGACCCGACTACGGGTACGTCGAGCATCGAGGCGGCTCTCCGCTTGATGTCCGACGCGATGGCGACCGAAGTAGAAGGACCAATCGTGCTCATGTCAAGGAAGGTCTTACCATCGACAGGGACGCCAGAGATGCCTCCGAAGAACGACGAGACCGCTTCGTCGTCAGAAAGGACAGTAAACACCACGTCAGATTCTCTGACGAGTTCCTGGGCGCTCTGGGACACGCCGACTCCCCGCGCCTTTCCAAAGGCGGCGGCCCTGGCTTGGGTGCGGTTGTAGACCAGAGTGAGCGAGCCCGAATCAGCGAGCTTTTCTCCGACACGAGACCCGATGACCCCCAGTCCGACGAGCCCGACCTTCAAGCGATTCCTAGAAAGCTGGCGGCCTTACTTCAGGCTTTAGCCCTCGGTGAGGGACCTGAAGACGTCGTAGACCTTTCCCTGAAGGTCTCGCTGAGTGAAAATCCCGACTATCTTTCCATTGTCTGTCGCGATGAGCCTTCGCACATTCTTCTGCAGCATCAACGAAGTGGCCTCACCAAGCCCCTGACGCGCCTCGATGGTTATGAGGGGGCTGCTCATCAACTCGGCAAGCGTCGCGTTAGCTGGGTTCTTGCCAGCAGCGATGACCTTCTCCAGCAGGTCCCGCTCGGTTACAATTCCGACGAATTTTCCTCCATCGCTTACGACCACCGAGCCGATCTTAAGTTCCAGCATCTTCTGCGCGCCGTCCCTCGCCGACTTGCTCTTGTCGAGCGTCACAATTGGCCGCACGATGCTCTTGACCGTCGCCGTTACAGGCACCTGAACTCGGCCAAACGCGGAAATTCTCATCTTATAAATTGACGGAGGCCAACGAAGTCATATCTCAGGGGTTCGGTCGAACACTGCAACCAGCCAAGTCTTAATATCGTGCTGAGGGTCTCTTAGAATATTTGAGGGAGACTCGTCTCATCCTCAGGGACATCAAAGGCGCTAGATTCAGGACAGCCGCCATCGTAGTCTCGGTCGCTGTCCTGGTCAGCCTGCTTTTTTCGACCTCGGTCTTCGACGTGGGGGCTCGGAAGGTCTCCGCAGTCGGGGCCGGGAAGTTCGGCGCCGACATCATGTTGTTGTCGCCCACATTGCCCACCATCTTCTCCTACGAGACCGCCACTGGTCCCATCTTCGTTGTCGATCGGCCTGAGGGATACGTGAACAGCAGCGTCGTCGGCCAGGTGTTGAGTCTGCCCGGAGTGGATGCGGTTTCTCCGCAGGTCTTTGTCGGAAACATCAACAGGTCTACAGGCGTGACTCTGAAGCTGGTCGCCTTCGACCCGGCCACAGATTTCGTGGTGCAGCCCTGGCTGAGCCGTTCGATCGCGGGCCTTCAACCAAACGAAGCCGTCGTGGGGGCCGGCGCAGGGTTCTCGGTTGGCGACGATTTGCGTTACCTGGGCCTGGCGCTGAAAGTCGTTGCAGTTCTCAGCTCGACCAACGCCTCCCTCGACCAGACGGTGCTCTTCCCAGTTGAAGGTCTCCGCTCCACGCCGGGGATCACTGCGACTAATGGAATTTCGGCCGTCATGGTCAAGCTGTCCGGCGATGGCTCGCTTACCAACGTGGAGTCGGAGCTAAAGAACAACGTGGGCAACTTCAGGGTCGTCGCTGCCTCCGAGCTGGTCACCCGTGTCAAGGTCGACACGGCCGGAATCGCGTCCTACGAGCTGCTTGCGGAAGTGATCATGGCGATATCGGTCTTTTCGCTGATTGGGCTCGTCTTCACCATGACGACGAACGAACGAAGCCGGCAGCTCGGTCTGATGAGGTCCATCGGTGCGACCAACCGTTTCATTTTCGTCAACGTGCTGAAAGAGGCGGCTCTGACCGCAGCGATAGGCAGCGGGCTTGGACTCCTGCTGGGGGCCGCGGTCGTCTATCTCGGGGAGGACTTTCTGGTCGCCACGTTTAATACCGCTCTCACGGTTCCGGATTTCTCGGAATCGCTAATTTTGGTATTGACGTCTGTCGCCTTGGGCATCGCAATTGGGACTGCCGCCTCTCTCCTCCCTGCATGGCGTGTGTCAAGGCGAGACCCATACGAAGCGATAAGGAAGGGCGAATAGATGATCGAGCTGAAGGGTCTCTCGAAGCATTATCAGCTCAGCGGTGACACACTGGTCAAGGCCGTGGACAACGTAAACCTCGCCATAAAGCCTGGGGAGTTCATGATGATCGTCGGAAGGTCGGGCTCCGGCAAGACGACCCTGCTCAGCCTGATCGGAGGTCTCACCAAGCCGACCTCGGGCACGGTCAACATCGATGGCGTGGACATCTGGGGCCTGAACGACGCGACGCAGTCGAGGTTTCGGGCCGAAACGATAGGGTTCGTCTTCCAGATACCGAGCCTGCTCCCCACCCTGTCAGTCCTCGACAACGTAAAGCTCCCGACCATGTTCTCGAAGGGGCACGACAACGTAGGGGAGAGAGCGCTGTCCCTGCTCGAAATGGTTGGGCTTCCCGAGAAGGCCCACGCGTATCCTTCACAGCTCTCGGTCGGGCAGCAGAAGAGGGTGGCGCTGGCCAGGTCGCTGATCAACGAGCCGGACGTAGTGCTGGCCGACGAACCGACGAGCGACCTTGACAAGGCCACCGAGAACGAAATAATGACGCTCATCAAGAAAGTCCATGATGATGGGCCTCGGACGATGGTGATGGTGACGCACAACCTCGACCTGGTCAGCTACGCGACAGAGGTAAGGACCATGGCCAACGGGGTCCTGGACGAAGGGACCAGGAAATGACCTTCAGGGTCGCGCCCCTGGTGGCGGGGCTCGCGTCCATCGCCCTAGGGCTAGGCGTCATAGCGCTCTTCGCGCCAACCGACTTCTTCTTTGGTTACGCACAGGTCACAGCCGGGGGTCTCTCCACCGCCATAGGACTCTACCTGATATTCATAGTCTCCTGGCGGGAGCTTGACGACAACGACCCGAGGACGCCGAGGCTCTATTCCCTGGTCAGACGAGAGGTCCGCGGAAGGGCGCTTAGGACCGTGGCGTCGGGGACTGCGATAGCCGTGCTCGTCGGAGTCCTCCTGTCGACGCTGCTGCTTACCAACGGGGCCGCATACAGCGTGTCCTCCACCAAGGACAAGCTCGGGGCCGACCTCCTGGTCGTCCCCGTGGAAACGACCCTCTCGGCCCAGCCGTTCTACACTCTGTCGTATGCCGGGAACACGGTCACGAACTCAGGGATTACATCCTACTCCATCCCACGATATCTAGAAGGGAGCATCACACAGCAGATCGCCTCAGTCCCCGGGGTGAAGGAGGCGACGCCTCAGCTCCTCGTCACCTACTTCTTCCCAGCTGGAGGATGCGGAGGGCTCAACGTCGTCTACATAGTTGGGGTGGCCACCACCAACAACTTTCTCTTGAAGAGCTATCTTCCGACCAATGCGTCCGAATCGTTGTCGGGCAACGGGGCTGTATCTGGTGCGGAGGTCCCCGGGTTCTACCAGCTGCCCACGCTCGGCCTGTTCTATGGCGTGCAGCTCGACCCGCGGGCCACCCTCCCCAGGACCGGGACGTTCATGGACCACATCATTTTCGTCTCCATGGACACTGCCAACGCGATGCTTCGGTGGCAGCTTGCCGGGAACGACCCGACCAAGGCCCAGATGCAGCCGTTGACATTCCACGAGGGGCAGGTGAGCGCCGTCTTCGTCAAGCTCGATGACGGAGCCAGCTCGACCGCAGTGGCTGCAGCCGTCGGCTCGCGGGCGCCCAGCGTGAAGGCATACACCCTCGACTCGATAGCAAAGGCCACCGCGCTGCAGTTTTCAGGACTCCTCTCGATATTCTCCGTCTCGGGAACCCTGGTTTGGGTAGGCTCGCTGACCCTCGTCGCCACCTTGGCCTCCCTGGCAACCAGCGAGCGGAAAGGCGAGATAGGCGTCATGAGGACGCTGGGCGGGTCCCGAAGTTTCATCAGGAAGATGGTCGCGACCCAGACCATGCTGACCACGAGCATCGCTGGCCTTGTGGCGATTATCGCGGTATGGATCGCCTTCAATTCGCCGATAGTTTATGATGCCATTATGCTTGCGTTCAAGATCCCCTACATCCCGCCATCTGCGAGCCTTACCCTCTCCTACGTGTTGGTCGCCGCCGCCATCGTCCTGGTAACGTCGGGGGTCGGCGCTCTCCTCGCAGCGAGGGTCTCAGGACAGATGGACGCCTACGAGGCGATCAGGAAGGGGTCTAGATAGGATCCTAGGCCCTCAAGGCCAAACATCATGGGGAACCTGTCCGGCAGGGTAGCGAAGTATATGTCGTACCTGCTGACCCTATGGCTCTTGATCCCCGCCTCAGGGACACCCACGTCGCATGCCTCTGCCGTCGCACCGATACCCATCACATGCGACCTCGCGTTCGGCCAGTGCTTCGACCATAGCCAAAACAGCACGCACTTCATCGTGGTCTACAACACCACTGGGCGGTTTGCGGCGACCCCCGGATGGGCGATGAACGTAAGCTCGATGGCCGAAGCAGCCTATGCCAAGCTTGTGGTCGACTACGGGTTTCAGCCTCCTGCCAGGAACCCGATTCCAATCTACCTCGACCTCGCCCGAGGAGGATTCACAAGTGACCTGCGGTGCGAGTTGTGCCCCTCGAGCCCGTCGAATCTGCAGCATCTACAGATCGAGTTCACCTACAAGTCGCCATGCCCGGTCAACTGCGGCCTCCCGACCTCTTACTGGGGGGTGGCCCACGAATTCTTCCACACCATCCAGTTCACGACTTACAGCGACAGCCTTCCCTTCGGCCGCTGGCTGGCAGAAGGCTCTGCGAACTGGGCCGGGTACGAAGTCACCGGAAACGAATCAAGGTGGGACCCGTGGGTGATTTCAGCCTGGCTCGGGTCCAACGGGACGACTGAGCTGAGCCTCGACGAACGAACATACGACAACGCTTTCTTCCTCGTCTTTCTTTCCGACCACTACGGCGGCCCGGAGATGATCAAACGGATCATGTCGGCGGCCAACCGAGACACGGGGGCACTGGACACCATCGTCGGCCAGTTGTACGCTCTGGGCTACCAGAAGACCGCGGCCCAGCTCATGAACGAGTTCGCCACCGCAATGATCACAGGAAACTTCACTGACAAAGACGGGGCGGCCGCGGTCCTCCGTAGCCTCCCCCCGATTAGCACCACGAGGAGTTGGACAGGCACCAATCAAACGGTCTCGACGTTCACCAGCTCGGTCAACGGTTTCTCGGCGGGGGACCATCTGCGGGTAAGCCTTCCCGACGGGATGGAATTCGTCGAGGTCGAACCGACATCAGGGGCTCCCCTTGCGGTCGATATCCGGGCGCAAAACAGGTCATGCTTCGACGCCACCGTAATCGGGCGACAGGGGACGCACTATGCGACCTACAAGATTGGGCGGGAAGGGCCGGCCATGGTGCCCTCCCCAGCCGGGTACGACCATCTCTTTGTCGCGGTCACAAAGGGAAGTTGCGCGGATGGTAGTTTTTCGATTGTGCTAGGCACGTTCAACCCTGGAGGATTGGGCTACCTGCCGTCGGTCTGGCCGGTGGCGGTCATTTTGGCGTTGGTAATCATCATGGTCTTGATCGCTGCTTCCACTTATCGTTGGAGACGGTCTCCGCGCGCCTCCTAGTGGTTATATACGTCCGAACGGGCGAGTTCGAATCTCTTGCCGTGGATGGGTTCCGTCGAGAAGCCATTCGAGGACGAACCTGACAGGGTGACCACCCAGCAGTCCCTCACCAGGGGGGCGGAGATGATGATAGACAGGGTGAGGTCGTCACTCGGACCGAAGGGCATGCTCAAGCTAATCGTCCAGCCGTTCCCGATGAGGGACGACATAACCAGCGACGGGAAGACGATACTGACGTCGATGGGGACGGTCCATCCGGGCGCCTGGCTGATGCGCGAGATGGCCTACAGCCAGATCAACTTGGGGGACGGTGTGATAACCACCATGGTGCTGGCAGGGGAGCTCTTGAAAAACTCGAAACAGCTTCTCGGGCTCAAGGTCAAGCCGGCGCTGATCATCCGGGGGTACAGGGCCGCGATGGATTATTCCCGCAGGACGATGAAGAGGATCTCGCTGCCAGCGGACTGGCGCTCCCATGAGGACCTCTTCCGTGTGGGCCGGACTGCCGCCGCGACCAAGTCCTTCGGCGCAGGGGCCGACAAACTTGCAGATTTCGCGGCCACCGCGGTGGGGTACATCACCGAGCTGCGCGACGGGAAGCCCTACATCGACATGAGGGACATCTGCGTCCTCAAGATGATTGGGGGGAGCAGAGACGAGACCCGGCTCATCCGTGGGATCGCTTTCGCCCAGGGCCTCAGGCATCCTTCGATGCCCAAGAGGGTCGAGCGCCCGAAGATCGCATTACTCACGTGCCCACTGGAGTTCAAGAAGTTCTGGGAGGAGAAGAACAACGTGAAGGTGCTGATAGCACCAGGCAAGATCAACTCCCTCAAGGAGAGCAGGCTGAACATGGTCAAGGAGCACGTGGACAAGATAACCGCGACGGGGGCGAACCTCGTTGTCATGTCGGAGGGATGCGACGACCTCCATGCCTCAATGCTCGCGGAGAGGGGGATCCAGGTGGTCCACAGGGTCCCGGATGCGGGGGGCATAGGAAGGCTCGCCAAGGCGAGCGGGGGGAAAGCCATCGGTTCCATCGATGATCTCAAGGAATCGGACCTCGGGCGTGCCGGGTTCTCCGAAGAGGTGAAGGTCCCGAGGCACGACACGAGAAGGCTCGAGAGGGAGGTGAAGGCCGGGGACCCACTTCCAGAGGAGGAGAGGATGGTGGTCATTGACGGCTGCAAAGACCCGAAGTCGGCGACCATTCTGATCAGAGGGCAGATCGAATCGGGCCTAAATGAGACCGAGAGGGCGCTGGACGCAGCCCTGTCAGCCTGTCAGGCGCTCGTGTGGGCGCCCAGGGTCGTCGGCGGGGCGGGCGCAATCGAAGCGGAGCTGGCGCATCGCCTGAAGAAGTACGCCCTGAGGTTCGACGACAAGATCCAATTGGCCGTGCTTGCCTACGCAGAAGCCCTCGAGGGGGTGGTGGACGTCCTGGCGGCAAACGTTGGCCTGGACCCCATCGACGTCAGGCTAGAGATGGGCGCCGCCCACGCCAAAGGGCACACATGGCACGGAATAGACGTCCGCGGCAGGCGCCTCCGCGACGCCTTCGACATGGGGGTCGTCGAGCCACTGAAGATCAAGTCGAGTGCGGTCATCATTGCGAGCGAAGCGGCTTGTCAGCTCGTGCGGGTCGACAGGGTGCTAAGGGGATGGCATGGCGCGACACTCCTCCCGGGCGAGATTCCACCGGGCGCCTCGGAAGGCCCCCGCGTCCTGAACAGCGCGAACGACCTGCCTGAGGAGACGATCAAGGCGTTCAGGAAGTCGAGGTTCCTGAAACCCTACGGGTCTAAACTCCAGCTGAACCTGTAGAACTTCTCATCATCCGGCCCCTGACGAAGCGCTGCAATCTCCCTACGACTCCTTCGGGGAAAATCAGCACGACCAAGAGCACCGCCAGACCTTGGGCCAAGAATCGCCAGGCGTGGTATTCGGTCAGGTAGTTGTTTAGAGGTACCATTACGAACGCTCCGGCCACGGGGCCGAAGAACGTGCCGAGGCCGCCGAGCACCACCATCGAGAAGAAGAGCAGCATGTTGCTGGTGTCCAGGATGGTCGCACCTATCGCCCCGTAGAACAGCGTCAGCAAACCTCCCGCCAAACCGATGAAGAAGCTCGAGACTGCGAATGCGACTATCTTGACTCTGAAGATCCCGATCCCGAGCGACGCGGCATAGACTTCCGCGTCACGGACCCCCTTGAATGCGATCCCAAATCGTGAATCGAGCACCTTCTTGAGGACGATTGCCGACACGACCAGCATGGCCAACGCGAAATAGTAGTAGGCGACCCCGTCAAACAGCCTCCACTGAAACCCCCCCAGCGTGATGTCGGGGATATTGTTCTGGCCGATGCCACCGACGAATATGTCGAAGAGGGGGCGAATGTCCTGCCGGGTTATCAGATTCTGGAAAAAGAGGGTGAAGACAAGGGAGTAAAGTGCCATGTACAGGCCGCGGAGCCTCATTGAAAGAAGGCTGAATGCGAAGCCGCTCCCTGCGGCAAAGATGCAGCCGACGAGGAGTCCCGCGAAGGGATTCCACCCGTTCAAGGTCAGATACCCGACAGTATACCCTCCTACGGCGTATGGAACCAGCGGGGCGAGAAACGGGATGCCTAGGTATCCCAGGAGCATGTTGTAGTACAAAGCGATGATCGAGTAGGACAAGATCAGCACGAGGACGTAGGTCAGATACCCCTGTTCGGCGACGAGCGGGTACGCCAGAAGAGCGACGAGAGGCACCGCCAGGAGCCCCAGCGATATTAGCCGCAACCCTCAGGTCTCCCGGAAGCCGAAGAGTCCCTGGGGTCTGATGATTAGAATGGCTATCATCAGGAGGAAAGCGAATGAAAGGCCCCAGGTGGCGTCCAGGAACAGCGTCACGTATTGCTGCACCAGCGCGACGATGTAGGAAGCCAGGATGGTTCCCTGGACGCTCCCGATTCCTCCGAAGACGACGACGATGAACGCTATGGTCAGAGGGGTCGCTCCGACCGACGGGGAAAGAAAGACGGTGTTGGTGAGCAGGAAGCCGGCCACCGCTGCGAGCGCCGACCCGAGTCCGAAAGCCAGAAGATAGATTGTATCCGTGTTGATGCCTACAAGGCTGGCGGCGTCCAGGTCTTGCGCCACCGCTCTCATGCCGATCCCCCACCTTGAGCGTTTGAGGAAGACCTGCAAAAGCACGAGAACCCCGATGGCAACGGCAAACTGCACAAGCTCAGCGTAGGTGATGATCAGCCCACCGTACCGGATGTCTCCATTCGCGATTTCACTCGCGAACTGGACCCTGGCGCCGCCGAAGATCAGGGTGGCGATGCTTTCGAACATGGTGGCCAAGGCCAGCGTGACGACGAGCGTGGTGATCAGAGGATTCGGCTTCCGGATAAGCGGTCGTATCAGAAACCTCTGAGTCCCCACCCCGATGACGAAGATGACAAGTACTGCCGGGACGACTGCCAGAGCCAGGGGGACGGAGAGCCCCGAAGTCGGAAGGCTTGATCCGTAGAGCGCGCTCGAGGGCGTATTCAGCCACCATACGATATAGGCACCCGCCATGAAGAAGGCACCATGCGCAAAGTTGAGCACCCTGATAGTTGAGTAGATGAGGGTGAGGCCCATGGCCATGAGCGCGTAGAGGGAGCCGAGGATTATTCCGCTAAGAAGAGGAGGGAGAAGAAGTGAGCTGTCAACCAACCGAGGACGACCGCCCTATCCTCCTAGATAAGCCTGCATCACTTCCTTGCTATCGAGGACTTCCTTCGCGCCTCCCTGCATCCTGACCTCGCCATTCTCGATCAGGTAAATCCGGTCTGCATCGGCTATCCTCCTGGGGCTCTGCTCGACAATCAGGACTCCAACCCCAGTCTTTCTGATCTCCGCGATTTTCTTGTAGACCTCGTCAATCAGAATCGGGGCAAGACCCGCGGACGGCTCGTCGACCATTAGCAGCTTTACGTTCTCCGCCATCAGGCCCCTCGCTATCGCGACGGACTGCCTTTCTCCGCCGCTGAGGGTGAGCGCAAGCTGGCCTTTCCTTTCGGCTACGGCCGGGAAGAGCTGATAGACTTTCTCCAGGTTCTTTTGCCTCGTGCGCCAGGACGTCCTGGGGAACGCGCCGGCAGCCAGGTTGTCTTGGACAGTCATCTGAGGAAAGAGCCTGGCTCCTTCAGGGACATGTATGAGGCCCTTCTGAGCTATCTTGTACGGCGCCTGTCCGGTCACGTCCTCGCCATCGAGTGTGACCTTACCTACCCACGGCTTTAGGAGCCCTGAAGCCGTCCTGAGGATTGTCGTCTTGCCGTGCCCGTTGGCCCCGATCACAGCGACATATTCTCCGGCCTTGACCTCGAGGTTTATTCCCCTCAGGACTTCGACCTGGCCATAGCCGACATGGACATTCTCAAGGACCAGCAAGTTCGCGGCTCCTAGAAGTACCCCTCTCCGAGGTAGACCTTGACGACCTGAACGTTCTTCGAGACTTCAGGGGGCGACCCCTCGGCGATTTTTTCGCCCTTGTGCATCACAATGGTCCTGTCCGCCAAGGAAAAGATCGCCCTGATGTTGTGCTCTATTATCATGACGGTGATTCCTGATTCCCTGATCTTGGTGACCATCCCGAGTTCCTCTTTTACCTCCTGGTTGTTCAGGCCCGCGAGCGGCTCGTCAAGCATCATGAGCTTGGGCTTTATGGCCATGGCCGAGGCCATCATCAGCCTCTTTTTTCCGTAGATGTCCAGACGGTCGGCCGGCGTCTTGGCCTTGTCTGAGAGTCCGACGAAGGCAAGGCTTTCCGAGGCAGTCGCCGAGGGGTCGTGGGAGTTCCTTCCCCCGAACTGGGCGGCCAGGCGGACCTGCTCCTCGACGGTCATGGACTTGAAGTAAGCAGGGACCTGAAAGGTCCTCGCGAGACCTAGGTGGGCAATCCTGTGGGACGGGAGCTTGTCGATTCTGTGCCCATCAAAGTTCACAGTGCCATCATCCGGGTTCAGGACCTTCGAAATGACGTTGAAGAGGGTGGTCTTCCCCGATCCGTTGGGACCAACGACCGCCAGTATCTCCTTCTCCTTTACATCGAAACTGAGTCCGGCGACGGCCTTCAGCGAACCGAAGCTCTTGCTGAGATTAAGCGTTTCGAGAATCGCCAACTATCGACGCTCCTTGTCCCCGAGCCCCCGCGCTATATAACTCGTGAAATTTTCAGGGGCTCTTCATCCAAGGTCATCTGGACATCGCGTGGCCTTCGCTGGTAATGTAGTCTCGCGCGAACCTGTCGCGCTACGGCGTGATGTGGGACTTCGTGGCGGCGCTGACGTTGGCGAAGTAGGCAGGCTCTTCGAAGGTCTCGTCGGCGAAGTTTGGCGTTGCGCCGTCGGTCGACCACGCGAACTGTCCGCTCGTGTAGTAGGCCTTCGGGTCGTCCTTCATCACCTCTTGCATCAGCGGGCTCCAGTAGACATCGGACGTCTCCTGGAATCCAGTCTTGGCGATAACATCCGGGTCGAAGAAGAAACTGGAAGCCCTTTCGCTCCCGATGAGTATGCGGGTCGGTTGGTTTCCTGGCCTTGTGTATGGCTTCGGTATCGTCCGGTCGCCGTCCGCAGGCGGACTCTCTCCGATCCTGCTCTTGACCTGGTATGTCACAACTGGTCCTCCAACGGGCATGTCTAAGTTGAACTTCTCGAATGGCCAGACCCTGACACACTGGCCGGGGCGCATCGACCACGGTCCCCCCAGGCCTACCGTAACGTAGTCGGAGTGTCCCGTGTCGACGCTGCTGTTGAGGATTGCAGACATCCTGCGAGCTTGGTCTCCGGCGAAACCTCCCGCCATCGTGCCTACCGTCAAGCTGTTCCAGGCGAAGTCTTGCGACTGAGCTGAGTCAGCCAGGGCCGGTGCGCTGTTGAACTTCGCCCAGTAGTGAGCTTCGTAGTCGTATCCTCTCGAATTCCTCAGCAGGCCCCTGCATTCGTGGAACAGGGCCCCGACGGAATTCTGGCCCGCGAGCGGAAGGAAGTCAGGCAGCGACGGGCCGTACTGGAAGAAGACCAGCGAGGGGAGCGGGTCCGCCATGAACTGCTTGAGGAATGCCGCCTCGTCCGAAGGGGCGAAGTCCGTGATGAATATGAGGTCCGGAGGATCGTTCTTCAGTTGGGCAAGGATCGTACCATACTCGACTGTACCAAGAGCAACTTGCTGTCTGAAGTTCAGCTTCCCACCGGCCTTGGACATCAGCACCTCGAAGGTGTGCCCTATTCTCGTGCCGTAGGCACCCGCCGATTCGAACACCGCATATTTCTTGTTGATCGGCTTGTGCTTTCCATGATCAATCCAACCCTGATAGTTCATGAAGAGGTTTCTCGAGTAGTCCTCGTCGTGTACCACACCCATGAAGACGTTCCAGTATGGATGCGTCGGATAGGCAGTCGACCCGACCTTCTGGTTATAGCTCGGAAAGCCGTTGTAGGTCTTCCAGGTGATGTCGCTGGTAGCCGGATACGTTCCGGCCCAGGTACCGTTCAACAGAACGTTCTTCTCGTGTAGGCCAGAAATGTCATGGTTGATGTAATAGTGATCGTACTTCGCAGCCGTCGGCTCCTCTGTCGCATCCACAGTAACATAGTCGGTCAGGATGAAGTCGACGTTGTCCTGGGAGAAGAGCTTCGTGACCGCGGCGCTCGCTTCCTGGGTATTCTTGTTGGGGACGTCGATGTTGATGAACTTGTAGCTGGGTGCTCCGTTCGGAAGCGAACCGAAGATTGCCACCCAGTCGTCGAAAGCCATCGAACTCGACTTTATCCCTGAGAGGCCGTCTCCCGCAAAGAGGCCCGTCTCTGGGAACGCAGAGCCCACCACCAACTGCTTGCCGAAATTCGGGTTAGTGTTTGTGGCCGTGGTGCCGACAGTCGTTGTTTCAGTTGTTACCCCCGGGGAAACACTAGGAGAGCGGAGTATGTACCCACCAGCAAACCCAGCTGCACCGAAGACGACCGCGCCACCGACCAACCCCTTGATGAAGTCTCTCCGTCCCGAATCCATTCCTCCGCCGCCAGTGCCTGTCTGATTGAGTATTGATTTCTTAGAAACGTTCTGCGCGTCAGTCGGCGGCTCGGCGCCGTCAGACTCCATTACTCCAAGGTAACCTGTGAATCTGATATAAACCTATGCAGTTCCGTTCGTAAATGTGCGGAAAACCTTTGGCTAGAATTTCCATGATTTTTCGTCAGGAATCTTTCGACTGCCAGCTCGGAAGGAAGAAATGCCCCATCGTCTTGCCCAAGAGTGGTTTTAGTATGGCTGACACGAATCCGGAGTGGTCGTAGTTGAAGACGTCCTTCCTGATTGGCAGGAACCTGAAGGTCGCTCGTTTCCGGTCGCTCATCATCGCAATCGCAGTCGCAGTAGTAGTCGGACTTCTATTTTCAACATTCATGATAGAGCTCGGGGTCGGCCGGAGCACCGAAGTCGGCTCGGCGAGGCTTGGAGCGGACATACTCCTGTTGCCGAGTCCCCTTCCAATCAACCTCATAATCTACATCCAATGGCCGGACCCAGTCTTCATAACTCCCACGGACGCGGCCGCGCACCTTCAATATCTGCGTCCGAGGTACATAGACGACAACGGGACCCTTGATGCGGGGATCAAGGCGATACCAGGGGTCGTGGGAGTCTCGCCGCAGGTCTTCGTGGGCACACTGAACAATTCTGGCCGTCCCGTGGCCCTCGTGGGGTTCGACCCGGCCACGGATTTCACAATCTTGCCATGGCTTAGTGCAACCGGCCAGAGTCAGACGAGCCTGGGGCCAGAGATGGCGATAGTGGGGAGCGATACCGGATTCAAGGCGGGAGACTACATGTCATGGAACAGTCTTAGACTGCGGGCCATTGCTGTACTTGAGCCAACTTCGTCGTCCATGGACAGGACGGTCTTCTTCCCGATCCAGACTGCGTACAAACTCCCTCTGACCTCTGGGGCGAACGGGACTTCTACTGCACTAGGGCAAAACTCGACTGTCCGTTTCAAAGCCGGCCAGATATCTGCTCTTCTGGTCAAGCTTGCCAGAGGCACGACCGAAGGCGACGTTGGCAGGCAGGTTTCCGCGACCCTGAGCAGCTACGTCGTGATATACGGGGCCATCGCAACCAAGCAGGTCAGCCTGGAGACGAGGGGCATCGCGAGCTACGAGTTCCTCTTGGCCGGACTGCTTGGGACTTCGGTCTTGATACTTACGGCGTCGCTGATGTCCATGAGCGTCAACGAGAGGAAGAGAGAGTTCGGAATTCTCCGTTCAATGGGGGCGACCAAGCTAGGCATCTCGAAGCTCATAATGGGCGAGGCTGGCATCATGTCCATTTCGGGGAGCCTGCTCGGGCTGGCGGTTGGGGGCGTCGTCTTTGCCGTCTCGGAGTTCTATCTGGGCCAAGCCTACGGCATCTCTTTTGTCGCGCCCAGCTATACCGAGGTCCTCGGGTTCATGATCGAGGCCATGGCTCTGGGCGTAATCATCGGAACCTTGGCCGCAGTGTACCCTGCCTACAGGGCGAGCCGGATGGACCCCTACCAGGCTATTGCCCGAGGAGAATGAAGATGAGGGATAGGGCGGGAGACAAAAACAAGCGTCCCCGGGTGACCACCTTGATCAGGAGGGACCTCCGGGGCAGGACCTTCAGGACGGTCTCGTCAGTGACGGCTGTCGCCGTGATCGTCGGAGCTCTTTTCCTGACGGTGTTGCTAATCAGCGGGGCCAACTACAGCATCGACCTGGCACGGAACCGGCTCGGCTCCGACATCATAGTCCTCCCCAAAGGGTCGGACGTTTCTTCGCAGCCCTTCGTCACTCTCTTCTACACAAGAACCAACGGCTACCTCCCTCCTGCCGACGTTCAGACAGTGGGGAGCGTCCCGGGAGTAAAAGCGGTCACCCCCGAGACATATCTCGCAATGTTCGGTTTCGCCGGAGGAGACACTGGGGTGGTCGCCTTCAACTACTTGATTGCCATCGACCCGGAGAACAACTTCATGCTCAAGAGCTGGCTTCCGGCGAACGTCACCCAGCCATTGGCGAACAACGGGACAATCCTTGGCGCGGAGGTTCCTGAGTGGACCTCAATACCCACCCACGGCGGCCGGTTCTACGGGGTCACCATACATCCTACTTTCAGGCTTGCGGCGACCGGGACATTCCTTGACCACATCCTCTTCATCTCCACCCAGACAGCTGCGTACATGGTCGCGTGGCAGGGCCTCCATCCCAACCAGAGCGACCCAGACTTCTTGCTCCCCCTCGGTTTCCAGCTGGGCCAGGTGAGCGCCATCTTCGTCAAGCTCGAAGACGGAGTCAATCCAGACCTGGAGGTCCAGAAGATCCTGACCGCCGACACGAACGTCGATGCATTCACGTTGAGCGACCTCGCTCACTCTGCCAACGTCCGCTTTGCAGGCCTCCTCTACCAGTTCGGGATTTCTGGGACATTGGTCTGGGCAGGCTCGGTCCTCCTTGTCAGCGCGATGACAACTCTAGGGGTCCGGGAGCGACAGAGGGAGTTCGGCCTCCTGAGGTCAATCGGGGCGACACGCTCCTTCGTCCGTGCATTGGTGCTTAGCCAGTCGGTTATCATTACGGTGGTGGCAGGGGCCCTGGGGATACTTGGAGCGTATGCTCTCTTCAACCTCTTCTATGCCAGGGTGATTGCGCAGATTGGGGTGTCATACATTACTCCTCCAGCACCCGAGATTCTGACCGTCGTCCTCCTCGCCATGGCGGCCACCGTCTTCACCGGCATCGTAGCGGCGTGGTGGCCCGCAAGGGTGGCCAGCAGGATGGAACCATACGACGCCCTCAAGCGGGAGAAAGGCCAGTAGCCCCTACATTCCTTTGAGCATCGCGGTCACTGCCACCGCGACCTCTTCGTTGGCCTTGGCACGCGTTCTCAATCTTTCTGTGAAGCCAGCCAACTGGTCCCTTGGAACCGTGACGACCATTTCGGTGGGCTTGATGCCTGTGCGTATCCGGTTGGTGACGCAGCCCAGACTGATGCCGACCTGCTGGTCGTTGTATGACATGGGGATCGCCGCGCAAGTGGGGGCCCCCATCAACCTCGCGTTCCCTGCGGCCTCGCCGACGAGCATCGCCTGCTGCGGGTTGACGACCATGAGGACGACGTCCGGTTCGAAACTTGCCTTGTGCAGGGGCCCGTAGGCAACGAAGCTGGGCGCCTCCTTCATCCTCGGGACGCCTCCGAAGGCGGAAGCCGGGAAGTAGCCGGTCTTGTCGAATAGCGCGATGTCCAAGCAGGCATCCAGGGAGACTTTCTCAGGAGGGAGGAATCCATGCGTGAAGCTCCCTATGTTGCAGTTCGCGTGGTCTTTCTGGTCCGTATAGAAATTGTCCTCGAATCCCCTTATCCAGAAGACGCAGCCTGCGGCAACGCTTTCTTCGTTCTTTCTGGTCCCCTTCGGAGGCGCATCGACAAAGGATATCGCCACGGGAGGGTTCTCAAGGTTCAGAAGTTCGGTCAAATCAGATCCAATCTGCCTGTAAGATGAAAGGTCCATACCACGTTTCGGGCTCTCCCGTTTACTTAACCTGGAGGTTACTCCAACGTAACTCTGGGTAAAGACATTTATCGCGAGCGGAGTCCTGAGCGGAAGTCAGGACATGGGCTGGAAAGCCGCCCTCGTCGGTGGAGTAGCCGGATTTTTCATCGGGTTCTTGTTCAGGGTCCTCGTGAACATATTGTTCTTCCCAGGGATTTCCACCTTTGAGGAAGGCCTGACAAAGACACTCTTCCCAAGCTCGAGGATCGATGTACTCCTAAATTTCTTCGTCCCCATTCCGTACGCCTTGTTCGGGGCTCTTCTTGGATACGCCTACTACCGCCGGAAGTCAGTCTTGGAGAAATAGATTCTTTCGGCTAGATGGTAAAAAACAGAAAGATTCCAGCAACGACGAAGCTGATTCCGATCAATCGGTTGATGGCCCGGGAATGCTGCGATATTGAATTGGCGAATCTAATCTGACTGTCTTGCACCATCAGTCCAATAATGACCGTTGGAATAATCCGACCGATGGAGTAGATTAGGAATAGGCTGACGATGGCAACCGGGGTCATTGAAGCAAAGAAAAGGAAGACCAGGGGGATCATCAGGGCAACCGTGCAGTGTGCTTGGCCCGGACCTCCGACGAAAACACCATACATGTATGCGTAACGATACCCATGGTTTCCTACCATGGAGCTGGGTAGGCTCAATCGAGGAATCGGAAGCGAGAAGGTCCTCCCTGTCAGGTATATGATTCCGATCGCAGAGAGCACAATAAACGCGATTCCGTTGACTGCCGCCTGGGCTTGCGGCAATACGCTTCGAGCGGCTGGCGCGATCAGGTAAAAGCCAAGAGTGATGAATGCAGCTACGAGCATGGCACCGGCTGCGAACACCAACGAGACGATTACCGCACGTGTTCTGGAAGCCCTCTCTCCCTCTGGCTGGAAATAGGCGAAGAGTCCGGGATAGCAATAGAAACAGCAGGGGAGAAAAGTGCTCGCAACGCCTATCGCGAATGCCAGAATCTCATGAGAAACTAGAAGGACCACGAGCTCCGCAGCTCGTCCCTGCTGTATAAAAGGCCCTCTGACTCTATTCTGCGAAAACCCTAATCTGTTAGGGGTGGGTGGCTACTACTTGCCGTTTGTGTTCCCTTATTTTGGTTTGCAGCTCCTTCATTCTCGGATAGCCTACGAACTCGAGTCTTCCGTCTATGAATATTGCCGGGGTGATCGGCGCCCTGTATCTTACGGCCACCTCCGGTGCCGATGAGTCTATCAGGCTCCAGGTCAGATCGGGGACTTCCGCCTTCATGCCTTCGATGATGGAGACGATTTTCTGTTGGACTTCCTTCGGAGTGCAACATGAAGCAATCAGTACCTCAACTTGCATCTCTACTCACCAATCTGTGGCAAGGGGGATGGCCGTCCTCTTAGGCATTGCCTCTCTGCTGGCAACAACGGGTTTCTTGGAGCTGACGGGGACTTGTAGCCATTTCTGACCCCATGTGTTCATGGCCCTGATTACTGCCGCTAGGTCCATTCCACGGGCTGTCAGGCTATACCAGACCTCGACCGGCTGACCTTCGCGGACCTCCCTAATGACCATCCCTTCCGCCTGCATGAATCGTAGGTTGTCAGTTAGAACCTTGCCTGATACGTAGGGGATGTTCCTTTTCAGGTCGCTGAACCTCTTGGGACCGTTGAGCAGGTGACAGACGCTGACGGGGACCCATTTCCTCGCAATTATGGGAGCGGCCGAGCATGCATAGGGGGAATCGCACGAGGCGTATTCAGGGAATTCCAATCGAGAAAACCGTTCACGTCAACGCTATTAATAGTTACCTTTGGTAACTAATGTACACAATATTCCCGCTAATCGAAGACGGTTTCGCCAATCGACCGCTGTACGTTGTCGTATTCCAAGAAAGCTTTGAACCGTTCGTAGTCGATGTACTCCCAGATTTTCTTGATGGCGTCTCCGTTAAACTCCGCGAAGAAGACGCCGTAGTTGTGGTACTTGCGCCCCTTGTTTGTTGCGAGGTCTTCCCACCTGACGCAACCGAAGTTACCGTCGACTATGATCTGTTTGATATCGAACTTGATCCCTTCGGGGAAGGCACGTCTGCCCAGTTCGTCGATGGTCTTTCGCGCGTTGTTGACTCCGGCGAAGTCCGTCGTACCAAGGAAGGTGTATGTGGTCTCGTCCGTTATGACACCGTCGAGGAGTTTCATGTTCCCGGTATTGAAGGCTTCGACGAAGTTCTTCAGCGCCCGTCTCTTTCCTTCGCCTTCCGGTCCCGCCACAGAACCGCGGGCCGCTCTTTGGGCTATAAGCCTTGGCGCGGTCTAGTCTTTGACCTGGGCCTGAAGTTCAGGGAGCTTGCTGTCCAGGTAAGTGGTGTCAAACTTGCCGGCTAAAAAGTCCTGATTGTTGAAAATCACCCTTTGGAGCGGGATCGACGTCTTCACACCTTCGACGACGAACTTAGAGAGTGAGTCCTTCATCACATTGATGGCTTCCCGCCTGGACCCCCCCCAAGTGATCACTTTCGCGATGAGCGGGTCATAGTAGAACGGCACCTTCGTCCCTACCTCGAGCGCATGATCCACCCTGACGCCGTCCCCAGAAGGGATCTGAAGCCCTGTTATCGTCCCCGGCGAGGGGAGGAACGTCCTGGGGTCCTCGGCGTAAACCCGCGCCTCAATGGAGCTCCCTCTGTGGGCGACACGTTCCTGGTCTATCTGAAGGCCCTCGCCGCTGGCTATCCTGAGCTGCTGCTCGACGATGTCTATACTGGTGGTCATCTCGGTCACGGGGTGCTCGACCTGCAGCCTTTTGTTAATCTCCAGGAAGTAGAGGTTCCCGCTCGATTCTTCGAGGAGGAATTCGAAGGTCCCGGCGTTGCCATACCCTGTCACCCTGGCCATTTCCACCGCAGTCCTGAGCAGATTGACCCTCTGCTTTTCGTCGAGGGCGGGCGACGGGGTCTCTTCGACGACCTTCTGGAACCTCCGCTGCAGCGAGCACTCTCTTTCGAAGAGGTGTATGACCTTCCCGTCAGAGTCGGCCAGTATCTGGACCTCAACGTGCCTGGGCCTGTCGAGTATCTTTTCCGCGTAAACATCCCCGTTGCCGAAATAAAGCTTCGATTCTCTGGATGCAGCCTGAAGGTACTCGGCCGCCTTGACGGGTTCGGTCAGCTTCCTCGTTCCCTTCCCCCCTCCGCCTGCGTCTGGCTTGATCAGAACGGGCCCGTACTCCTCAAGGAGTTTCACGAGGTCGGCAGGGTCCTTCAGGGGCTCGTAGGCGCCGGGTATCGTCGGAATCCCATGCTCTTTCGCCCTTCTCCTGGAGTAGGTCTTTGACTCGATCCTGGCCATGACCTCCGGCCTTGGGCCCACCCATCTCGCTCCAGCCTTCTCGACCGCCTCTGCGAACTGATGGAACTCAGAGAGGAAGCCGTACCCTGGATGGACGGCGTCCGCACCCACCTTGCCGATGGCGTCGCAGATGTTCGGGATGGAAAGATAGCTTTCGAGAGGAGGAGACTTTCCGACCCTGATGGATTCGTCCGCCTTCTTGACGTGAACAGCGTCGGCGTCAGCGTCAGAGTAAATCGCGACGGTCTTGACCCCGAGGCGCCTGCACGTCCGCATGACCCTCACTGCAATCTCGCCTCGGTTGGCGACGAGGACCTTCGAGAACATGGCGGGTGCTGACTCTAGGATTCGATCTCGACGAGAACCTGGCCGATGTTCACTTCGTCGTCCTTCTTGACGTGGACCTTGTTGACCTTTCCTGCCACGTCTGTCGTGATAGAGATCTCTGTCTTCATCGACTGGACCACCACGACCGCTTCCCCGGCCTGGACTGACTGGCCCTCGGTCACGTTAACCTGCACCACGAGCCCCGCCGTCGGGGCTACTACATCGGTCGAAGGCACCTCCTATTTCACTCCCGTCTCCAAGTTCTTTTCGAGCTTTCTGCGCAGCTCGATGGCCTCGTCATACGAGACTTTCTTGAACTTGACCTGGTCCCGCCCTGGGGCGGCCTGCCCCACCTTCCACAGAGACCCGGTCACCACGCAGCACAGGCACACGAACCCTCCCGCCGACGGGCCGTCCCTCATCAAGATGATGGGCTGGTCCCCGCTGACGTTGACCGACCCCACGGTGTAGCCGTTGTCGATGATGTTCGAGGGGTGCTTCCCGGCCACGCCGCCGTCAGACCTAGCCCACTTCCACTGGCGGGGGGTCAGCCTGTAGCCGAGCCTGTTCGCGTTCCTGTCAATCTTGTGGACCTCAGAGAAGAACGCAGCAAGGTCTTCCTCTTTGATGAACTCAGGGGCCGCCTGCGGTCCTACTGTGGCCTCGACCTCGAGAGTCTGGTTGAATCTGGGAACGGCATTTTCGACGACCTTCCTTCCTATGAGTCCAGCTTTCTCCTGCTCGCTTTTGCCAATCTCCAGCTCGTCTCCGGCCTTGAGGGCCCTGCCCTGGAAACCGCCGAACCCTCCTGCGGCGAAGGTCGACTTGCTGCCCAGGTAATCGGGGACTTGTATCCCCCCGGCGACCGCGACGTAGGCCCTGAAACCTGAGGTCTTCGCGATCCCGAGGGTCAGGTCCTCCCCCTGTTTGACAAGGAAGCTCTCCCACATAGGGACTTGTTTCCCGCCCATGGTCGACTGCATCTCCGCCCCCGTGACGGCAACCACGAGGTCGGTCTTCGCCCTCATGGAAAACAGTCCAGCAGCCACCTCGAGTGCAGCGTCGCCAGGCCGGTTTCCTACCAGCCGATTGGCGAGCCTGAAACTGTAGTCGTCCAGGGGACCGGATGGCGGGATGCCGATATCCCAGTAGCCTAGACGCCCAGGATAATCTTGGACAGTTGCCTCAACGCCCCCCTTCAGGACCTCCAGAGAAGGCGCTTGGGTGCCCTGAATCGTCAATGCAATCGCGGGCCTTACTTAGTTAGATAAACCACTCGTCAGCTGAATGATGGCATAACGTCCCGGGCGAAAAGGGTGATGGAATTCTCGACCTGGTCGTGCGGCATTCCCGGCAGGGCCGTCCAGCACAGGATGTTGTTGACACCAAGACGTTTCGAATACATCTCGACCTGCTCCACTGCGGTCCTGCTGCTGCCGACGATGACCTTCTCTCTGTGCGATTCGAACGAACTGAAGGCGGGGTCGTCCGGGGTCCTGCCCTTGTCATCGACCATCGGCCTCCACTTGGCCCACTTCCCGTACATGCCCGCGAGCACCGCCATCATTGAGTCGGCAGACTCCTCCACCGCTTTCTCATCGGACTCGGCGACATACACATTTCTCAATATCGGGACGACATCTACACTCTTCCCGTACTTTGCCAGGAATCCGCGGTAAATGGCATAGTATCCCTCGAGCTCGGAAATGTGATGCCTGTTTGAGCCGACGAGCGGCAGGCCCAAAGCCGCTGCCCTCCTGAGACCGGCCTCCCCTGACGCCCCGAACCACATGGGAATCGGCCGCTGTACGGGCTTGGGGGTCACCGAGATATTATCGCACGAATAGAACCTCCCCTTGAACGAGAACGAGTCCTTGGTCCAGGCCTCGTTCAGAATCTCCAGGTACTCGTCCATCCTCGGTCCTCTCTCCTCCCTCGTTATCCCGAAGCCGTTGAATTCCTCGTCTCGGTATGCCGCTGCTACCCCGAGGAAGAGCCTCCCGTTCGAGATGTTGTCCAGGACGGCGGCGTTCTCTGCGGTTTCGATCGGGTGGTGAAGGGGGAGCAGGTAGCAGGACGTCCCGATTCTAACGTGTTCCGTTCTCGCAGCGATGGCCGCCGCGCTGACTAGGAGGGAGGGGTTCATCCCATCCTCCAAGAAGTGGTGTTCGACGAGGGAGATCGAATCATATCCCAGCTTCTCCGCGAGCTCTGCCTCTCTCAGGGCATCTTTCCAGAGCTGGGCATGGGTGACGCCTGAACCCGGAGGAACCTGGAAGGAATAGACAAGTCCGAATTTCATTCGTCGGGCGAAGGACACACCACTAATAAGACTAGTGAGTTTCCGGGCAAGACAAATAAGGACAGACGTTTCCCAAAACCCATCGTGAAGGTACCTTCACAGATGTTCATCGGCGGAAGATGGGTGGACTCAGAAGACGCCGCTACCCTGGACGTCGTGAACCCTGCGAACCAGGAGGTCCTTGCCCGGATTCCAAAGGCCTCGAGAGAAGACGCGAGGAAAGCGATCGACGCCGCGTCGGAGGCAGCGCGAGTCGCTGCGAAACTCCCTGCGCACGAGCGTTCGAGGATTCTCCTCAAGGTAGCGTCGATGCTCGAACAGAATTCTCAGGAGATGGTCGAGACCATAGCAAAGAACGTTGGCAAGCCTGTTGCCGACGCGGCGGTGGAGACAGCCAGGGCAGTCCTTGTTCTGACCTTTGCGGCAGAGGAGGCCAAGAGGATTACAGGGCAGACGATCCCGCTGGACTCGCAGCCCTTCCCGCCGGGCAACCAGAACAGGCTCGCCTTCACCATCAGGGAGCCTGTCGGAGTCGTCGGTGCGATTTCTCCGTTCAACTTCCCGCTGAACCTCTTGATGCACAAGGTCGCGCCCGCCATCGCAGCGGGAAACTCCGTCGTCGCGAAGCCGCCTAGCGAAGGACCACTCCCCGCCCTCATGATTGCAAAACTGTTCGAACAGGCAGGCCTTCCCGACGGGGTTCTCAATATCGTCGTCGGCCCGGGAGAAACAGTCGGGGATGAAATCGTCATCAGCGAGAAGGTGAACGCGATAAGCTTCACAGGAGGGAGCGAGACCGGCAAGGAGATTTCCCAGAAGGCTGCCAGGACAAACAAGAAGGTCATTCTCGAGCTGGGGGGACACAACCCGATGATCGTCCTCGACGACGCGAATCTGGAGGCGGCGGTCAGCTCCGCGGTCTCGAGCACATTCACGTTTTCAGGTCAGGTCTGCACGGCGACAAGGAGGATCATCCTCTCAGAGAAGTTGAGGAGCAAGTTCATGGCAAGCTTCGACCAGGCCGTGGCCGGCCTGAAGGTCGGCAATCCTCTGGAACAGACCACAAACGTCGGCCCTGTAATCAGCCGCAAGAGCCTGGACAAGATCGAGGGCCTCGTAGAAGATGCGAAGTCCAAGGGAGCGGTCGCAAGGAAGGGCGGGAACAGGCTTGTTTCCGAAGAGTACTCGAGAGGGAATTACTTCGCACCCACCGTGCTCGACGAGGTCGAGGGCGACATGAAGATAGCTAACAGCGAGGTGTTCGGCCCCGTCGCTGCGGTGATGAAGGCGTCGAAGGAAGAGGAATTCGTCGATGCCGCCAACAGCACCACCTACGGTCTGCAGGCGTCGATTTACACCTCAGACCTGGCGAAGGGAATCAAGCTGGCCAAGGAGATCAAGGCAGGGGCGGTATTGATCAACGACCGGACCACTCTGAGGTGGGACAACGCACCATTCGGGGGCGTGAAGATGAGTGGCATGGGGAGAGAAGGGGTAAGCTACGCCATTGCGGAACTGACCGACCTGAAGTTCATAGTGGTGAACCTGGGCTGACCTGATTAGTCCGCCGTGGAAGAATCATCGAGCATCCGCTTCGCCAACTTTCGGTGGACCTCGTCGACCAACGCCCCCTCAAGAGCGATGGCTCCTTTTCCACTGCGGCTACTTTTGTTGTAGGCTCCGAGGACCTTTCTGGCCCATTTCAACTCCTCTCTGGATGGAGAGAAGACCCTGTTGGCGGTTCTGATCTGTGAAGGGTGTACGACCTGCTTCCCAGAGAAGCCGAGGGCACGAGCCTGCCTGGCGCTCTTCTCGAAACCCGACATGTCCTTAAGGTCAAAAAAGACGTTGTCAATGGGGTCGATGCCGGTGGACCTGGCGGCCACCACGATCTTCGTCTTCACGTAGACATTGTCGAGATACTCAGAAACCGAGCCAGCGACTGACAGGGAGAAATCGGCCGCTCCATAGGCGACGGCATCGACGCC
Source organism: Nitrososphaerota archaeon (assembly GCA_027886975.1). Taxonomy (GTDB): domain Archaea; phylum Thermoproteota; class Nitrososphaeria; order Nitrososphaerales; family Gagatemarchaeaceae; genus UBA183. Next base: position 33,932 of record JAPCJK010000006.1, read on the forward strand.
TCCCGAGCCCGTCACCAGGTCTATCCCTGAGAGGCCCTTCGCTGTTTCTATGATCGGAATCAGGCGTTTGCCCGTGGACCTGTGGATGGTCGAAAGGTCGCCTTCGGCTTTGGGGATGACAAAAGTGTCCAGCCTGTCGAGCGAACCAAGTCGCGCAATGTCGGCTCTACCCTGGCGCGATGAAGGCGAGTTGATCCTTACGCACAGCTCCCTCCTTCCCCACTCGACTTCGGAAACCGATTTACTGACCAGAGCCCGGGCTTTCTCCTTCTGTCCTGCTGGGACCGCGTCCTCGAGGTCGAGAATGATCGAGTCCGCGCCGAGGAGTCTCGATTTCTGGATCATCCTTTCCATGTTGCCAGGCACAAAGAGCTGGCTCCTGCGCAAGGCGGAAAGCGTTTCCCACCCTTGACTTAAAGCATGGCCCAAGGCGGCATCTGAAGTAGGCAATGACGACGCCGGAGGATAGCGGCAAGCATTTCGAAGACTTTCGGAAGGGTCAGAAGCTCGAAGGCAAAGTCGGAAGGACGATAACCGAGACTGACAACATCTGGTTCACCCTTCTGACCAACAACAGCAACCAGATTCATTTCAACGCGGACTACGCGAAGAGATACTTTCCGGGGAAGCCGTTTGAAGGCAGGATGGTAGTCAACGGTTTCTTCACCCTCGGGCTTGTGGCCGGACTCCTAGTAGACGTCACCAGCGTGAATGGTTTCATGCTCGGAATCGACAAGGTGAAGTTCCTCAAGCCGGTATTCCCGGGAGACACACTCTACGCCCGGTGCGAAGTGGTGAGCGTGCGGCCCTCGTCGAGCCAGCCTGGCCTCGGGATCGTCGTGATTGCATGCTGGGGGCTCAACCAGCACGGGGCCAAGGTCATCGAGTTTTCGAGGTCGTTCATGGTGAGGAAGAGGAAGGTTGTCTGGGGCAAGAAGAGAACGACTTAACGACGACCAGAGGCTGATAGTCTCCACCATAGAAGGGCTGGCCAGCAAGTTCGGAGAGAGCTACTGGCACCGCCTCGATAAGGAGGGGAATTACCCCGATGAATTCGTCGCCGAAATGGGGAGGTTGGGCATGGCCGCCCTTCCAATCCCGAAGGAATACGGAGGAGCTGGATACGGCTTGCGGGAAGCCTCACTCGTTCTGGAGGAGATAAACGCCGCAGGAGGGAACGCCCAGCCCTTCCATGGTCAATACTATCTTTCCTTCATGGTGGCCAGGTTCGCCTCGGAAAGTTGGAAGGAAAGGTACCTGCCTGGCCTGGCCAGCGGCAAGCTGAGGCTACAGACCTTCGCACTGACCGAGCCGGAAGCGGGGTCAGAGTCAACAAAAATCAAGACTTCGGCGGTGAAAAAGAACGGCAAGTATCTGATCCGCGGACACAAGATCTTCATTTCAAGGCTCGAGCATACGGACCTGGCCGTCCTTGCCGCCAGGACAACTCCCCTGAAGGACGCTGCGAGAAAGACCGAGGGCATCTCCCTGTTCCTTGTTGAAGTGAAAGCCTCGAAGGGGCTGGACATCCGCAAGATAGAGACCATGTTCAACAGTCAGACATACGAGGTGTTCATTGATGGTCTTGAAGTCCCCGAAGAGAACCTGATAGGCGAGGAGGGCCAAGGATTCAGGTACATTCTCGGGGTGCTCAACCCGGAAAGGATACTGCTCGCCTCGGAATGCATAGGAGATGCCCGGTGGTTCATACAGAAGAGCGTGGCCTATGCCAACACCAGGGTCGTCTTTGACAGAAAGATCGGGAGCAACCAGGGGGTCCAGTTCCCGATAGCGGATACCTACGCGAAGATGATTGCGGCGGAGAAGGTCAGGTGGAGCGCGGCTGAGATGTACGACGATGGGGCCGAAGACAAATCCGTGGGGGAGCTCGCCAACATCTCAAAGTACCTGGCTTCCGAATGCTCATGGCAGGCGGCGAACGTCGCGATGGACGTGTATGGAGGGTCCGGCCTGGCGACTGCGAACCACATCGAAAGGAAATTCAGGGAGGCCCGACTTTACAGGGTCGCCCCGGTTCCTCAGAACCTTGTCCTCGCGTATATAGCGCAGAGCGTCCTCGGGCTCCCCAGGTCGTACTAGTGCCGCCGGGGAGAAAGGCTCCGAAATTGACAGGGGATGGACCGTTGGATGGAATCACGGTCCTGGACTTTACGACCAACGTTTCAGGCCCCGTCGCCACCCATGTCCTCTCGAGCCTGGGCGCTGCCGTGTGGAAGGTGGAACGACCTGACGGCGGGGACGATGCTAGGCAGATGGCACCGGTCGTTGGAGGGGATTCTGCCTACTTCATTGCAATAAACTCGTCAAAAAAGTCCGTTGCCCTGAACCTTGGGGAACCAAGGGCGAAGGAAGTCGTCGAGAAATTGGTGCGGCGCGCGGACGTCCTCGTCGAAAATTATCGCCCGGGCGTGGCGGACAGGCTCGGGGTGGGGTGGAGTGCAATGACGTCGATTAATGACAGGCTCGTATACGCTTCGATTTCGGGATACGGGGGGAAGGGACCGGACGGATTCCGGGCAGGATATGACGCACTCCTGCAGGCAAGGACTGGACTCCTCTCGGTGACCGGGCATCCGAGGCAGGCGCCCGCCCGAATAGGAGTCTCGATTCTCGACGTTAGTTCTGGCGTTTGGACCGCCCTCGGCATAGTGACCGCCCTCATGGACCGGGATAGAACGAAGAAAGGAAGTCGCATATCGACGTCGTTGCTTGAAAACGGAGTCTTCCTCTTCGGCTATCATCTTCTTTCCTACCAGTTGACGGGACGGCTTCCAGGCGCCTACGGGACGGAACACCCTGCCTTCAGCCCCTACGGTTATTTTGCGACCGCCAGGAGTGATGGAATCTTCATCGGGGTATCCAACGACAGGCAGTTCGCAAGGCTCTGCATTTGCCTGGGCCACGGGGAATGGGCCGTCGACCCAAGGTATATGACGAACGTTGGAAGAGTCAAGAATCGGGAAAGGTTGCATGGATTGCTCGAGTCGGCACTGCGCGGGCATGATGCGGCTTGGTGGGAGAGTAAGCTGACTGATTCTGACGTCCCAGTCTCTCTTCTCCAGAACGCCCGGGACGTCCTGAACGATGTCCAGGCGGAACCTCTATCGTTGTTCCAAAAGGTCGAAGGGCCAGCAGGGCGTCTTCTTAGCGTCCCACGGATTCCGATGCGTTTTTCGGGGATTCCTTCCCCGAACGCAACATCCCGCCCGCCTCGCCTAGGGCAACACACCCGAGAGGTTTTGCTTTCTGTGGGTTTCACCGGGAGCCAGCTCGAGAAACTCGAACGGATTGGCGTAATTGCACAGTACTCGAAGAAGGAGAGGCTTGGCAGAAAGCGCTCTGGATGACGGTTGCCTTCATGCAGCTTAAATAATATTCAAGACCTTTTCTGAATCCGGTACCTAGTTGCCGAAAAAAATAGACATCAACTGCGACATGGGGGAGAGCTTCGGGAATTTCAAGGTCGGCAATGACGAGGCTGTGATGCCATACATCACCTCGGCCAACGTGGGTTGCGGTTTCCACGGCGGGGATCCCGTGACCATGGGAAGGACGGTTGCGCTCGCCAAACAGAATGGAGTAGGAGTCGGTTCTCATCCGGCTCTGCCTGACTTGATGGGCTTCGGCAGGAGAGAAATGAAAATCACGACCGAGGAGGCGAGGGCATACCTGCTTTACCAGACGGGCGCGCTCAAGGCATTCTTGGAGACTCAAGGAATGAAGCTCCAACATGTCAAGCCTCATGGTGCATTTTATACGGTGCTGATGAAGAACGAGGATCTCACTCGCTCAGCCGCCGGGGCAATCCTCGACCTGGACAAGAACCTCTACTGGTTCATGCCTGTTCCAAACAAATCTGCCGAAGTGGCCTCGTCCCTGGGCGTGAAGGTCGTGGGAGAGATGTACGTCGACATGGACTACTCCCCCGACGGGAGCCTGGTCGTCAGAAGAGAGCAGTTCGCCCACCAGCTGGACCCGATGAGCACGGCGGAAAAGGTGATCAGGTTCCTGGACACAGGAAAGGTTAGGACGACGGAAGGAACAGAGATAGAGATCGAGGCGAAGAGTATCTGCGTCCACGGCGACACGAGGAACGCGGCGGACTCCCTTCGGGCGATCCGAGGGGAGCTCAAGGAGCATGGAGTCGAAGTGACGTCGATCAAGAACATCGCCTGACGACTCGGTTCAACACATATATCGGAACGGCGCGGGAACTGACACGCCCGTGCAAGTGGAATCCGAGTCTCTGATCGAGGCAGTCCCTGGAACAAACGAGAGACCGAGCGTCACCTACCGTTTCTCGGGGGACGAGTACATCCTCGTAGAGATAGGGGACATGAGCACCGACTTCTTCTACAACCTTCGCGCCATGGCCCTCGGAGAGCAGGCCAGGAAGATTCCCGGGGTGATCGAGACGGTTCCAGCGATGAGGTCCCTCGTGGTCCACTTCGATTCGTTGAAGATCGGAGTACGAGAGCTGGTCGCGAAACTGAAGGAGATAGAGGGAGGAATAAGGAGCATCGGGGACCTCGTGATACCCTCGCGGCTCCTGAGGCTCCCGGTCGCCTACAGAGACAAATACACGACCGAGTTCATCGCAAGGTACGCGAAGCTGATCCGGACTGATGCGCCGAATATCGTTAACGGCCACAACCTGGAGTATGTCGCGAAGTACAATGGCCTCACAGTGGAACAGACCATCGGTCTGATAGAGTCGACTCAGTATTGGGTCGCCATGCTGGGCTTCTGGCCGGGCCTCGCCTTCATGACACCACTCGACCCGCGCGCCTACCTCACGGCTCCCAAGTACAACCCGACGCGCCCCTGGACGCCGGAGGGGGCCTTCGGTATTGGAGGGCCCATCGTGGCGATCTACCCCATTGAGTCGCCAGGGGGCTATCAGCTGCTCGGCAGGTCTATTCCCATTTATGACTTGAAGCAAAGAAACCCGGTTTTCAGGAAGAATCCTGTTCTCCTTCAACCCGCTGACCGTCTCGAATGGGAGACGGTGACAGACAGTGAGCTGGAGGAGATAAGGAAGGAAGTCTTCGACGGCACCTACAGGTACAAGGTCTATCCTTACGAGTCCTTCAGTGTCAAGAAGTACTTGGAGTTCCTTGAGGACACGAAGGAGGAGGCGGAGGCCTTCGCCAAGCAGACTGAGGAAGCGAGGAAAGGAATCCCCTTCCCTTAGCCGCGCAAGCCTTTAATCAGATGTTGCCTTCGCGAAGGTCGATTGGCGAACCTGGCTCAACTCAGCTTCCAACGGGCCCCCCTCATTCTTACGGAGATTCCGGGGCCGAAATCCAGGAAGGCCTACGAAAGGCAGTCCCGTTTCGAAACCCAGTCCAGAGTCTACTCTAACTACTTTCCCATAGCCATCGAGCAGGCAAGAGGCTCGACGGTAAAGGACGTCGACGGGAATGTCTACGTGGACTGGTACATCGGCGTCTGCGTCCAGAACTTGGGTCACGCTCATCCAGTCGTCGTCGAAGCGATCAAAAGGCAGATGGAGCAGATAATCCATAGCATCGACCTCCCTTTCGAAGCTAGGTTAGAATTCGTCGAGGGCCTGGTTGGCACCCTTCCTGGCGACCTAAGAAACGACGCCAAGGTGCTTTTCACAGTAACGGGAGCCGACGCATGCGAGGCAGGAGTGAGCCTAGCGAGGAAGGTCACGGGCAGAAAGGCGATAGTCGCCTTCGGGGGAGCCTACCACGGGATACACGGCGCCATCGTGGGCGCCACCGCCGACTATCATTACAGGGACTACGCGGGAGTTCCGGCGTACGAGACCTACCACATACCCTATCCCTACCGGTACAGGTTTCCTTTCAAGTCGAAGGAAGGGGAAGAGAGCGGCGCGGTGATAGACTACCTTGAGTACATGATCAAAGACAGTCACTCGGGGGTCGGCCCCCTTGCCGGGATTATCGTGGAACCCATTCAAGGTGAGGGGGGTTACATAGTCCCCCCGGACGACTTCCTGCCAATGCTCGCCGAAGTGGCGCAGAAGCACTCCATCCCTCTGATCGTCGACGAAATCCAGACGGGCGTCGGAAGGACGGGCAAGATGTGGGCATCCGAATGGGCAAGGATCGACCCCGACATCGTCTGCATCTCGAAAAGCATAGGAGGCGGTGTTCCCCTTTCAATGATAGCTTACAGACCCGAGTATGACGACCTGCCTTCGGGGTTCCACCTGGGGACCTATCGAGGAAACGCCCTCGGCATTGCGGCGGGGAACGCCGTCCTCAAGTTCCTGGGGTCGACAGGCGTCCTAGAGAGGGTCAGGAAAGACGGCGAAGTTGTAAAGAAAAGGTTCGAGGAAATCTGTGAAGGAAACCCCATGGTAGGCGAAGTCAGAGGGAAGGGCTTCATGGTCGGCATAGAGCTGGTGAACGACAAGAACTCAAGGACTCCCGCCACAAAGCTCGCTTCCGACCTGAGGACGGAAATGCTTCGCCGCGGGCTTCTAATGCACACCTGCGGCCACTTCGGCAACGTCCTCAGGTTCATGGCTCCTCTCACCATCGAAGACCCGCTGCTGGATGCGGGTTTTGCAGTCTTCGAAGACTCGCTGAATGCCCTTACGAACCGTTCTAAGTTAGGATGAAATCGACAAGACAATCCGCAATCGCCAGATATCCGACCAAAATGATCTGCAAATTCCCTGGCGATCTCCAGGAGCCGTAAGTTGCGACCAGAGCTCGGCTTTCAACGCCCGAATCTGACTACCTGCAACGTTTTTGCCTTCACTTGCAAAGAAGTCGGAATTCCCACCAACCTCAAGCAAACACATCGAACCGGCTAAAGGGAGGTGCCGCGGGTCGGGTCCTCAGATTTAATTTACAGGCAGAATCCAACGCATCCAGACCCAAGTCATGACTAAGGCCTGGAAGAAGAATCTGGAGTCAATCCCATCACTGCTTAAGGAGAATGAGTACCGACATGGAGTCAGCGCTGTATCGGCTTCGTCCATCGGCACTCAATACTTCTGCGAAATGAAACTTGACCAGAGCTACATCCACGGCGAGATAGAGACTGAAGAGAAGTCGGAGGGCGACGTACTCCACGAAGAACTGCTCGCGATGGAGGCCACAACCCAGAAGACGCTTCTGGAAGACATAGAGACGAGGAGGCTGGTCGTCGCATCCTTTCCCCTCGCCGCCGAGGCAGAAGGGTTGGTATTGGTCGGGGTGCCAGACGCTGTGATCTTTCAGAAGGGAAGGCCGACCCACGTCGTCGAGCTGAAGACAATCCGCAGGGACGCGTCCATCCTCTACGACGGCCAACGCGCTCAGACGACGATCTACGGCCTGTTGCTGGACCAGGTGGGTTTCGATTGCAGGGACCTCAAGTTGGTGGTGGTGAAGTTGCGCAGGGAGGCGCCGATGTCGGAACAGCAGAAGAGCCAGTTCCTCGACGCTTTGACAAGTGCGTTGATTTCAGATAAGAACCTGAACACGCTCGCCTCAAAAGCCGACGGCCATCTAGTGCCCCATTCATTCCCCTATCGGAGAGACGAAGCAATCAGAATCTTGAGCGTGACACGAGGCTACTGGCTAAACCAAAGAACGGCTCAGCCCACGTCCAACCCGAACAAGTGCAGGGCCTGTGAATTCAGGAAGATCTGCCCATCAAGCTTGGCCAGGGAATGAGAGTTCGAGGCGCCCTTAGTGAAGGAATCAGGCCCGACGAATGCTCGGTCGGTGGTAGGATTTGCCGGTGGAGCCCAAGCAGTTTTAAGAACCCTCTCTGAGTTTGCGTCTCCAAGGGTGTACTCACTACGCGGCAGTTCTGTTCCAGTCGTAAGGTAGCGACCGCACATCGATGTCCTACGATGGGTAGATTTCTCTGAGCAAAGAAGACAGCCAAGGTAAGCAATCCTATTGGGACGCTCCTGCTTCTGAGCTTCTTCAGCGACTTCAGACAACGGAAAAAGGCCTGACTGACGACGAAGTCGGAAGGCGACTCAAGCAGTATGGTCCGAACCTTCTAACGTCCAAGAAGAAAACGAGTGCACTTGCGCTTCTGCTCGTCCAGTTCAAGAGCCCACTCACTATCATCCTGATCTTTGCTGCGAGTGTTTCACTCTACCTCGGCGACATACTGAATGCGTCTATCATACTGGTGATCATCTTCGCGAGCAGCATGCTTGGATTCTGGCAGGAGAGGGGCGCGACCAACGCCGTAGAGAAGCTCTTGGCGGTCGTGCAGACAAAAGCGAGCGTGCTTCGCGACGGAGGTCAGAAGGAGATTCCTGTCGAGGGGATCGTGCCCGGAGACGTCGTGCTGCTCAACGCTGGGGACCTGATTCCGGGAGACTGCCTGGTCCTGGAATCGAAGGACCTCTTCGTAAACGAAGCGTCCTTGACGGGAGAGACCTTCCCCGCAGAGAAGACGGTCGGCGTCCTGCCGCCGGAGACACCACTCAGCCAGCGGACGAACAGCCTCTTCATGGGGACGAACGTGGTCAGCGGCAACGCCCAGGCGGTCGTCGCGGCAACCGGGCCTGGAACCGAGTTCGGCAAGATTTCTGACCGGTTGAAGCTAAGGCCTCCTGAAACAGAATTCGAGCAGGGCGTCCGGCGGTTCGGGTATCTCCTCATGGAGGTCACGCTCGTGCTTGTGGTCGCAACCTTCGCCATCAACGTCTACTTCGCCCGTCCGGTGTTGGACTCCCTTCTCTTCTCCCTGGCACTCGCTGTCGGCCTGACTCCCCAGCTGCTGCCGGCCATCATCAGCATCAACCTGGCTCGCGGAGCCAAGAAGATGGCCAGTGAGAAAGTGATCGTCAAACGGCTTGCCTCCA
>JAPCJK010000060.1 GCA_027886975.1 Nitrososphaerota archaeon
CCACCGAGCTGACAAAGTTGACCGGCGGAGAGGTTTGGGTGAGCGTGCGCCCCATCGCGTCGTAGGTGAAGCCGGACGTCTGGCCGTTGGGGTCAGTCGTGCTAGTCAAGAAACCGGTATTGAGGTCGTAGGCGAACGCGGTCGTAATTACTTGGGGTCCGACCGTCCGGCTTTGTTGGGTGAGGTAGGCGCTGCCGTAGATCGACGCATAGCTGAAGTAGACGTAGTTGCCATTCGCATCCTTCGCTGAAAGGACGTTCCCGTAGGCGTCGTGACTGACGTCGGCGTACAACCATCCTCCGTTGTGAGAGGTCTTCGTCTCAATGAGCTGGCCGTAGCCGTCGTACTCATTGAAGGCCTCCTGCTGTGGGGAGGACGAGCCATTCTGGAAGTCGCAAGCACCGATGAGCCTGTTGTGAATATTGACCGAGATCGCGTAATAATAGAATCCGGAGACGGAGCACCCTGATGTGCCGAATGTCTTGGAGGTTTCGGTGTTGGCGTACGAAAGCCACGATTGCTGCCCCACGTTGTTGTCGAAGTAGATCACATTCCCCCAGCTGTCGTATTTGGACGACGACTGCGCCAGGACGTTACCGTTCAGGTCCTCGGTCTTCGTTGTGGTGAGGCGGCTGCCTGTGAAGTCGTTTTCTACGACCCGGAACACGGCCCCGGCGGCGTTCTCATACGACGTCTTCTCCACGCCCGTCGCGGGGAAGAACGAATTCACGATGTATCCTTGCACGACGCCGTTCCCGTCCCCCTCCAGCATGGTATTCCCGACGAAGGCTCCGTTGAGAGTGGTGGGGTAGAAGCTGTCCGACTGAGAGAACTGCAGGTTGGAAGGGTACGTGTTCCTTGTGATCACTAGGTAGCTGACCCCTCCGGGCGAGGCCGCGTTCCCATACGCGACGGTGACCCTCCCGCCTGCAGTCGGGTAATCCACCTCGTTGGCAAGCCAGCCTCCGCCGGCATATCCCGCGTAAGCGAAGAACGTGGACCTCCCCACAGGATCCTTCACGCTCTGGATCCGATTGCCCACGTAGGCGAAGCTCCAGGTCCTGCCACCGGGAGCGGTCATGCTGGTGAGCAGGTTGTTCGAGTTGTATCCGAAGGAAATCTGCCTGCGGATGGTGTCAGTGATGAAAGAAAGCATTCCATTAGTGCCATAGCTGAATGAAATCGTATTGCCCACGGGGTCGCTTTCACTGACAAGTAGCTTGGCCGCGTTGAAGGCGAACTGAACGCCCGAAGGCACGGTCAGAGTACACGGGCAGACGCCCCCTCCAGTGGTCGAGGTGAGCTCGAAGTCTAGCGGGCCGTGGACCTGCATGTCGTTCCCATTCCATGCGTAGGGGTACTGTTGGCCGTCGGGGAGGTGTACCGCGTAGGGTCCCAGCCAGGGGAAGTTGAGCGACCAGCCCAGGCCGAGGTTCGCCAAGGTGAAGTTGTCGGTTTGGTACGGTGAGACGCCGCTGGGCCTGAACGACCCGGGCTCGTTGTAGAACAGCGCAGGAGCGACCGAGAGGCCCCGCCCGGGGAGCGCGAATGTGGGTTGCTTGATTGAGAGGAGCCCGTTGCCCATTGAAACATACACCACGGCATTGTTGACGTAGGACTCGTACGGGGACAGGCCGGGCTGGCCCCAAGGCGGAGTTGGGGTCGGGGTGAACGACGTGGGGGCCTCGGCGACGCGTATGTTGTACGGCGAGGTGGTACCGGCTGTCCATGCGGCCAGGATGTAATTCCCCATGAATGTCGCCGACGAAACGTAGACGGGATTGGCTTCAGTGGTCGAAAAATCGATTTCAGGGCCCCACGTGGAGCCCGAATCCGAGGACTGGAAGTAGCCGACCGTGGTGGCCGAGTTGGCGAAGGTGATCGCGAGCGAGGATTTTCCATCTGTGCTGATAGAGGCGTAACAATCTGCTGACGACGAGCAGGCCAACAGCTGCCTGAAATTCCCCCAATAAGGAAATCCCCCGTTGTAGAAGCCAGTAATGTAGCCTATGCCAGTATCTCCGCTGTTGACCCCGCACTCCACCGTGTCCCCGATTGAGACGCAGGCGCTGGCGTCCAGTCTGTAGGTTCCAGCGCCGACGTAGGTCCTGCCGCCCCACCCGGAGCCGAAGCCGCTGAAAACAGTGAGCCCAAGGAGCCCCATGGTGTTGGGGCCCTCGCTGATTACAATGGCCATCCTGCCGGAAGACAAGGGGACGATTTCTGCGTAGGGGACGTAGGACCCGTCTCCGTAGGGGAAGCTGGTGTTCAGGGTCCACGTGCAGGCGCTCGGGGTGGCGCAGACCCATGCCTCCACGCTGAGGTAGGTTTCAGACGACCCGAAGGCCACCCACCACTTTCCAGTCGAGTCGAGGGTGGTGGAGATGCCCCTGATCACAGTCCCAGTCGTCGCGAAGTTCCCTTCGGTCCCCCACAGGATCGTGCCGTCGGGGTTCATCGTGCCTTTGTCGAAGTAGACGGCCGCGGCGTTGTTTTGGCCCGCGGCAGCATAGTACACGGAATTGCCAGAGCAGTAGAATGTGAAGATCCCGGCCGTGCCTGCAGTCGGGATGATTGTTTCGGCATTCCAGGCGGCGAAGTCGGCACTTGAGACGTACCCCTCATTGTTGATGTCGTTGAAGAAGGCCCAGAACCTGCCGCTGGCGTAACACGTGAAGCCCTCGTAGTCGGCCTTCGTCGCGATGGGGGACCTCGAGATGGCGGCGGTCACGACCGGGTCGATGTTGACATTGTCGCCCACTTGGTAGTCGACGGAGTTTGTCGCCTCGTCGTAGGTGGGGCTGAGCTTCTTGCTGTCGGACCAATCGAACGCCAGGGCGGGCCCGGAGCCGTGGCTGAACAGGGCCCTGGTGGGGTTGTAGGGAGCGGAGGCGTTGGCGGAGGTTCTCTTGACGGGCGGGAAGGTTGGCTGGGTCTTGAAGGGGATTGAGACGGTGCCGGTTTGACGGCTCCAGTTGGCGGTTCCCAAGATTTCAATCCTGAGGCCTGCGGGGTGGCAGGACGATGTGAGTACCGAGTAAGATACAGTGACGTCGGCGACGGTCGTGCTGTCGGTCGTGACGAGGAACCTCTGCAGGGCCTCGGTGGAGTTGGCCGCTAGGGAGACAGACAGGGCCCCAGAGGGGAGGCCTGCCAGCGGAGCTAACGCGAAGTTGTTGCCCGAAGCATCTGAAGCTGAGAACGTGCCGTTGGATGAGACCGCATAGGTCTGAGTCGAGACCTGACCAGAGGGCCTCCCGCCGAAGATGGACATTGGGATGTTGAGCGTAGCGGACCAAGCGACCACCGTAGTCAGGGCCTCACTGGGCTTGAGAGCAGGGCACGACGGCTGGGGGGAAGTCTTGCCCGCTAGGTTGGTGACTTTGCCGGGAGGGAGGGGGATGCCTTTGGAAACATGGTCCGGAGAAGCGGCGGACGCTGGCATGTCAAGTGGGATTAAGAACAGGAAGTTTGGCAGCAGAAGGAGAGGGATCAACAAGACGGACGCGCGTTTGCTTCTACGCCTGGAGCCAGAGAGGCAAGATTCCACGAAGTTCTTGGACAATTTCCCATGGAATATTTGCCATCATGGTATTTATCGACGACGCCAGAAATTTAGAAAATTCCCAGACTAAATTATCGGACCTGACCATGGGAGGTACTAGGTTTCCGCCATAATGGCTGGGAATCCTCTTCATCGTTCGTGTCTATTCTCAGTCCTCCCTGATTACTCGTATAAGTTGGAACCGAAACCAAGAGCCGTTGGACAGGCTCCTGTTCCTGGCCGGCGTCATAATCACTTCGCTTAGTCTCTTCATCTTTGCCATTCCTCTAATCAATGCCTGGAGATGTGCCAACGCCAACGCATTCATTCCGTATGGCACGGCCTGCATCGTGGCATTGCCACCAATCTGGCCGTCGCTTCTAATCATGCCAGTCGGCCTCGTCATGGTCGGCTACTCATTCCGAAAGACGCCAGTTCGAACTCGGCGTTCTTCTCAATAGAACTAAATCCATGACGACGCCCATTCACTGCCGGGTTTTGAAAAGATCAGAAGCTTCAACGACGACCTTGAGGAAGGCCATCACGAGGAAACTCGGAACAGTGTTCGTTGCTGGAATCCTGGTAGGCGCGGGTCTAGTTTACGTCACTCTCTTCGCGAATGGCTCACTCTCAACCAAGGCGGTCACTCTCAACCAAGGAGCTGAAGTATCTGTTGCGGAAGACAACTGTGCGGGGAGCAATGGGACTGCCACATTGGTCTGCGTGGTCTACCTCAGCAACACGGGCTCTGCAAGCGCGTCGACAGTATTGAACAGCGCTTCAATCACATTTGGTGGAACTACCTACAACACCGCTTATCTTCCCTCAGTCGCACTGAAAGCTGGAACTAGCACGCGACTTGCAATCAACTTTCCCATGAGTCCCCAGTATGCCCAGGGCGAGTCATTCAATGGCAGCATTTCTCTGGCTGACTACGGGTCGGTCCTATTCAGCGGGAGATTTTAGACGACTCCTAACGCTCTGGCGTCTCACGCGGCGAAGGCAAAAGTGTCGATGTGCACATTCGAGGCCTGCCGAACCTAGAATGTTAGATTTCGCATAGAGTTGCTTCCACGAACTCTCGGATAAATCTCATTACCTGCCTTAAGACGCCAGGAATGGGTGCTCCTGATGGCTTGCTCTTCCCGTGTTGGATTTTCAAGGAAATCGTTAGCATAACTGTTGGCTTTGTTCGGGTAGTTTGGATTGCATCAACTGGATTCAAGCTTTGGAAACTTGGTGGGGACTGATCTTCGATCAAACGCATTCATTATTGAATCTGGGCGAACAACCTTTTCCAAGATCAGGTAATGAGCGTTCGAATCCCACACCCCAGACATTTCCTAGCCGAAGAAACCGACGTGATTTGAATTCGGAGTCATATTTCGGAAGGGGTTGCATGTCCCCGTAGCCACAGCAAATCGCTTAAGTGACGCGCCACGGTGCAATTCTGGGCTGACCTTGAAGTGCGGCGAGGCGCGAACATTCATGTCCCAGGTGAACGATCGCGCCGCAGACATAGCCTCCATCCCCCAATCTGATTTCGAATACTTGGTCGGCAACGGCTACATCCAGGCGTCGACGCAGGAGGACCGCGACAAGGCCGCCAACAAGGTCTCGAAGCTCTCCCAGCTGGTGGAAAAAATCCAGAACGAGAAGGGAGAGGAAGACGCTCTGCAGAGCCGCCTCGGCCAGGCTCAGGCGTTCTCCATATTCCACCATCAAGGGGAGGAGGAGAGGCAGGAGCTAAAGGAAGAGGCCGCGCAAGTCTCAGCGAAGGATACGGAAATCGAGGCTTTGGAGGCCAACGTAAGCGCTTTGATTGAGGAGAAGTCTGCCCTGGACCGGACGGTCCCATACGGGGGGATGTACGTCTCCCTGACCGGTTTGGGTACTATCATTCTGAACGACCTTGCAGTCAGGGACTATCGGGTCGACGATGAGGCGTTCTCCGACTTCCTTGCCGAGCTCAAGACCACCTACGATGAGTTCAGGTCCATAGGTGACAGGGCGACCTGGTACGCGAACCTCATCAGGCCGGCTGTTCCCGAAGCAAAGGGCCTGGAGCGCGACAAGGAACTAGACCCCGATGACGCGGACGAGATCTCGCACAGCCTCCGTGAAATCCAGTCCCTGCTTTGGGGGACCGCCATCGGCCTTGGGAAGCTCCAGGGCGACCCCAACGCGATAGGAGAAAGGTTCACCCAGGCCTACGACGCACTGCAGGACTTCAAGTCCTCGGTCCCAAACAAACTGATGGCCGCAGAAATAATGACATCCTTCAGCACCCAAGATATCGCGGGCCTGAAGTCGGTTCTGGTAGACTTGGACAAGCAGCTGAAGAAACAGTCGGTCCCCAGTGACATCTCGGCCGGGGTCGCGGCCACGATGATGGCGGGGAGAAGGTTCGACGGCACCTACCCACTCGACCACTTCGAACAGTTCAGGCAGGTCACCACTTCTTTCGAGGCCGCCTCCATACTCGCTGTGATGAACGTCCCCTACGACCAGCTGAGCACCAAGTTCGAGGGGTTCTCCTCCCTTTTTAATTCCTGGGGGTACATGAAGTCGGAAGACACCGAGATAGCCTCCGCCTATCTCGCCATTGGAGAACTCGGGGTCGACGAGGTCCAGCAGAAGCTGAAATACATCGAGGAACAGCTGAGGAATTACCTCGGATATCCGCTGGTTGCCGCCGGAATACTCGCCTCAATCCCCGTCTTCGAGGCCCACGAAGTCCTCGACCTAATGGAGAAGGCGGTCACCCTTCTTTCCGCCTATTCCCCCGGCCTCGAGCGGTCCGAGCAGGTCGCACTGGCGGTCAGGATGATTCATGGAGTCAGGAACGAGATAGTGAAGGAAATTGACTCCACGGCCCCCATGGCGCCTACGCCGGTGCAGTTCACCTACCTGCCGCGGCCTGGCATGTTCATCTGGTATCACCCTATCATAATCGCCCACACATACTACCACCCTTTCACTGCCATCGGGGGGTTCCACCCCGCTCACTACCATGGCGTCGGGGGGTTCGCCGGTTGAAGAAGCTTGGACTGGCACTGCTTTTGCTGCTTTTCGCCCTTGCCGCCCCAATCCACCTTGTATCTGCCTACTCCCCGCATCAGGGTGACAGCTTCAATTACTCAGAAACGGTCGTGGTGAACAACGGCCAAGGCTCCTACGAGGGGTACACCGAACAGACCGTGACTACCGGGATGGAGCAGACGAATTCAGTGACAGGGAACCAAGCCGCTTCCTCCTACAGCTACTCTTACCAGTTCAACAACAATCAGGGAAACACTACCACTGGCTCGAAATCGGGAAGCTACACCTGGTCGCCAAGCAGCCGCGTCTACGTCAACGGTACCGACAACCAAGTCGGCTACTCGAAGCCCATCTACGTTTGGTTCTTCATGAACACCTCCCTCCACGTCGGGGAACAGTTTTTCGTCCTGAACACCCAGTTCACCGTCGTCTCGAAGAACTTCAGCTTCCAACTGCCAAGCGAGGGGAGATATGTGCACGCGATCAAAGCCGAAGGGAAAGGCCAGTACCAGAGGAACGACGTCTATGGCGTCTTCAGCGCATCCTACACATCGGATGAGTACTTCGACCCCGTCACGGGTTACATAGTCGGCTACCATTACGTCGAGCAGGACAACGGCGAATACCAAGGAGTTTCTGGTAGCTTCACCTACACCGACGACTTGTACGTGACCTCCACAAGCTACCCCCTCGCGACAGCTTCCGCGCCTCCGTTGGACATCGGCCTCATCCTGGGGGAGAACATTGTCTACATCGTAGTGGTGGCGATCTTCCTGATCGTGATTGTGGTCGCGGTGTTTGTCGCCCGGTCCATGAAAAAGCGCAGAGGGTCACTTCCCAAGCATCCCCCAGTCCCGTATACGCCCCCATCTCCCCCTCCGGCATGGGGGTCCACCGTGGACATGGGCTCGAAGCCTCCAGAGCAGGTAGTGATAAGAGAAGTAGCCAAGACGCACTGCAAGTATTGTGGGACCCAGATACCAACCACAGTCGACAGATGCCCATACTGCGGAGGGCCACAGTGACAGGGGTTATGGCCCAATGACCATCGAAATCGCAAAGCCCGAGGCCATCAAGCTGAGAGGGGTCCCTATCACCCTCGACGTCTACGAAGGAGCGGGCACCATTACCAGCAGGCACTTCAGGACGTTCAATCTCCCAGAGTTCGAGAAGCTCTACCTCCCCGATACCGTGAGACCATTCTCTGAGGTCCCCCCAACCGGGACTCGCGAACTCCTGATTGACGACAACAGGAGCGTCGTAAGCAGGAACCCTTGTGCATCCATAGATGGGACCGAATTCTACTTTTCAGTCAAGGGGATAGGGTCCACGACCAGCCCCTTCAGCCGGCAGCTCTTCAGGAAGGAGGAGGTATCAGGGCTCCTCAAGAACAGCACGATCAAAGAAAGGCTCCTCGATGCGGCTCGCAACGAGTCGAAGCTCCCGAGGTACCTCACGGGGGAGCTCTGGTCGAGGGGGTGCCCCTACGGCTCCCAGGGACTCGAGTTCGCCACCATAGCCATGAAGGCCGCCGAGATGGCCGACCCTAGCGGGACTTCCATCCATGGCTTCAGGGTCGCACCTTTGGTGAAGATAGTGAAACTCCCCGAAGCCCTACAAAAGGAGCTCGCGCAGGTCTATTGGTACCGGCGCTTCAAGCAGGAGATGGTCCAGGAGACGAGGCTCGTCCCCTCCAACGTTAGGATCTACTTCCACTCGGACTGGACCATCGGGGACGACACCGGGGAGCTCTTCGACTTCTTCCACATCGACACCAACGAGAAGGCCATGGGGTTCCTGAAGAATTTCGTCAAGAGCGGGGTCGCCATCCTCACCCTCTTCGTCAGGTCCATGTGCGACAACGGCAACGGGACCTACAGCGGGCTTGACTTTTACGACGTTTGGCTGGACAAGGACGCTTTACTGGCTCCCGATGGGACGATCTACTGGGCTGACCTGGAGGGCCTCCAGGGGATTACCATAGGCGGGAAGGACAGGGCAGACCTCGAGTTTAACATCGAAGAGAACATGGAGCACCAGATCTACAGGTCTCTGTACGAGTTCATGTACGCCTACGAGCAGATCGAAAGGGAGCGGATCAGGAGGTTCGGCCATCAGACTGACCGCAAGGTCCAGTTCGATTACCTCGTGCGGGACGCTCTTAGGGACGACGAAGTCGTCGAAGTCGAACGCAGGGGAGACACCCTCCAGCTTGTCATCGGGAATATCCTCGGGGAAGAGAGCCTCACGAAGGAATTCACGATCTTGGATTGGTGAACAGTGTCTACCATTAATCGTCCTGGAGTCCGAGTCTCGAAGGTGACCTCTGTCGAGCAGGTCGCAGGCCTTCCGAAGGGGCTGTCCTTCTTCGACCCGATTATCCCCCATGAAGCAAAGGAATCCCTCGAAGCCGGGGGGGAGGTCTTCGTCTCGACCGACCAGCAGGGAAAGAAGAACGGCCTCTTCATCTACGACCGAATCGAAGCGACCGGGACCATCTTCGCAAGTTCTAGGGATGTCTTCGATGAATTCTTCGGCCTGAAGCCGTCAAGCTATGTCTTCTCGGAGGTCGACGCCGGAGACCTCCCCAGGGAGCTCTGGAACATCTGGCAGCTCGATGTAGACAATGCTACCCTCGAACACACTTTCAGGCACCGCGTAAGCATCGACCAGGACGCGGAAGAAATCGAGCGCTTCATGGCCAGCACCCAGCCTGATACAAACCCTAGGTGGGTCCGCATCGCACTGAAGAACGGCGACAAGTGCTTCGTGGTAAAGGTCGGAAGCAAGATAGTTGGGATGGCTTGGATGTCCATCACCGGCAGCGTGGCGAGGTCCCACTCTCTCTACGTAGAGCCCGCATTCAGAAGAAAGGGGGTGATGAGGGACGACCTGCATGCCAGGCTCATCTACCTCAGATCGAGGCACGTGCACACCCTAATCAACGAGATCGCGGAGTCCAACGCCCCATCCTCGGCCCACGCAGTCAAGGCCGGGGAGAAGGTCATCGGCAAGATCTATCTCTACACGACTCCAGAGAAAAAATCGTAGCAGGAAGGAAATGATGTTGACGAACGTTGAAGTGCAGTATCGTAGGTACATGGTCGTAGTCGCAGGAGTACTCGTCCGAATCTATCGGCCTTTGAGGGTCAGCACCAGGTTCTTGAACCTGGCAAGGGCGTTGTCGACACTTTCTGTCCAAGCTTCGGCTTCCTTGTCGTAGAGGCGTATCGGGACTGTAAAAGTTAGCGAGTTGGCCTGATCCCCGATGTAGTACTCGGTCCTCCCCCTCGAATCGAGAAGTACCTGTGCAAGATACTGAAACGCTTCTGAATAATACTCGAGTGGGATGACGAAAGACGAGTGTAAAGTTCCCTCGCCGACACCCGTGCTCCAGATGAAGGGCAATCGCTCCATCTCAGCCAGGATCTCGCGCATCTCAGACTCACTGGAGTTCCTCACAATGAACTCGAGCCCCATTGTGGCGTGGTGCTGTTGCCACGCCCTCAGTTCTTCCTGGCTCTTGGGCCCCGTGCCCGGCCACAATATCCTGTAGAGAGAGACGTGCCCCCTTTCGGTGACATGGCCAAAGTGATTGTAGACCTGCTGGTAAGACATCTTCAGCTCCCGAGAGATCTTGCCCAGCGATTTGGTGCCGTCCACCTGCAGCCTGTCGAGTATGCGAAGGTCCTCGTAGTCGTACTCGACCGGACCCCTTGGACCTAGCTTAGACCCGACTCTCTTCTTCTCGTTGACTATGGCCGACCAATCGAAGTCCCACCGGCCGGCGCTGAAATCGAAATACTTCGCTTTCATCGGCGACACTCGGACCCAGTCTAGTTGGTCGAGTTCCAGGAGACGGAAGATGCCGACCTCCTGCAGGTCCGCGAGAAGTCGGGCGTAGTGGCGCTCGAACCCGGAGGGCACGGCCAGCTGAATGACGTAGTATCCACTTGGAAAGGTCCGGAAATAGTTGGTCAGGTAGCAGAGGTTGTTCATCGAGACGAGAATGTCCTTCGCGTGAGGCAGGTACTCGTTGTCGAAGTCTATGACGGCGCGTATCCTCTTGAACCCAAGCCCCTCGTAGTTTGGAACTGCTTGGTACACGACCCCCGCCCGGCCGAGTATGTTGTGCTTGAACCAGTACCTGACCGTCTCCGGACTTTCGTCAAGCTTCCTGGCAATCTCCGTGATTCTGGGACCGCGTTCCTGCAACAGTGCGGCGAGTCTAGCCTGCTTTGACTTTAGGTCAGGCTTCATGCGGAGGCCTCGTAAGGTTCCATGGAATTCATGCTTGCCAGGCTATGGAATATTTAAAAGTGCAAAGCCGGAATTGATGGCATTCCCGAATGCTAATCCATTGAGTAGCAGTTACCCATCTGGCATAATAGACGGTCAATCCGTATCGGCGCGGGAGAACAGATGGTTCTAGAGCCGAACGCCCGAACTGAACGCCCGGCCGTCCCTCCTGCCAGCACATCAGACACCAATTCCAAGATTGCCGCGCTTGTCAAACTGATTACGAAGGAAGGTCCCCAGATTACCCAGATAGCAAGGGAACTCGGAGTTCACAAGGAAACTGCGAGGTATTGGTACAAGGAAAGACTGCTGAAGAAGGGATACACAGTGCAAGCAGTTCCCAATCACGAAAGGTTGGGTATGAGAAGGGTAGTCGCACTCGCCGAATTTTCCGAGACTTTCAGGCCATATGGGGATGCGGTGTTGATGGCAATGAGTGAACTGTGCTACCTGACCAGCTTCGCCAAGACCCTCCCAGACGACCTCTATTCGATCCAAGCGAGCGTTCCCCAGGAACATGCGAACGATTGGATTCGATTCATGCACGCGCTCAAACAACGAGGAGTGTTCAGCTCAATCCAAGCGGTTTCTTTCGACTGGGTTAGGGTGGTCCCGATGCGCTCGGAAATCTACGACTTTGAGCATGACTCTTGGCAGTACGACTGGGCGTCAAAACCTAAGGTGGAACCTGGCTCTCTATCTTACACTCCTTCTACCAAGGGCAAGATTGACCCGATTGATCTGAACATGATCAAGCAACTCCAGATTGACCCTAACGCTTCATTGATTGAAATTGGAGACAAACTCAAGGTGAACTACAAGACCCTGACTTGGCACCATCGCAAGCACCTCATTGGAGGCGGGCTGATCAAAGGCTACATGGTCAATTGGACAGGAACGCGATACGACCCGAAGTTAGAGAGAGCCCTGCACCGGAGACACCGGTACATGTGGCTCGAGTTGATGGTCAGCGGCGTGACCGAGACTGAGAGAATGCAGGTGATGGCGAAAGTAAACCAACTGCCGTTCGTCTGGTTTGAGGCAGGAGGACAGAATTATTTTGCCCAGATCGCCTTCCCGACAGAAACGATGACTGAAGCGTTAACATTCATCAAGGATGCCACTTCGTCGGTTCGGCAGAAGGCTACTTGGCATTTCATGGATCAAGCTAACGCACTTAGATTCTCAATTACACCGAGTCTGTACGATCAAGAACACAAGAAGTGGAAATTTGACCAAGTGGAATTGTTAAGCAAATTCGATTCGCTCGTGCTAGAGATAAAGGGGATGACAAGCTAGCCGGGCCATTGCCCGACTCTAGCTTGCCCCTCTAAGTCGTTCCCATCCCGCCAATTACTTCTAGCGGGCTCAGGTGGACGCCTAACGTCGCGAGCACAAAACTCGCTCCGCCCAAGGCAACCATCCCGAATCTGACCTTCTCATCCAATGTCATGATACCCACAGTATAGAACGGAGGGCAAATAAGGTTAAGCAAGTGCCCAATTAGGCCATCCCTAATCCATGCGAATTCTAAGAAAGACGAACGCGGGAGTTCTGTCGACTACCCAAGTCCATAGAGAAGCAAACCCTCGAACCCTGGTAATTTCGTCTCTTATCGATACCAGACAACTAGATTCAGAATCCAAGGTCATGTTCAGCACCTATGTGATTTCTGATGGCGATTGGTTCGGGTGGAAGTCTCCTCTCATGCAAATGGACTTGTGACTCAAGAAGAAAATGCCCAGAATCCAGAAAACCCGAAGAAATAATTCATCCAGGCGACAAGACTGAAGGAGGAAACACCTGATGCCCAATTCGGAACTCCCAAAGCATTCGCGCCGGTGGCTAATCATCATGGGGATAGCCATGCTTGCAACAGGAGTGTTCTTGGTTCTGGTTGCCTGGTTTGTGGCAGGGTTCATCCTAAGCTTCATTTTATCGCCGCCGGGGCCGACTCTAGGCTGGATATTGAGCGGAGGAATCTACACGTTATCATACATTGGAGTAGGGAAAATTTGGTCGAGATTGTTCGCAAGGGTTTGGGGAGAGTGGTTCATTACCCTGCGAAGTCGTAATCAACCGACGCTTAACACCGAGAACTCTCAACAATCAAGTTAACAGAACCTAGGATTCTGGGTTAATCGGATCGCCTTTCACCATCTGTCATAATGGACCACTTCGGCCCACTTGCGTCTCCCTCGCTTTAGTGACGGAGACTTGACATCCTCCGCACCGCGTCCTATCGAGATTACGCCCACCGGGTGGAAGTAAGCTGGGATGCCTAGGAGATCCTTGATTCCTTGGACGTCGAACACACCAGTGAACGCAGCTGCGAGGCCAGCGTCAACCGCACCGAGAAGGACGAGCAAGGAGCCCGCCCCTATGTCGAAGAACCAGTACGGAGTCGGCCA
>JAPCJK010000061.1 GCA_027886975.1 Nitrososphaerota archaeon
GAACAGGCAAGGAAGGCAGTGGAAGAGGTAGTCAGACAGCTGAAGAAGGGCAAGATACCGATAAAGAACGAAGCCGTCGTGGAAATCCAGAACATCGTGGCGTCGGCAAGCCTCGGAGGCAAGGTCCATCTTGAAGAGGCCGCCAGGACCCTCCCGAAGTCGATGTACGAGCCCGAACAGTTCCCTGGCCTGATTCACAGGATGGCCGACCCGAAGACGGTAATTCTGCTGTTCGCCTCGGGCAAACTCGTCTGCACTGGTGCAAAGAAGGAAAGCGAAGTCTATAGAGCCGTGAATAACCTTCACATTACTTTAGAAGAAAAGAACCTGATGATTTACTAGCGGCTCCCAACGGATTTTGTAATCGCCTTTAGGTTGTCTTTGCTTATCATTTCCATCGAGTAGAGCGCGTCCGCAAGCTCTATCATGTCGGTGACTGCGTGCAGAGCGATCCCCTTCTTGCTCAGCTTTTCCCGAGCACCTTCCATCCTATCAATCAAGACCACTGCCTGGCTGACCTTGCCCCCTTCGTCTTCGATGGCTTCGGCAGCTGATAATATCGACTTGCCCGAGGTTGCGATGTCGGTTAGGACCACCACGTTCCATCCTGGCCTGACCTCCCCTTCGACTAGTCGCTCGTTGGCCTGTTTGGACATCCTAGTGTAGACCAGGGGCTTCTTCAAGGCGACCGCGACCGGAGACGCGATCGTCAGGCCCATTAGCGGCACCCCGCATAGCGCATTGGCCTTCGCCGCCTTCTTTGAGACCGTGTCGACGACTGAATCCACCACCAAACCAAAGAGGCCCGGATAGCTCGGGATGCCTCTGAGGTTGACATAGTACGCGCTATCCCTGCCATCGGGGAGTGTGAAGGTCCCAAACTGCAGGGCACCGGCTTTCAACAGCCCTTCAGCCAGGTCGCTGAGCCTGCTCCTCCGTTTCTTCCAAGCCACGGCGCCTGAACAAAATTCGAGCTTATAAAATGAGGTTGTTGCCAAGGTGATGTTTGCCAGAAATCTGGATACCTTTTGGTGGAGTCGAGACGCTCGTGACTATTCAAGCCGAGAATCTGGGTGCGGTGGTCGATTCCGGACCCGATGGGGGGCCTCCCGATGTTGAAAGGGTGGGCGAGCTGGCAAGGAGTGCCTCGGCGATCTTCATCACGGACTTCGCTCCCACGACCTTTGAGCTTCTGCGCAGCATTGCGCCGGCGTTGGGGGAGTCCCAGGCTTTGGACTTCTTCTCGGCTGCGCCGAAACGAATCGAAGTCTCAGTCCCTGAGTTGAAGGGGAAAGTCGCGACACTTCCTCCGCCGCTCCCCTCTGGTGATGAGAAAGGACCTGTCTACGCGCCGCAGCTCTTGCAGCAAGGATCCAAACTAATCCTGGGAACGGCAAAGCCCGATCCCCTCTTTGGAATCGTCGACGCCAGAGTACAGTCGTGCCTCAACTGGGTCGCCAGATCCCATAGCGCCGCAGCACGGGCCCGCAAGGGGATGGAGCCAGAGCCGTTCCAAAAGACTGAGGCCTACTCGGAGATCGAAAAAATCGCCGGAGGCATCGCCGACGCGCATTTTCTTACCGCCGTCTCCCGTGGAGGCAAGCTCCGTACGGTCATGGAGGACGCGCCATTCGACGCAATCAAGAACTCCTTTGCTAAAACGTCGGTGCAGCAGACAAGGGGAATGATAGTCGGCGCAGGGGGGAGAGGATTCGACGACACGCTTTCCGCCGCGATAAGGGGGATCTGGAACGTGCTTCCTGGGCTCAGGAGGACGGGCTCGGTTCTGCTGATAGCCGAGTGTTCCGAAGGAATAGGCTCGACGGCCCTTGAGATGCTCGTTACTGGTAGGCTGTCCGGTGAAGGAGAAAGGAGGAGGGACAAGTACGTCGACGGGATCGAGGAGGTCTTCTATCTGAGCAAGCTCAAGGAAGAGTACGACATCATGTTGCTATCTGGGATGCCTGAGACCTACGCTGGGTCCAAGCTGGGGTTGACCACCGCGAAGGGCTCGGGAGAGGCGGTGGGGAGAATGCTCAACAAAGTCGGCCGCTCGGGGAAGCTGAATGTAGTGCCAAGGGCGCCCGAGTGTCTTGTCGAATCAGCCTAGCGGCAGGGTCGCCAGATCGTGTGGGAACGGAAGGGCTAGGAATGCTGCGGCCAAGGCGATTAGATAGACCCAGCGCCTGGAAGATGAAAGTCCTGAAACTTCGTCGAGCAGTTTGAGCCTGAAGGGCCTCCCGGCCAGCAGGAGCGCTACGATCGCGATGGCCCAGTAGTTCGCGGCCCCCATGTCGACCACAAGCAGGGTAAGCACGCTCAGGTAGGTCGCGACCCTGGCGGTTCGTGGGCCCCAGGCGAGGTTGGAGAGGAACCCACCGTCGAAGGACGCCATCGGGAGGAGGCCGATGAACGCGAGTATGAAACCTACCGTGGCTGCGTCGGAGATTGGCGAAAGCAACAGATGACCCTCGGCGACCTTGGGGAGGATCGGGCCCAGTGCCGTATCGATGGCCACCTGGATGGCATTGGAGTTAATCGAGACTGCGACCTGGCTCGCCTTGAAGGCTATGGCCGATTGGACCGCAGTCAGTTCACCGACCGAGTAGAGGACCACAGCCAGGACGAGAACGGCGAGGGGACCCGCGATGACTGTGTCAAACAGATTGTCTCTGTTAAGTGCCGATTCGCGCTGCGTGCTGACGAAACCGAGGGACGCGATGAACGGAGGGAGGAATGGGATCCAAGGCAAGAGGTAACTGTTAGCGTGCCCTGCTCTTTTCCTCGAAGCTACATACGTCTGGCCGACTTCATGCGCCCCCAACAAAACCCCCACCGTGACACCGAAACCGAAGAAGACCAAGTAGCCCGGAAATGATGGAATCAATTGTGCATAGACAAGCCGCTGCAGGAGTGAAAACACCACCAGAGAGGCGAGGGTGAAGAGGGCTAACAGAACCGGAATCCTTGAGGCCGGCGCGGGGATTCCCCCCCACTTCCTCACCGTCAAGACGCAGTCATCCTTGGTCCCCGTCATTTCAGGCCTGAAGCCCTTCGCGGTGAGTTCGGCCTCGAGCTCCACGAATTTCTGCTTCGACCCGTTGTCATAGGCCACCTGGTACTCCGACTCACCGCCGGGGAGTGCGAAGGAACCCTTCACAGCGAACTTCCTAGCGACTATCTGGTCTAGTCCGGTTGGCTCACTTGACAACAGCGGACGGGCCGGCGGACTTCCGATAATAAGCTGTCCCTGCATTCAGCAAGCTTTAACCAAACCACGAAGAGTCCCCAGAAGAAGTTGCAGAAGGCGATAGTCGCCAAGGTCGGGGACTACCAGATAAGGCGGGCCGAGAGGGAGGATATCCCCGCGGTCATCGACATCAACTCTGAAACCCTCCCGGAGCACTACTCCGACTACTTCTATTATGAGATCCTTGCGGAGTTCCCCGAGACATTTCTTGTCGCGGAGACAGATGGACACGTCGTCGGATACATCATGTCCCGCATCGAGTACGGCTTCTCGCATCTTCACAGGCTCGGACTTGCAAGGAAGGGGCACGTGGTTTCAGTGGCAGTCAACGAAGGGCACAGGGGGAGAGGGGTAGGGACGATGCTGATGCAGGTTTCGCAGGATGAGATGACAAAGAAGACAGCGACCGAATGCTATCTCGAGGTCCGTGTGTCAAATGTCGAGGCCATCACATTGTACAAGAGGCTCGGATACAAGGTCTCCGGGCGCCTTGAGGCCTATTACAAGGATGGAGAGGCGGCCTTGGTGATGGCAATCAAGATAGGGCAATGAAGCAGAGTGCAGCATTTCTCGGCTTGGCCGAAGCCCTTGAAAGGGTCAGAAGTACGACCAGCAAGAATCAGAAAGTCGAGACCCTCTCGGAGTATCTCAAAGGACTGAAACCTGAGGACGCCGAGATCGCGGCGCGGGTAGCGTCCGGCAGGTCGTCCGCGAGGGGGAGCAAGGACGAGGCCCAGGTGGGCTACTCGACACTACTCGAAGTACTGCGAGAGGTGACTGGGGTCACCCAGGAGGGAGTCTCCAAGTCGTATCTCCGGCATGGTGACCTAGGAGAGGTTGCGGAGGAGCTGCTTGAGGAGAAGAAAGAGCAACCCCTCTTTTCGGACCCCTTGACCCTCGGCGACTTGGACGAAGCATTCCAAAGACTCCGTTCTTTGAAAGGGCACGGGTCGGCTGCAGCGAAACGAGGGGTCGTGAAGTCTCTGATACTGAGAGCCACCCCAGTCGAGGGAAAATATGTCGTCAAGGTACTCACGGGAGAGATGAGGACCGGCTTGGTATCGGGCCTTTTGGAGGAAGCAATCGCCGCCGCCTATTCCCTGACCAAGGCCGATTCCGCCCGAGCGCATATGATACTCGGGGACATAGGCCTCCTTGCGCGGCAGGCTGCTGCGGGCGATGTCAGCGGGATCAAGATTCGCCCCTTTCGGCCGGTGAACTTCATGTTGGCGGAGCCCTTGGCTACTGCCGGGGAGATAGCCGAGCATTTCGGTAAGGCGGCCTACGCGGAGTACAAGTACGACGGGGTGAGGGCCCAGGTTCATAGGGCCGGCGGCTCGGTGCGAGTTTATTCAAGGAGGCTGGAAGACATCACTTCAAGCTTTCCCGAAATAGTCGACTCGATGAAAGGCTCCGAGGGCGATTGTATATTGGACGGCGAGATTGTCCCTTTCTCCGACGGGCGGCCCCTCCCCTTCCAGTTGCTCCAAAGGAGGCTAAGGAGGATGGAGAAGTTTGCGGAAGCCGCGAAGAACGCGCCGGTGTCGTATTTCGCGTTCGACATTCTGATGTTTGGGGGAGAGGAGACCACTAACCAGCCACTATCGAATCGGCGGGCACTTCTCAGGCGCCTCGTGCGCGGGACAACAGTTAGGCTGGCGGAGACCGCTGATGTGAGCACCGAGGGAGAGATCAACGCAGCCTTCAGGCGCAGCAGGGAGCTCGGCTACGAGGGGCTGGTGGTGAAGGACCCAGACAGCGTTTACGCAATGGGAAGGAGGGGCTCCGGTTGGGTCAAACTGAAGGAAGAGCTGGACACCATCGACGCCGTCATCGTCGCAGCGGAGTATGGCCACGGCAAGAGGGCCGGGGTAATATCCGACTACACGTTCGCAGTCCGAGACGGAGACGAGCTCAAGACGATAGGGAAAGCGTACAGCGGTCTGACGGACAAGGAAATCGAAGAAATGACGCGGAGGCTCAAAGAAATCACGATCAAGGACTTCGGGTACCGACGGAAGGTGAAGCCCGAAATCGTAGTGGAAGTCGCATTCGACAGCATCCAGTTGAGCGAAAGACACGACAGCGGCTACGCCCTACGCTTTCCCAGGATCAAACGGATCAGGACCGACAAGGGGGTAGCTGACATCGACACCATGGAGAAAGTAGAAAGCATCTTCTCTGGGCAAAGGCTGAAGGTCGACGAGAGGTAGCGACCGGCCGTTTCTGCGCGTCCGTTGCTTATATCCGTCATGAGGAAGTGGGAGAGGGTTGTTCGCCCAGCTTCTAATTGCCCTCTCCTTCGCAATTGCTTCCTATCAGGATGTCAAAGAGCGGGCGGTCAGCGACTTGGTCTGGATACCGGCACTGGTCGGGGCCGGATACGTCGTCTATTCCTATTACGCTCATGAGACGACACAGAGCCTCGAATTCCTGATCGTCAAGATAGTCCTCATCGGTGGGATAGCACTGGCTTTCGCATTCTTCGGAGGGATTGGCCAAGCTGACGCGATCGCGATAGCATTCGTAGCCGTCGACCCGTACCCCCTCTCCCCGGTGCCCCCCCTGTTCGCTAGCGCCTTTGTAGCGCTCTCGCACATTGGATACGAATATGCGGTAGGAAACGCCAGGGGTGGGAGGACAATTCCCATGCAGCAGTTCCTTCGCGAACAGCGCTGGATACCCAAGGCGATAATTGCAGACGGCGTCAGGACTGAAGTGAATAGGGACGTAAATGTGGCGCGCGAAGAAGTAGAGGCGAAAAAATTGCAGGACGCTTCTGTCGAAGTGAGCTATGGCGTGCCGACTGTTGCCTATCTCGGCATTGGCTATGTTGTCTACCTAGTCTACCTCGTTCTGTTCAACCTTCCCGCTTTCCTTTCCCTGCCCTAGACGGGCGCTCCGTGGACAGTTCACATTATATCCGCATTGGCGGAAGCGGTGGGCGCAGATGCCCTTCATAGCCCTCGAGGGGTTCTCGGGGACAGGCAAGACATCTCTCGCTACGGGGCTGGAGAGACAGGGATGGCTCAGGCTCCAGGAGTCTGCCCACGCAGTTCCGAAAGACGTCCCGGTAGCTGACAGGGCCGACACACCGGCGGACTTCAGTCTCCTTGGGGCCACCATGGTGTACAGTTCCATCATCTCTAAATTGAGGGGGACGAGAAACATAGTTTCAGAAGGATATCTACTGTCTGACCTCGCCTATGCCAAAATCAGGTTCGAATTGAAGAAGAGCGAAGCCTACCCGGCCATGCTTACAATATGCAGGCGCATACTTCAGGAGCCAGCCATGAAGCCTGACTTGTATATCCTGCTCAAGGCAGGGGCCGAAACGATCGACCTCAGGCAGAGGGACAAAGACGAGAGAGAGCGGAACATGACAGAATTCTTCAGGACGCGGTATTACAGCGCACTTGCCGAGATCCACGATGAGCTTGGTGAGAAGAAATCTGAGGTCGTCGAGACAGATTCCGACCTGGATGTAACACTCCAGAGGATTCTCGATGTCATCCGAAGGCGAAAGGTGGTCAGCGGGTGAAGCCCGCCGAGGTCGATTGGGAGAAACTCCTTCTCGAGGCGACCGGAAAAGTGCAATTTGCGGTTGAGGCACTGGCTGTTCAAGGAAACAGAGATCAGATAGTGGGGGTGGGAGCTTCGGGGGACAGGACGATTGTCGCAGACAAGAGGGCCGAAGACGAACTGCTTGACGCGCTCTTCAGGATTGAAGGGGTGAGAGTGCTCAGCGAGGAGGCGGGTGAAATAGGGGATTCGAAGGCGAGGGT
This sequence comes from Nitrososphaerota archaeon, assembly GCA_027886975.1. GTDB lineage: Archaea > Thermoproteota > Nitrososphaeria > Nitrososphaerales > Gagatemarchaeaceae > UBA183. The sequence goes on from JAPCJK010000061.1 coordinate 7,036, forward strand.
TTTGGCGGTAGTCGACCCCATCGATGGATCGTCCAACTTCGAAAAAGGGATACCGTTCTATTGTACATCGGTGGCTATCGCGAACGGGGCGTCTCTGAAGGACATCTACTTCGGCATTGTTAGGAACCTTGTCAGCGGGGAAGTGTACACAGCGACCAAGGGCGGCGGAGCAAAGAAGAACGGGAAGAAGATCCGAACCTCGAAGACTACCGAACTTTCGAAGGCCGTAGTTGGGATAGACATCAGCAGGGCGAGCGAGGAGACACTCGAGGGACTCCTCCCGCTCATAGGTCGCGTCAGCCGTCAGGTCCACTATGGGGCGAATGCGCTGGAGATCTGCCTTATGGCTGAGGGCAAAACCGACGCATTCGTGGACGTAAGGGGACGCATGAGGACAGTCGACTTTGCGGCTGCCCAACTCATTGCGACCGAGGCTGGAGGGGTGGTGAGCGCCCCGGAAGGAAGTGAACTCCGACCTTCGATGGACTTGGAAAGCAGGTTCAGTTTCGTGGCGTCTTCAAACAAAGGGTTGCACCGGAAGATTCTGGAATGTCTCGATGGAGACAACCTTCGAGCCTCATGAGGGCCTGCAAAGATTTTACCCGCTTGGATGGATCAACATTTTGGAGGCACGCCTCAGGATCATCCTCCTCTGCTCCGCCCCCAGGTAAGAGCTGACGTCCAGTCTAGTTACTCCCCTGTGGTCCAAATACCCTGCGAGCATCTGAACCGACGCCCTCGGGGATTTCCTGGCGACAAGGAAACTTCTACCAACGGCATAGATCCAGTCGTATCCCAACGCGTACATCGCCCTGCCGTATAGGACCCCCTTCGTCAGGTTCGTCCGTCTCGAGATGCTGGTCGGTATGTCTTTGAAACTCCTGGTATGGTAACCCATCTGCATCGCCTTCAGATAGACCCAGCTCTCCCAACCATAGGTTACTGGGTAGAGCATCTTTCCGGCGCGCTCCCAAAACTCGGCCCGGACTACCATGCTTGAGCCTCTCGGCGCGTTCTCCCAAAACGGCTCGTTGGTTATCCAGCCCGATGCCACGGCAAGTCGCTCGTCCTCTTCCATCCTTTCGATGATTCGCTCGACGTAGTAAGGGGGTAGGACGTGGTCACCACCGAGAATCATAACGTAGTCGAGGGGAGGACTTCTTTCTCTCAGCACTGTGAGGCCGGAGTTGAAAACCCTGGCCAGCTCCGGCCTTCCCACCAAGCTCTTCGAATGGAATGGAAGGGTGACTACAGTTGTTTTGAAGTGAACTTCCTCAGAATTCATTTTCAGTACCGCAAGGGTCTGGTCAGTCGAGCCGTCGTTGACAACGACCAATTCTACGGGCCTGAGGCTCTGTTCGTCAAGAGCGTGAAGCACCCTCCCGATCGACTTCTCTTCGTTTCTGACGGCAACCACCACGCCCAGGTCCTTCATACCGCCTTCACCAGCAAAGACTTCCTTTGCCAGGCCCCAACGCACCATGATATATTCGCGGAGACAACGGCATTTGCCTAGGATTTCATGAGGCCCCGATAGAGCTCGTACCATTTCGCGGCGACGTTCTCAGGCCTGTTCTCGTCGGGAAGCCCCTGCAAGGTCTTTCCGGACCAGTCAATCACTTGGCACCCGCAAGCGAGAGCTTCGAGTGCAGCCTTTCCAACCGACTGCGCCTCATGGTGACCAGGTGGCCTTCGGAGGTCAACATAGTAGGCGAACCTCGAAAACGTCTCGGGCATCTTGTGGTGTGGGACGCCCCATCTATCAAACCAAATCAGGTTGAGTCCGAGCCTTTCGGCCAGTTGTTCCGCCTCCGAATCCATTCCATACCGGAACGAGAGGGCAGACCGGGGGTCCCTATCGACATCCAGTGAGCGGAAGATGTCGGTGTCGACCGGATTTGGGATGTGGAGCGCCGATGATGGAGCGCCCTCTAGAAGGTTCTGGGTGGAGCAGACTATCGCATCTGCTGATTTCCACCTGTTTTCTTTTTCTTCCCACCTTCCCTCAATGTCAGTGCCGTGGTAGTGCATCACCAGCGGCTTCCCGTGGTAGAGCCTCCTGAGCCATGGGACTATTCGGTCCAAGGAATGGACATGGACCACGTCGACTGACCTTGCCATCAACAGGGCCCTGATGAAGAAGGTCGTGGGCCCGTCTTCATAGGTCCTGCCATAGGTCGTCAGCCCGACCTTATCCGCAGCCCTGCGGGTGATCACCGTACTCTTCGTGCCGAATTCCCTGTCGCAGAACTTCGCGATGACGCTCGCGACCCCTGCGGTGTTCCAGATGTGTAGTATCCTAGCCCCCAACCTTTCACGCTGTGCGCCGTCAGTGGAAAAAAGCTTCCGCAGGAGCGAGGTGGCTCCGGGAGAGGTAAAATACGCCGACAGGAGGACGCAGACACTGAAAGGAGAAAGGAAAAGCTCTGGGGCAAACGTCAGGACCGACCATTAACTACGGACTCCGTTCGACCGGCCTCCTGGTTTTCACTGGGAGGATTATCAGCGCGGCCACCGGGCTTCTGTTCACGGTGATGGTGGCGAGGTGGCTCGACCCCCCGAGTTTTGGTACCTGGGAAGTGATCGTAACCCTGGTCGCATTCTCCGCCTACCCTGTGGGCGTGGTCTCATACTGGGCCACGCGAGACGTGGCCAGGGGGAAGATGGTCGGACGGACGGCTCTTGCCGCCGGCGGGCTGATGTCCAGTCTCGGTCTTGTGCTTTACTTCGCCTTCACCCTTGTCACCTACCCGAGGATCAACGCGTCGGTGCTCCCGTTCCTTCTTGGAGCTCTCCTTGTTCCGCTCAGCTATTGGAGCGCCGTGGCCAACTCGCTCGTCGGAGGGTTCAGGCCTGGGGTGTACGGCTATTCTCTGGTGATTTCCGAGGTGGCGAAGCTCCTGGCCGCCTATGAAGCGCTGTACGTCTACAGACTAGGGATAAACGGGGTGATCATAGCTCTGATGGCAGCCTACCTCGTCCAATCCCTAGTGAGCACCTACTTCGTCCGCCTCACAGCAACAGAGAAGTTCGACTTCGCCCAGACCAGGCGCTGGTCCAGGCTCGCCTGGCTGCCCTTGTTGAGTTACCTCCCGTCCGTCCTGGCCGTCGCCGACACCGTTGTCGTGGCCGTGGCCTTCGGTCCTGCCATAGTCGGATACTACCAAGTCGCGTTCATCCTCGCATCGGTCGTGGGCTATTCCTCGGCCTTGGCGTTCTCGCTCTACCCGATGCTCCTCCGAGGGGGCGGGGAAAGGCTCCCCTCGGTTACGGTCGAGTTTTCTCTATTCTTTGGCCTCCCGATGACAGTGGGGTGCTTCGTGCTGGCGGGACCGTTGCTTTTCCTTTTCGGAACGAAATACCTTCCTGGAGCGATTGGGCTGGCCATCATGGCGCCCATGTTCGTGTTGGCAACGATATCGTGGATAATTGACCAGACCCTTCTCGGGACCGAAAAGGCGGACGTCGGCGAGAGGCCCAGTTTCGCAAAGCTCCTTAGGAGCAACCTGCTCTTTGTTCCTGTCGTCAACATTGTTTATGCGGTTTCGTACCTGGTGTTGATGTTCGCTGTCCTATCCTACTCGTTTTCCGCAGGGTTATCGATTTCCACGTCTGTCGGATATTGGGCAGCGGTCCAGCTGGTTGCTACGCTGGCATTCATGCTGGTAAAGGCAAGGCGAGTCAAGCATCACGCTAAGATTATGCCGGGGATTAGTGTAGCGTACTACGTTCTCGCGGCTGCAGCAATGGGAGGGGTGGTCTACCTGCTATCCGGAGCAGTTGTACAACAAGGGCTCGGCACAATCCTCTACGGTATTCGCTTGGTGGGTGTGGTCGCAGTGGGGGCGGCGGTTTACTTTGGCATAGTATACGCTCTTGACTCGAGGTTCAGAGACTTGGCGTGCTCTTTGCTTGGGCGCTTGAAGAGATTCTAACGAGGTTTACTCTTTCTTCGGAGTCATGTCGGAGGCAGGCTTGTCTGGGGCCTTCTCCGGGGTCATTTCTGGAATGTCGGTGATGGGCTCCGGTGGAGGGGTCGTAGCCATTGTGTAACCTATCCACGCAAGGATAGCGAGTAGGATGAATACCGCGAGGATGGCCGTGATCTCGAGGACCAGCAGCGGCCAGTACCACATGAGGAGAATGTAGACGATAATTCCGATGACGCTGCCTCCGAAAATCGCCCCGCCTATCGCCCTGTCGTTGGCCATGAAACGCACTGGCGCTCCGAAGGCGCAAATATAACGGTTGTGCCCTTTTCGCTACGAAAACAGACTTCTAGCGATGGATGGATTTCCTCGGGTGGATACGTACAAGCCAGGGAATCCCTCTTTGCGTAGTCGGCGCACCACGTTCCTCTCTTCCTCGAACAGGGCCGGCTCCCCCGACGCCGCAAGCTCCCTGAAGTGCTTTGGGAACTTCCAACCGAAGTACCTCTGGCAATAGTCCAGGTCTTTACTGTCTTTGAATGGGAAGACGTTGAGGAGCACCTTATCCTTGATTCCCGATTTTTCAAGTCTCGACACATGCCGGTCGAGGGTTTCCGAGTCGAAGCTAGGGGGCTGGGCGAGGAGGTAGTCTGCCCCGGCTCTAAGCCTGGATTTTGCCAGCGCATCTCCCTTCTCTTGACCCAATAGGTCCATGTCCACCGGGGCGAAGAACCGAGTCGAGGCCCTTGCTCGGCTGCGGATCGAGCCTGCCTCCCGAATAGCCTCGCTTAGGCTTGAGAAGTCACGGACGTTGGACGCGCCTGCGCTCACAGAATAGTTGTCACCCCATGCAATCATCATCCACTCGAAATCCAGGGATATTCCAGTCAGGACACTCGAAAGGAATTGAAGCCTGTTCATGTCGCGGACCACTATTACAGGAGCGGCCTCTACGCGTAGGCGATCCCGAAGTAACCTCGCGGCCTCGATAGTCGAGAGTTTCAGCAACTGAGGGTTCTTCACGCTCGCTACAAGGAAGACATCGGCCAGTTCGCGAATACTGCGTACTCCTTCGACGAACCTCTCGGTCTTTTCTTCGAGGCCTATGCTACCATGTTCTTTGGGAGAAATAGGGAAAAGAGGAGGAAAGACCTCGACGACGCGGAGTAAGGCCATCTAAGATGCAAGGAATTCTCTGATAGAAAACGATTCCCGCACAGGTCACGCGAACGGCCTTTGCCTGAAGAAGTTACTTCTTCTTCGCTCGGACCAGTTGCACTGGGACGGCTATCGTTTCTGGCTCCTTCTCCTCTTTCTCAAGAGCCATCTCTTCGAACTCGTATTCGGAGCAGTCACACATGGTTTCCAAAGACTCGGCACAGACAAATAAGGATTGCTGAATCTTCAGGCAGTACATAACGAATGCCAGTAGTTCAAGCTCATTAGTTTCAGGGACGTCCCCAGCCATCGCTGGTCACAACCAGATGTGCTTCATAAGCAATCCACGATTTGACTCTGACTGTGATAGCTGACTCGCAATCTGGTTCAACATCGGTGGAGAATTCCCAAACGTCGAATCGGCCATACAAGAGGGCAAAAATGGATGATGCGAGAAGATGGGCGGACAAGTATCGAAATGGGGCTTCGATCCTGAGAATAGCCGAAGGTGAAGGAGTGGATCCAGGTACCGTCAGCTCTTGGCTCAAGAGATTGGGCCTAGAAATCAAACAGGGTCAACACCGAGTCGCGCAAGTGTCTCTGAAGATTCCAACGGCTTTGGTCGATGTAATTTCAAGAGGCCCCGAAGAAGTCATCGCCCTCGCGAAGGAAGGTGTCTGGGGTGTGCAAACAACATCCACCGGAATCGCCCAGTTGGAAAAATTCTGCAAATTCGTTGAGTTGCATAGGGAAGGAAAGGGGGTAAAGAAGATTGCCAACAACCTAGAAGTCCACCGCTCGACTGTGGCGCAATGGAGAGAGGGAACGGATGAGCCATATTTGGTCAAATTGGCAAGTCTCTTGACGCATGCTCGAAGCCGTGAAGGATGGAGACTTCTTCCCTTGACGGTGGAGTCCGGCGGAAACA
>JAPCJK010000062.1 GCA_027886975.1 Nitrososphaerota archaeon
AAAGGCAAGTGCCCCACTTGCGGCAAAGAGGTCCTTCGGTTATTCTCAGACTCATTTACCTTCAGCAGTCCACCGCTCCCAGATGGTCCCTTCGAGGTAAACGAGATGTTGATTCGGATGAAAAGGTTGAGCGCACAAAGTGGGAATTGCGAAGAGCTGTTCAACGCCAAGGGCTTGGAGCAGGCGTATTACGAGAAGGGGTTGTTATTCGACTCACATCTAAGCCAGCAAGAAGCAACCGACGCTGACTTATCGCAGCGCTTCCCTCAATCCGAAGAGTGTCTATCACGATGGAATGCTGGGGAGGGTAAGTGATCTGTGGGGTGCAGAGGGCGCTGAAAGTTCGGTTAACAAGCACCTCTTTGATAGCAGGGCATTTCACTAGCTGGTGCTAAGCCCGGCCGGGGCAATTTCGAGCCTACTTGGTCAATCAGAGCTGTTTTCAAGCTCTTTGGGCCAATCAACTTCCCAAAGAGTGAACCCGGATGGAAATCCCGGCGGCCGCACGATTTGAACCCTACATTCACAGCTTAATGCGTGCTTTCATCTGAACATCTAGAGCCCAAGCGCCAGGGTTGATCAGCTCCATGACCGTTCGAGGCGCTCCTAAACTGATTTAATCCCAGGTTGTTTGATAGACTTTTGGACTCCATTGGCCGAATCGGGGCGGAGACTAGCCGCGATAATGTTCACTGACATCGTCAACTATACAGCGTTGGCCCAAACAAACGAACCAAATGCAATGGCCCTTCTGAAGAAATACAGAGAACTGATCCGGCCTATGTTAGTCAAGTATGGTGGTCGGGAAGTGAAAACCATGGGAGATGCATTTCTTGTCGAGTTCGAGAGTGCTCTGGCAGCCACTGAGTGCGCCGCAGAGGTGGACAAAGTCCTTCAGAAATACGACGAAAGTGCTCCCGAGTCAATACGAGTGAGAATTGGAATCCATGTCGGCGACGTAATTCACGAAGGAGGTGATGTGTACGGAGACGCCGTGAACATCGCATCTAGAATCGAACCACTGGCGGAGGGAGGTGGTGTCTGCATCTCGCAACAAGTCTATGACCAGGTCCGGAACAAGGTTCCATACACATTCTCGAAACTGGAACAGCACGAGCTCAAGAATGTGTCTATTCCAATCGAAGTGTATCGTCTGGGTTCACTGAGAGAAAACTACCCCTCCGAAGTGGTGCCGACAAAAACCGAAAGGAGTCGGCGGTTGGCCGTTCTTCCTTTCGTGAACATTAGTCCCGCTTCTGCGGACGAGTACTTTGCAGATGGCATGACTGACGAAATGATTTCCACTTTGTCCAGAATTGGGGATTTGAGGGTCATTTCTCGAACTTCCGTCATGAGTTACAAGGGGACCAAGAAAAGCATGACCGAAATTGCTCGGGAACTGAACGTCGGCAGTATCCTCGAGGGGAGCGTGAGAAAGGCCGGTGACGACCTGCGCATCACCGTCCAGCTAATCGATGCTAAGAATGACGAGCATCTGTGGTCTCAGGACTATGATAGGAAACTGAAGAATGTAATTGCGATTCAGAGCGATATTGCACATAAGGTGGCGGAAGCTCTCAGGATTCAACTATTCGCGGGTGATAGGCGGAAGCTCCAAGGGAAAGCTGCGGAAAGCTCGGAAGCGTATACACTTTATCTCCAGGGGAGATACTTTTGGAACAAAGGTACACTTGACGACTTCAACAATGCCCTCGATAAATTCGATCAGGCTATCAAGAGGGATTCGAAATTCGCCCCGGCGTACTCTGGCCTCGCAGATACCTATCTCCTGATGGGTAGAAATGGTCACGTTTCGCCGAGGTTTGCATATCCAAAAGCAATAGAATACGCGCAAAAGGCAATTGCTCTAGACGCGGAGCTCCCAGAGCCCCACGTGGCACTCGCTGCGATTAGACAAGAATACGAATGGAAGTGGGAGGAGGCTGGGTTTGAATTCACAAACGCCGTCAGGCTGAATCCAAGTTACGCGTCAGGCCACGCCTGGTACGCTTTGTATCTCGGACATCTCGGACGCATCGACGAGGCAATCGGCGAAGCGCAACGTGCTCAAGAGTTCGACCCCCTGTCTCCGAGGGTGCATTGCGTGGCATCGGAGGAGTATCTATTCAACCGTGATTATGACAAGGCGATAGAGGCGGCTGAAAGGGCGCTGGAGATTAACTCAAACTTTGGGGGTGCTTATGGCTACCGCGGATACGCGTATGTTGAGAAGAAGATGTATGACGAGGCCATCGATTCATTCCATGAGGCAGGGAAGCTACAGGGAGCACGAGCGTGGATGGGGAGGTTGGGGCATGCGTACGCGATTTCAGGAAGGATTACGGAGGCTGCCAAGATCCTGGATGAACTCAAGAGCCAGTCAGGAAGGATTCCACCCAAAAGCCCATTCATTCCCCCTCCTCCTGACACAGCATTCGACATCGGACTCGTTTACCTAGGATTAGGGGACAGTGAACAGGCGATCGACTGGTTACAGAAAGCCGCTGATGAACGTACTGCGGAAATTATTCACGTCAAATGCGAACCAATCTACGAAAGCATCCGCAATGAACCTAGGTTCCTTGCGCTGATGAAAAGAATAGGATTGGATCAATGATTAACGGTAGCTTTCAGTTCTCATTTGACTTGAACACCGTTTTCCATGCCCAAGTCCCGGCCGGGGCAAACATCCGCATGAGACAGACCCGAAATTGAAGGATCCGAAGGATTCGAACCCATTACAGGTCTAAATCCCGGCCGGGGCAAGCAAATCACATGAGACAGACCAGAATTTGAAAAGTCGGTGGGGATTTGGACCCGTGGAGTAATAGACACCGTCAGGGCACTGAAACCATGATTCATTTCCACCCAGATCTCAAGGCGCTCTTGCGAGCGCTTGCTGGACGACTGCGGTCAAGGCCTTGATCAAGAGGGGTGACGTGTTCAATGACTCTATTCTGGCGAACTTCAGTCCCGCCAGCTCAGCCTGTTGGCGGGCGCCAATCTCAATGTCGTAGAGGATTTCCAAGTGGTCTGCGAGGAATTGCACTGGCGCTATCAAGACGTGATTGTAACCAGCATTGCGAAGCTCAGGCATCACGTCAGCGAAGTCCGGCTTCAACCATCCTTCAGGTGTGTGGCCGGCACTCTGATAGCAGAAAAGCCAGCGGCCTTCTTGCAAGCCAACCAACTCGGCGACCGCCGCGGCCGTCTCTTTCAACTGCCTGACGTAGTCCGGTTCTTTTTCGATGACTCGTTTGGGCATGCTGTGGGCGGTAAATAATACAGGAACCTCCTCACCGACGTCGCCGGGGAAGCGCGCGAGAGCCTCTCTGACCCTTTGTGCCACAGCTTCGAGGAAGAATGGCTGAAGGTGCCAGTCCTCGGCCATCTTCAGAGCCAATCCGTCGCGATGGAGGCCTGAGACGGCCTCTTGCAGTGTTCGGACATATCCTCCCATTATGATCGGAGAGAACTGAGGCGACATGATAATCCCAATCACACATCCTACCTCGGGAGCCGCCTGCCTCAAGACATCAGCGATTAACGGCGGAGAGAAACGCATCCCGGAAACAACATTGTACGAGCACCCGTCTTTGAGCCCATCCAACTCTAGCTGCAGGCGTTCGGCTTGCTCGCTCGTTATTCGCAGCAACGGAGAACCGCCTATCAGGCGGTAGCGGCGTCGGAACTCCGAGACAAGCGCCTCGTCTGGCTCGCGTCCGCCCCGAACTCTTCGCAGGTAGCCTGGCACGTCGTCAAGTGTCGCCGGAGACCCGTAGGTCATCAGAACCACGCAGGTGCGCCCATTGACAGTCACTTCGCACATCGTCCACTCTAGGGCCTAAGCCTAGTCGTTTTGTGCACAATCTTGACGATTTCCCGTAGGTTCTCTGGAGCCGTCTCCTTGAGGATTCCGTGCCCCAGACTGAAAATGTGACCCCTATGGTTTCGTGCCCGTCGGAGGATCTCGTCCGTCTCTCTCTTCATCGCTTTTCCGCCGACCGCCGCGACGACGGGGTCGAGGTTCCCCTGAACTGCGACCTTCTCCTTGCACCTCCTCCAGACGTCGCCGATGTCCATCCTCCAGTCCACACTCAGAACATCCGCCTTTGTCGACCTGAACTTCTCGATTAATGAGCCTGAATTGGCGCAGAAGTGAATGGTCGGGACATTCCTGCCTACAGATTCGATTATCTCTCTGGTGTAGGGTAGGACGTAGCGGCTATAGTCTGCCGCGGACAGGGATCCGACCCAGCTGTCGAAGATCTGTACTACGTCAACTCCGTGTTCGATCTGGCCGTGTAGGTATGATTTCGTCATCGACGTCAACTTCCTCATCAGAGCCTCCCAGACGTCAGGGTCGCCGTACATCATCGCCTTGGTCCTGTGGAGTTCCCTGTCCGGGGAGCCCTCAATGAGGTAGCCAGCCAGGGTGAAGGGGGCCCCTGAAAAGCCGATCAATGGCGTACCGTCGAGCTTTCTGACAGTTTCCTCTATCCCATCGTAGACATCACCTGCGTCGCGCTCGGAATCGAAGGCTCTGAGTTCGGAAACATCTTCAAGCGAGCGGATGGGGCTCGAGACTACGGGGCCAATGTTCTCTTCGATTCTGAATTTGACTCCCATGCCTTCGAGGGGCAGCATGATGTCTGCGAATATTATCCCCGCGTCGACACCGAGCTCGTGGACAGCGCTGACAACGGCCTCAGAAGCAAGCTCCGGGTCCTTGGCGATATCCAGCACGTTTCGTGTTCCCTTTAGACGACGGTAACTCGGAAGGTATCTTCCTGCTTGGCGCATGAACCACACGGGAGTGTACTCCGTCTCCTTGCGACGACAGGCGTCAGTGAAGACGCTCACCATCAGGCACACTCCTTGAACGCGATTGAAGCCGCCCTGACCGTCCGACTGACTTCAGACTCAGTATGCGCCGTGGAGAGGAAGATCGTCTCGAAGGGCGACGGAGGAAGGTAGAAGCCTTGCCCAAGCATGGACCTGTGGAACTTCGCGTAGGACGCGGTGTTTCCCCGCTTCGAATCCTTGAAGTTTCGCACTGGCCCTTCTGCGAAGAAAAGGCCCACCATCGAACCGACGCGATTAAGGGAGACTTGCACTGAGCTCTTGAAGGCGGCTTCTGCCAGGCCCTCTTCTAGGCTGTGGGAAAGCTCCTCCAGCGTCGCATACGCCTTGCCCGTGAGTTCGTCTAACGTGGCTAGCCCCGCGACCATAGCCACGGGATTGCCGGAGAGCGTCCCTGCCTGGTATACCGGCCCTTCGGGGGCCACGAGGCGCATAATTTCCATTCTTCCCCCGTACGCCCCGACGGGGAACCCTCCTCCGATGACCTTCCCGAGGCAGGTTATGTCGGGCGAGACGCCGAAGAGCTCCTGGGCTCCGCCTCTCGAGACCCTAAAACCCGAAATGACTTCATCGAAGATCAAAAGTGATCCGTTTTCATTCGCCACCCTGCGCAGTCCAGACAGGAAACCCTTCTCCGGAGGGACGACGCCCATGTTCCCCGCGACCGGTTCCACGATTATCGCAGCGACGTCCGCGCCATCATTCAGGAAGACCTTCTCTGCCGATGCGATGTCGTTGAATGGGAGGGTGATACTACTTGAAATCACGCTGTCCAGGACTCCCGAAGAGCTTGGGAGGTCAAAGGTGGCAAGGCCCGACCCAGCCATAGTCAGGAATTGGTCCGCGTGGCCGTGGTAGCATCCCTCGAATTTCACCACCTTTTTCCTGGAAGTGAAGGCCCGGGCTAAGCGCAGCGCAGACATCGTGGCCTCCGTCCCCGAATTAACGAACCTGACGGCTTCGATTGACGGCACGGACCGGTGAACCTCTTCGGCGAGTCTTAGCTCAGGTTCCGTCGGTGCCCCGAAGCTCGTGCCTTTCCTGACCTGCTCAATCACTGCCGAGGTCACGCCAGGATGTGCATGGCCAAGGATCAAAGGCCCCCACGAGAGAACGTAATCGATGTAGCTGTTTCCGTCTGCATCCCACACAATCGGGCCGAGCCCCCGCGCTATGAACAGCGGCTCGCCGCCGACCGCTTTGAATGCTCGGACCGGGCTGCTTACGCCGCCCACCATGACCTCCTGCGCGCGTCGGAACAAGGCAGCGGATTTCGTCGTGTCCAGCGGCTCACCTACCCGACGAGGTCGAGCATCCGCGCCGCACTGACCCTCAAGCAGGTGAATACCGGGACTTCCAGCTGTGTATACATGCTGACTTCCGAGCTCCTCAATTCTTCGACGAGCGCCAGGAACTCGCCGGGGTCGTCACCCTCGAAGGCGAGCACGAATTCCTGGTCGTCGAGGCCGAAGGAATAGCCTGTGTTGATCTTGATCTTCGGGTATTTGTGGCCGACCTTGAAGTGCTCGGCCATCATCCTTTGCCGCTCAGGGAACGGAATTCGATACCATTCTCTCTTCTTCACGAAAGGGTAGACGAACAGGTACTTCGACCCTGATTCGGCTTGCGGCCCCGACTCTTCTTGCCCCGGATGCCTGTGGCTCCCGAGGTAAGTCGAACGGCGGGTCATCGCGAGGTAGGAATACGGGGTCTCCAGGTATCGGCCTAGCGAGGTCGAAATGAGGTCGGAGATCAGGTTTGGGAAGCTCTGGACGTCAGGGGATCCGGCCATCACCATGAAGTCGACGTCCCCTCTGAGGCCCACCAGCGAGAAGTACTGGAGTTCGACGTCTGAAGCATGTCCTTTGAGGACCGTGAGGAATTCCTGCCTCGCCATCGCCTTCTCCTTCAGGCCGAGGAATCGCCACTCGCGCACGACCTTGAAGAAGTTGTATTTGGTGAAACGCTTTACAACCAGAGTCTCCGAGGGCGTCTGGGTATCTTGCTCCGTCAATCTTTCACTCCGCCAGCCAATTTGCTGCCTGTTCGGCCGAATAGGTGATTATGATGTCGGCTCCGGCTCGCTTAATCGATGTAAGGACTTCTAGAGTCGCCCTCCTCTCGTCAATCCAGCCTTGGGCCGCGGCCGCCTTCACCATGGCATATTCCCCGCTTACGTTGTAGGCGGCTATCGGAAGGTTGAATCGCGAACGTGCCTTCGAAAGGACGTCGAGGTAGGCCAGGGCTGGCTTTACCATCAGGATGTCCGCCCCTTCTTGTGCATCGTTTGAGAGCTCCCTCATGGCTTCCCTAGAGTTCGGCGGGTCCATCTGGTAGCCACGCCTGTCCCCGAAAGAAGGTGAAGAGCCCGCTGCGTCTCTGAAAGGCCCATAGAACGACGAAGCGTACTTGGCAGAGTAGCCCATTATGACCGTGTCCCGCAGTCCTTCCGAATCCAGGGCGATTCTAATCGCACCCACCTGCCCGTCCATCATCGCGCTGGGCGCTACAACGTCGGCCCCTGCCTTCGCGTACTCCACTGCCGCGCGGGAAAGGAGAGGAAGGGTGCGGTCGTTGTCAACGGAGCCGGCGGCCAAGACGCCGCAATGCCCGTGGCTGGTGTATTCGCAGAGGCAGACGTCCGCCATAACCACTTCATCGGGGAATCGGCCCTTGATCTCAGCCACCGCACGAGGGACGATGCCAGTCGGTGAATAGGCCTGGGAGCCAGCTTCGTCTTTCGAACCAGTAATCCCGAACAGCAGCACTGAGCCAACGCCCGCGTCACGAAGCCTGGCTACATAATTGGCCAGCCTGTCTACTGCGTATCTGTTGATGCCGGGCATGGACTCGATGGGTTCGACGATCCCCGACCCTTCTGTTACGAAGACCGGTGCGACGAATTTGGATGGGTCGAGGGAAGTTTCCCTCACCAAGGCCCGGATTTGTTCAGACCGCCTCAAGCGCCTAGACCGGGCCACTACCCTAGCTTTCTCCTCAAGCAACCCTTGCTATCCTCCCAATCGAATCAACGAGTGCATCGAATGTTTGAGATTCGGGTTGTACCACATGAAGGAAGCCCCATTTCCTCGCGGACTCGGCTGTGACTGGCCCAATGCAAGCTGCGGGTTTGGAGATGATTTTACGGAGGTCCTCGGGCGACAATTGAGCGCAAATAGATTCCACCGCTGACGGACTACCGAAGACGACCAGGTCGACAGCCAGGAGAGGCGCGGGATCTCCTATTGGTTTCCGTACGGTCCTGTAGATTACTAAGTCTTCGACGGTGAAGCCTCGTTCCCTGAGGAGGTCAGCTATCTTTCCGTCCGCGATGTCAGCTCTGAGCATGAGGACACGGCCTGCAGGGCTCGGGAGCTCCCGAGCTAGCTCAACCGTGAGGAAGTTGGTCGGTGTGAAATCGACCCGAGTGCCCAGTCTTCCTAAAGCAGAAGCGGTTCGCGCGCCGACAGCGCCGACTTTCGGCAGGCCGCCCCACGCCAAAGTGTACCCGAGGAAAGCCATTCGCTGTGCGAAGAAGCGTACGCCCGTCGAAGAGGTGAATAGTAGCCAGTCGTATGCATGCAGCCGCGAGAGGCTAGCGTCGACGAATGACCAGTCTTCAGGAGGGAGAAATTGAAGAAGGTCGAGTGGGACGGCCTCGATTCCCAGAGCCTCAAGCTTGGGCACCAACTCCGCGTTGCCTTCCTGCGAACGGGTGACCAAGACCTTCAATCAGCCACCGCCTCCAGGATCTGTCTGCCTCCGAGCGCGAGGAGTTCTTCGGCGAAGTCCTCCCCTGCGGCCATTGGGTCTGAGGCTGAGGCTTCAGAAACGTGCCTGACGGCGCGGCCCCCATCTGGGCTCAGCACAGCGCCGACGAGCTTCAGGGTCTTCTCTTCGAGCGAGGCATGGAAGCCGACTGGGATGTCGCAGTCGCCGCCCAGGCGAGTAGCGAACGAACGCTCGCACGTGGCGACTGTCCGGACCTCTGTATTGTCCAAGACCCGCAAGAGTCTCAGAATCACCTGGTCGTCTTCTCTCGCTTCCAGAGCTATCGTGCCCTGGCAAGGAGCCGGGACAATCTCGTCGATATCAAAGTACTGCGTGATCCTGTCGGACCGGCCCAGCCTTTCGAGCCCGGCAGCGGCGACCACGATGCCGTCGATTCCGAGTTCATCCATCCTCCGTAGCCTAGTGTCAACGTTGCCGTGTAGGTCGGACACTCTTAGGTCCCCCCTAAGGGCCCGCAACTGGGCCTTCCTCCTCAGACTGCTTGTCCCCAGCGTGGCGCCTTGTCTAAGCGAGGCAAAAGTGGATCCCCCCCGCGAGACCAGTGCATCCCTGGGGTCTGCCCTTGCCGGGGTAGCGGCTATCGCCAGGCCTGGGCCAAGTTTCATGGGTAGGTCCTTCATGCTGTGTACCCCGACGTCTACGGTCCCGTTGGCGAGCAGGGACTCCAAGTCCTCGGTGAAGGCTCCCTTGCCCTCAACCTCGGCGCGTTTCTCCAAGGGGAGTCGGTCGCCGAGTGTCGTAATCGGGATGACTTCGACGTCGGCAGTGGGGTGGTTCGCACGGATGAGGCTGACCATCATCTCGGTCTGGACCATCGCCAGTCGGCTCGTGCGGGTGCCGACTCGGATCCTGGTCAGGCAGATTCCTCCATGAAGACCGCCCGAAGTACGTGCATCCTCTCCTCCTGCGGAAGCTCTGGTGACGACTCCTTGGCAAATGCCGCGGGCCGCGCAAGAATTTTGCTCGTTATGCGCCTCCCCATCGCTTCGATGAGTCTCTTTTCCCTGGATGAAAGGGCCGTGAGACTGCGGAGAACGGCTTCGGTCTCCTCTGTGCGGACCTGCTCGGCCCATCTGAACAGCTGAGGGACCTCAGGGGAGAGTTTACTGGCCCTTAGCCATTTCTCGAACTTTGATGCCTCCGATTGGATTGCCTTCTCGGCCCGGGCTGTTCCGGGGTGGCGTCGGGTTCTGGCCATATTCGCAAGGTCGTCGAGGTCGAGGAGGCGGACTCCGGGCAAGTTTCGGACCGAAGGCTCGATGTTCCTCGGAAAGCCGAGATCTACTAAGACCCTGCTCGTCCGGCCAGACAGGTCTCTGGCTTTGATCGAAAAGCCTGGATGATTCGTGGCAGACACTATCAACTGTGATTTTCGGAGCACTTCAGGAATAGCAGCCCAGCTGACGAAGTGGGCTTTTGTTAGAGCCTTGGGGAGACCAGATCGACGGCTGGCCACGTGAATCTTGCTGTCTTCAAGGAGTGTTGCAACAATCCTTGACATCTTGCCCGTGCCTATCAGGAGAACGTCGTGGGGCGCGTGTTCGAGCTCCTTCAAGGCCTGTTCCACTGCGAACTCGGCCACGGATGTTGAGGCCCCGCTCAGGGCGGGCCTGACCCTAGTCCCGGCGTTGACAGCTGAGTCAAAAAGTGGTGAGAGCACTGCGCGAGAAGAGCCCGTCCTCCTCGCTTGCCTGCCTGCGGCCCTGACCTGGTCGAGTATCTGCCCGTCGTTGACCATCATCGAATCCAGTCCGGCGGCAACGCGGAAGAGGTGAGAAATCGCCCGACTGCCTTCAAAGACATAGAAGGGGGCCTCTCCTAGGTTTGATTTCGCCCATTCGCAAACCTCGTTAGCAGCGGCCATCGGGTCCTCTGAAACAAGCACGAATTCGATGCGGTTGCAGGTCTTCAGAATCGCCCATTCCCTCACGGGAAGGTCCTTCGGTGTTACGCCGTTCTCTAGGAGCGCTGCTAGCTTTTCCCTATAGCCGATGGAGGAGTTCTTGTGGGAAGTCCCGACGACGAGGGGGGTCGGTAGCAGTGTACTTGTCGGCCGGGTGAGTGGAAGTGGATAGGGTCTCACTTCAGACTTTCGGGCGCCGGCCAATCGTCTTATTTAACGCTAGTTAAATTGAGTGGAGAAATTAGGACCAACTCCCAAAAATCATTCTTCAAGTCTTTTACGGATCGGGTGCGCGTTCTGCTGCTACAACATTACCCCGGTATTGCACCTTAGCGCCCAAATCCGACCAGCGGCATCGATTCCTCTCATGAGTCCGAAAATCGTAACCTCTGAAATTTTGACTGTGCATCCGTGCTCAATCCCGAACGCAAATGCCCCGTGTGCAGCCATTGGGATTAAGGCCTCAGAAAGAGGGTTCGAATCAGTTCGTTACTCCTCAGCCTAGCAACCAATCGAGATGTGTGCCTAAGGCGTAGCAAGGATTGCGATCGAGAGCAAAAAGTAATGTCTTGCAAAGCACCCCGCACTTAATAACGGCACCTGGATCAAGGCGATTGTAGTTTGGGCGATACCGGCAACGAAGACATTCTCGAAATGATTCAGGGAAAGGAGACCCTGGAGTTCTTCAAACCGACCAAGGACAAGGTATGGGTCTCAGAAACTTTCTTCTCAGTCCAGGGAGAAGGCAAGCATGTCGGAGTCCCTGCAGTTTTCCTTCGAACTCAGGGATGCAACCTCCTTTGTCGTTGGCCGTGCGACACTATTCCCATATGGAGAGAAGGGGAACTTCAAACGTATGAAGAGCTCTACACCTCATGGTGTCGGAACGGGTGGGATATTGCGCTCAAGAGAGATGCCCATCTTATCCTCACGGGAGGTGAGCCTCTAACAAGACAAGATGAGCTTACAAATTTCCTGCAGTATCTCTCAAAAATGGGGCTACGCCCATTCATTGAGGTAGAGACAAATGCGACCATCTTGCCGAACAGGAAGTTTGAGCGGTTCATTACCCACTACACTTGCAGCCCCAAACTCTCCAACTCTGGGATGCCTCGGGCGCGGCGATACAGAGAAAATGCGTTACAATTCTTCTCGGCTAACAGTAAGGCAGTTTTCAAGTTTGTGATAGATAAGAGGGAGGACACCGAGGAGGTCTTGAGAGACTTCATACTGAAATTCGATTTATCTCGAACCAAGGTATACCTCATGCCGGAATCCACAAGCAATACGGAATTGAAAGAGAAATCTGAATGGTTGATTGAGGTATGCAAGCAGCATGGTTTCAACTTCTCCACTCGACTTCATCTCTCAATCTGGGACCAGCTAACTGGAGTTTAACAGGGTCTGGAAAGTCAAGTTAGGCAGGGGAACGGACTGATACGCGAAGATGACGGAAAATGACTAGTGACATGACGAAAAAGGAGGAGAGGGTCAGACTGTTCCTGAGGGAAATAGGGGAGGACATCACCAGGGAGGGACTGAAAGACACCCCACGAAGGGTAGCTGAATTGCACGAATCGTTGAAGCGTCTGGAAGGGCACTTGAACGCAGTAGAAAGTTGGCTGGCCAAGAATTATTTGACTGATTCAGAGTTGGATAGGGTATTCAATGAAAAAGTTGACGACCTGGTGATGGTGCGGAACATAATGTACGATAGTAGGTGCGAGCATCACCTGCTTCCTTTCTACGGTTACTGCCACATAGCATACATTGCACGAGGGAAAGTTTTCGGTGCCTCAAAACTGGTAAGGGTAGTTAGGAAATGGGCCGGAAGATTGCAGATGCAAGAGAGACTCACGAAACAGATAGCAGATGAGGTCTACCGATCGCCACTACGTCCAAAAGGGGTCATGGTGATTGCGACAGGCAGACACCTTTGCATGACTGACAGAGGTGTGAACAATGAGACAGCAGAGTTGGTCACCTCGGCTTTGAGGGGCCTTTTCTTGGAGGATTCGTCTATCAAGCTGGAGGTACTGAGACTTCTGAGCATCGAATCCGTGGAGAAACGGAATACAAGCTCCTAGCCCAGCTTTGGCTGTCGGATGGACCTCTGCCCGCTTTGTTCATTGGAAGAGTGTCCATTTTGGGCGCTCGAACCCTCCATCGTCGCAAGGCATTGGTACCGCCGGGGATTTGCACCCGAGGGTTCATATTCCCGGCCGGGGCATTGAACCCGCGCTTCGATCTCCTTGCGTGAGTATCAGTTTGCAGCGAGGCGACGAAATCCAGGCCAAGCGTTCGAATCTAGGCCGGCCCGAACCCTTGGCAGGCCACAGGTTTGAGCCTGGTTTTTGGTCAAGGACACTTGACGAATCCCTTCCGGCTCGAACCCTTGGCCCATGTAGTTGCAGGTCCCC
>JAPCJK010000063.1 GCA_027886975.1 Nitrososphaerota archaeon
GAGGTACAACTCGCGTCCCAGGCTGTCAGGTCGCTCGCAACAGGCAGCCAGCACAAGAATGTCTTCAACACGCTACAAAAGGCAAGGACTAAGCGCAAACTGGAGAAGATGTTCCTTTGGGAAGGCTCTTCCCCGGAGACAATGGCAGAAAAAATGCGAAAACTTGGAGACTAGCATATATCCGGTTCGAAGCCATACCTGCGGGGCGGGCCAGGTCCGCACTGTACAAAGGAAAATATTACATTTGAGGAGTCAATCAAAAGACGACGACGTGAAGGAGGTGGTGTATCCTGAGTAGCAAGACTACGTTCGCTGAGATTTCGCCCTCAGAATTCTTTCTACCGTAACCGCGACCTCGCCGGGTTCACCAACCCTGCCCGGGCACTCTACATGGCGGTCAGGGAGCTCGTTGAGAACTCGATGGACGCGGCCGAGCTCCTCGGGGTAACCCCTGACATCTACGTGAAGCTCGTCGCCGAGAACCCAAACACCGAGTTGCCAGACCCTAAGGCCTACCGTCTTACCGTCATCGACAACGGCCCTGGTGTCGCCCCCCAGCACGTCCCCAGCGCGTTCGGGAAGGTCTTCTATGGCTCGAAGTACGTCCTAAGGCAGTCCAGGGGGATGTTCGGGCTCGGTGGGACGATGGCGATACTCTACGGTCAGATAACGACCAACAAGCCTGTCACCATCACCACCTCTCCCGACGGCAAGAGGAAGTATGGGTTCCAGATGATGATCGACATCGGCGAGAACAGGCCCATGGTTCTCAAGCGGTTCAACAGCGATGCCAACGGGACCACGGGGACCCGGGTCGACCTCACCCTTGAAGGGGACTACCTGCGTGCATCTCAGAAGATTGCAGACTACTTCAAGCAGACCGCGATGGTGGCGAGCTATGCCAACCTGACTTTCGTCGACCCCGCCGGCCAGCTGTCGTTCTACGAAAGGGCCACAACCACAATGCCCGTCGCCCCAAAGGAGACCCTCCCGCATCCATATGGGGTCGACGTCGAGGCACTCAAGCGCATCATCAAACTTTCTCAGGAACACGACATGAAATCTTTCATGGTCACCAACTTCCACCGGGTCGGGGACAAGATCGCGACCAAGTTCCTCGAATTCGCGGGGATAAATCCGAGGCTCCCTCCGAAGAGGCTCAACAACAATCAGATTGTTTCCATCGTGGACGCTCTCCAGCGCTTCCCCGATTTCCTCCAGCCGGATGCGGCGGTGCTCTCTCCGATCGGCGAGGACATACTCCTTACGGGGATAATCAAGGAGCTGCACCCTGAGTTTGCAACCGTAGTAGACAGGCCTCCGTCCTCCTACTCTGGCTTCCCATTTCTCGTCGAAGTGGGGGTGGCCTACGGGGGGAAGGTCCTTCAGCCCGGGACCAAGCTCTTCAGGTTCGCCAACCGGATCCCCCTCCTATATGACGAGAGCAGCGACGTCAGCTTCGAGGTTCTCAACGAGGAGGTGGACTGGAGGAGGTACCACGTCCCGCAAGATGCGCCTGTCGGTGTGATAACCCACATCGCAAGCACCAGAATTCCGTACAAGACCGTCGGCAAGGAGTACATAGCCGACAGGCCAGAGATTCAGAGAGAAATCAGGAACGCGGTCAGAGAAGCACTGAGGCGCCTCGGGATATTCCTCTCAAAGAAGGGGAGCGCTGAGGCCGTCCAGAGGAAGATGAACATCTACGGAAAGTACCTCCCACTGATCGCCAAGTTCTCCACCGAGCTCGCAGGCGCGAAGAGACCTCCGAACTACCACAAGCTCATTGGCGAGGGAGGCGAGGTGCCCGTAGAGACCGGAGAGGAATCTGCGGAGGCGGTAGAGCAGACAGACGATGCAGATGTCAAGAACCAGAAGGAAATAGAAATTGCCCAAAAAACGATCGACGAGTACGGCGGAAAGTAGGCAGGCCTCCGCCCAGGCCCTGCTGAAGAGCCTCGGGGAGAGCGTGTACACGGACCTCGACGAGGGCAGGTTCCCGAGCCTTACACTCGCCAGCCGCTCCGTGCGCAACATCGTCTACGACAAGAAGCTTCAGCAGTTCATCCTTGGCGCCACCACGGTGAAGAAATCATCTGGGAACATCAATCACATACGCCCCTTCACTCAGCTCGTCTGGCTCGCATACTTCGCGAAAAAGCTGGTTGACGAGAAGCGCACCTCGACCCTGAGAGACGTGTTCTACTCCGCCCAAGCCTTCAACGTCGAGTTCCAAGATCAGGCCGAGTCGGACGAACTGATCACAGACCTGGAGGTCCTCATGCAGATGGCCAGGGAAGGGATGAACATTTACCCAGAGGAGAGGAGCGCCATCTTCGGGAACATGACCATCGAATACACTGTCCCCGGCTACGAGGGGAAGAGGGCGGACCTTTCTGCCAACCCCGACGGTGTCATGATAGGTCCTGCGTTGACCACCGCCCAATTCGTAGACACCGACGCGGAGATGGTCCTCGCCATAGAGAAGGGCGGCCTTTTCACCCGCTTCACAGAGGAAAGGGTGCACCAGAAGTACAAGGCGATCCTCATCAACACCGCCGGGCAGCCACCAAGGTCCACGCGCTTCCTCCTCCGACGCCTGAACCAGGAGCTTGGACTGCCGGTGGGAATCCTCTGCGACGCCGATCCTTGGGGGGCCCACATCGCGATGGTGATACGTTCAGGCTCAGCGAATGCGGCCCATCTGCGCGAACTCACAACTCCGAGCGCGGTCTGGCTTGGGGTCTGGGCCTCTGACATCGTGAAGTACAAACTGCCCTCCGACAAGCTCACGGAGATCGACATCAAGAGGCTCTACGAGCTAAAAGCAGATCCGCGCTACACCGAAAAAATGTGGCACGACGAGCTGGAGACGTTCCTCAGGATCAAGAAGAAGAGCGAGCAGGAGGCCTTCGCTAGGTACGGCCTCAGCTACATCGTCGACAAGTATCTGCCCGACAAACTCGAGCTCATGAAGAGCGCCTGAGCCTAGCCTGCACCGTTCTGCTTCGAAGCTCCCTGAGGGCGTCCGACGCCACCCACTTCGCGCTCGGGCTGTCGAGCCTCGATATCCTGACCGCCAGATTCTGAGCTTCCTTATTCAACCTCAGGTTCCTCTTCCCGATCTGTCGAATTGCCCCGTTCACGGCTTTCTCCACGAAGTTCCTGCCGTCCGTCGACCCCCTCTCTAAGGCCTCGAAGAATCCAAGGAACTTCTTGTCCACGGCCTCCTTGTCGTGCACCGCGAGCTCGGCCATCAGGACGTAGCCGGCCCTCTTCACGAATTCCTCTTTTCTCTCCGACCATTCCGCCGCCTTATCATAGGCGAAAGGGGTTTTATCGAACAGGCTCCCGCAGCATCCGTCACAGACATCCCAGGAATCGATTTCTTCGACCCAGTTGTCCATCTGCTTCTCTGTCACCTTCGCCGGGTCGTCGACCATCGCGGCCAGAATCTTTGCCTCGTGTATGCCTGACTTCCAGAGCGCCAGGGCAAGGCCGTGGTTCCTTCCTAGTCTCTTGGCCATTCCTCTGAGCGTAGGGATGGAGAGCCCCAGGGTGTTCCTCGACGATATGCCGAACCTGGCCATCATTTCGACCGCCTTCGGGTCCGCCTTCGCCGACATTTCTTTGAGGACCGTTTCGGCAGACATCCATTCGCTCTCATCTCAAACAACTTCTAAATACCCTCCTCCGTCTGCCCCGAACAGACAAGTTTGACCTTCACAGCCCAGCAGTCCAGGGTCGACGCCCTAGTGCGCATGCTCGGGCTGGTGGTCCTCGCCTTCGGCATCGCGATGGTCTACCTCACCTACGGCAACGCCACAGTCCCCGGGATCGCCCCGGAGATCGTCACGATCAACTATTCATTGGGCCTCCTGCTGCTCGTCGTCGGCCTCTTCGCGACGTTCGCGAAGTTCAAGTGAAGAAATTGGCCGTGAAGCTTGCCCTAGCCGGGGTCGGCAATTGCGCTTCTGTATTCCTTCAGGGCCTTAGGTTCTACTCCGGGGCCGAACGCCGAGGACTCTGGCACCCCAATGTCGCCGGCCTCAAGCCCGGCGACGTCCAGGTAGTCGCAGCCTTCGACGTCGACCCGGGGAAAGTCGGTCTGGAGCTCTCCAAAGCAGCCTTTGCGCCACCGAATGTCGCAAGAAAATACGTCGCCCTCACAAAGAGCAGGGTCTCAGTGAGCGCTGGCATCTCCAAAGGAGACGCAGCCCCCCACCTGAGGGGGACCAAGCTCCAGAAGGCAAACTCGGAGGAAGTCGCGAATCAGCTGGAGGCTTCCGGAACCGACATTTTGGTGAACATGATTTCGTCGGGCTCTGATGGGTCGTCGGAGGAGTATGCCAGGGCTGCCCTCCGCGCGGGCTGCGGATTCATCAACTGCACGCCGACCCTCGTCCAAAGGAACAACAAACTCGTTGCCGACTTCCAGAAGGCCAGGCTCCCTCTGATCGGGGACGACCTGATGAGCCAGTTCGGCGGGACTGTATTCCACAAGGGCCTCCTCAGCTTGATGGTCAAGCGCGGCATTAAGGTCTCCAAAAGCTACCAGCTCGACGTCGGCGGCGGGTCGGAGACACTGAACACCATCGACGAGGTGATCAAGATGGCCAAACGGGAATCGAAGACGGCTTCTGTAGCTTTGGAGGTCCCATACAAGTTCGAAACCGTGGCCGGGACGACTGATTTCGTAGACTACATGGGCAACGACAGGACGAGCTACTTCTGGTTCGAGGGGAGCAGCTTCATGAACGTTGGGACGACGGTTGACGTTTATCTCCGCTCATCGGACGGCGCCAACGCCGGGAATGTTCTACTCGATGTCGTCAGGGCCACCTACCGCTGCATGAAAATTGGCAAACTCGGGACAGTCGGAGAAATCTGCGCGTACGGGTTCAAGTCCCCGCCGAAACCAATGCATTTCGACGAAGCGTACTCGAAATTCGCTGCCCTCTACGTCAAATAGCATTCCCGGGGAAAAAGACCGGCAAGCTCAGCTACGACGACGGCAAGGACCCCAGCGTGACGCTCACCGTCATCATCGCTCCAGACCTGATGATCCCCACCTGAATGGTCTGTCCGGCGATCGTGTTTCCTTCGAGGTAGCTCGCGAGTGAATCGAAGTCGACCACCTTCACTCCATCAATGGAGACTATGATGTCCCCTCCTATCGTGTAGCTCGACCCTTCCACCGTGGCAGTCCTCGTCCCTCCCTGGATGCCTGCTTTGTCGGCCGCACTCCCGCTAATCACGTTTTCCACCAGAACTCCATAGGTGAGGCTGGAGCCGGTGACTCTGGCCAGTTGGTACGTCATCCCCGCCCCCTCGATTCCGAGGCTAGGATGCAAGGAGTACTTGCCCGACGTCACCAGAGATGACAGTTCACGCGATATCGTACTCGAAGGAATGGCGAAGCCAAGCCCCGCCGAGTTGCTTACTGCAGCGGTTGTGATGCCTATCACTTCGCCCGCCGAGTCCAGCAATGGGCCTCCTGAGTTGCCCGGGTTGATGGGAGCGCTGAACTGAATCACGTTGGCAATTGAGCGGGTGGTATTGGTCGACTCCGTTATTGTCCGTCCCACTTGGCTTACGATGCCGAAGGTCATGGAACCTGATAGCCCGAACGGGCTTCCGATCGCATAGACCGACTCCCCGACATGCACCGCCTGGGAGGAGCTCACTATCGGAAGTGGGAAAAACTCTGAAGTCGGCGCGTTCACGCTCAAGACGGCAAGGTCGCTGTGTTGGTCTGAACCCTTGACCGACGCCGTGTAAGCGTTCCCGTCGGAGAACGTAGCGGTAATGTTCGACGCTCCGCCCACGACGTGGTTATTGGTGACGATATAGTAGGAATTCTGGAAGCTGGCGACGAATCCCGACCCTTGCACGACCGCCACAGACTTCGTCTGGCCGAAGAATGTGTTCTGAGTAGTCACCACGTCGCCCTGCACGGTGACCACGCTCCTACTCGCATTGGCATACAGGCTCTCCGGACCCATATTCGGGAGAGTGGTGTTCGACGACTTGGATGCGAGCTGCGACTGCAGGGCAGAATTCAATTGTTGGAGATTGTTCAGCCGCAGCTGAAGGCTGCTTATCTCCGCGGAAGCTCCCGGGCCAGTTGTCCTGGTGCTGTTGTAGTAGGCGACAGCGGCTACTGTTAGAAGTATGACAACCGCCAGGGCCAGAAGTATTCCTCTGGAACTGCTCTTCTTCGGCTCAGTCTGCATAGGAGGAGGATTGCCTTGGTTCTATTTATTGAATTTTCGAAATCTTTCCAGAATCATTAGAGAACCGACGCCTTCAGGCGAGCCCGACCATCTTCGCACTGGTATCCCACAACCTCTCGGCCAGCCCCTGATTATAGGAATCAGCTGAAGACTGCTTCCTTCCATGGAATTCGAAGTACTCCCCGCTCACCCCTTCGACGTCAGGGGAAGAGGCAAGGTAGACCTGAGTCTTGGCGCCCTTCTCCGGGCTCAGCATGAAGAGCCTGGTGACCTTCCCAAGAAAGGCCGCGGGCCCAAGCCAGTCTCCCCAGATGTTCGTCGCCACGGCTCCCGGATGCAAACAATTCGCTGTCACACCCGTCCCCCGAAGTTTTCTTGCGAGCTCGTGGGTGAAGAGGACTAGAGCCAGCTTCGACTGGGAATAGGCTCGCATCACTCCGTAGCCTTTCTCCATTTGCAGGTCGTCGAAGTTGAGGTGGCCCCCGTAGTGCGCGACGGAAGAGACGTTGACAATGCGGGAAGGCGCACTCTTCTCCAGAATTGGCAGAAGCAGGTTGGTAAGAAGGAAGTGCGAAAGGTAATTGACCTGGAACGTCGTTTCAAAGCCGTCGACAGTCAGAGACCGCAGAGGACGTGCAACCCCGGCGTTGTTGAGGAGTATGTGCAGCGAACCGTGGTTCTTCGCGTACTCTTCGGCGAAGGCTCTTACCGAGGCAAACGAAGCAAGGTCTGCGAGCATCATTTCGACTGACTTGCTGCCACTCTTTGCTTCAACTTCCGCCTTCGCTTTCTCTCCCTTCCTTTGACTGCGACAAACCATGACCACATGGGCCCCCATCGACGCCAGCTGCTCCGCGGACGCCTTCCCGATCCCGGAGCTAGCCCCCGTGATGACACAAGTCGTCCCATCAATCGGACGCGCGATCATGAGATTCACAAGTCCTCTCTGCGCATGATCCAGTCCCCGGCGCCGTCTAGAAGCCTCTTCAGAACCATGTAG
The DNA here is from genome assembly GCA_027886975.1 of Nitrososphaerota archaeon. Classification (GTDB taxonomy): domain Archaea; phylum Thermoproteota; class Nitrososphaeria; order Nitrososphaerales; family Gagatemarchaeaceae; genus UBA183. Next base: position 7,237 of record JAPCJK010000063.1, read on the forward strand.
GTATACCCAAGAGAGGCGAGGAGAAGGATTGCTCCGTAGACGAAAAGGGGAACCGGAACCACGGGATCGGGTTGCGCCGCGAGCAGGACCAATCCCATCACTGGGGAAACGAGTGCGAGGTTTACGATAGTCTGGTAGAGGAAGCGCTTGACGTCCGTCAGTTGTTGGGCTTGAGTAGTTAGGATATCGTCCGTGGCGCTCTGACCGTACCTCGAGGCGAAGTAGATTCCCCCTCCCATCATGATTGCTGCGACTTCAAGGGCCGAAGGCAGCGCTAGGACGACCCCTAGCAAAGGCCCCGACTGCCCCAACCTTCCCAGCACAAGAGGGACCCCGACCGCCGCGGTCACTGGTGTCAGGATTAGGAGCAGCGGCGTGATTCTCGCCCTGTACACTTCTCTGACGTATTTCCTCAAATCGATGGAGGTTGTCTTCATGATCCACAGCCGTTCCTTCTCCAGCCATCCTCCTGCGCTGCCCGAGCCGAAGGATCCTATGAGGAACAGGATGAACAGGAACGACGTCGGAGAAGACTGGAAGCTCCCGGCCAAAGAGTAGATGACCATGAAGGCAGACAGGAAGATGGAGCTGATCAGTAGGCCTCTGCGTTCCTTGGTCCTCCTCATCACGACCACCTCTTTTCTCCGCACTATCTCCCAGACGGATTTCCCGGAAGTCTCCAGAAGCGGCGCCACACGTCCCCCAGACATCGCACCCGAATCGCCCGGGCCGGCAACCACCTGCAAAACCTCGTAGAAGTGTCCGCGAGACATCCTGAACCCCAGAGCAAGCGCGGCCGCGAACCACGCGATGAGCAGGATCGCATCCAGAATCAGCCCCGCGGTCCATTGTGACCCGTTGACCAAGCTGATGCTTATGTCGGCTGTCAGGCCGCTGGGAAGTATCTGCGTGATGACGTCCAGGGCCGGAGGCGTACCAGGGATAAGCAGAATCACCGGGAGGATGCTTATGACCGCCACCGAAAAGATGAGGACGTTCCTCAACACCTTCAGTCTGGGACCGAGGCTGGAACTCAAGGAGAGAGTGACGTCAGCGCTTAGGACGAGTCCCAAGACTAGAAACAAGAGGGTCGCAAGTCCGGCGGGGACCGCTGCGGCCACGGGCGCCCCGTAAAACACCGCGAGCCTGATGTAGAGGAACATCATGGGCGGGAAGGAGAACAGGATCGTAGCGAGAGAGGTGATGAGCACTTTAGCCACGAATATGTCCCTGGGTCTGACCGGAGACGTGAAGACGTAGTCGACGTCGGCGGAAGTGATGGGGAGGCCGCTTCCGCTGAAACCACTCTGCAGGAGTCCGATGAGGAGAAAGGCAAGCAGGAGTGATAGAGCGAAATTCGAGAAACCACCCGTTACTCCGAACTTGGACGAGAAGGCTAGGAAGGTCTGACTCCCGAATGCAATGAACAGTATGGCGAACCCCTCGCCGAAAACCAGCCAGAGTAGGGCGGCCCTCGTGATTCTCCCCTTCAGCCAGTACCTCATCAGGACAGCAATATTGGGCCATCCGGCAAGACGCGTCCTGCCCCCGTCCACACTAGATCTCCTCGGTCAGTTTCAGGAAGACCTCGTCGAGTCTTGCGTCCCCCTTCGCGTCTGCCAACTTCCGCAGAGTCTCCAGCCCTCCCGTGGCAACGACGGTTCCTTTGTCTATGATCACGATTCTACTAGCGTAGTCCTGAACGATTTCCAGATTGTGGGTCGAGAGCAGGACGGTGCGGCCGATCTTCCCCTGGGAGATTATCCATCTGTTCACGAACACCTGGGTCTTCGGATCGAGAGCTGTCAGGGGCTCATCCAAGATGAGTACCTCAGGGTCATGGAGAGTGGCAGCGATGAGTGCGACTTTTTGCTTCATACCTTTTGAAAGGCTCCCCACCAAGGAGTCTGCCTTGTCCACAAGGGTGAAGGTATTCAGGGATTCTGAAATTTTCACGTCGAGTTCTCCGTCTCCCACGCCTCTAATCTTTCCCACGAACTTCAGGAACTCGCTGACAGTCAGCGCTGTGTAAAGAGACGGGTTCTCCGGGAGATAACCGATCAGTTCTTTCGCAGCCTCAGGCTCCTTAACAACGTCATGGCCACTGACCGTAACGGTTCCGTTCGTGGGCCTGAGGATTCCAACTACGATCTTCATCAGTGTGCTCTTTCCTGCGCCGTTCGGGCCTATCAGGCCGACGACCTCGCCCGCATCGACCCTGAGCGAGACTTTGTCCAGCGCGACCAGGTTCCCGTAGGTCTTGGTCAGTTTGTCTATCGAGATGCCGCCCACTTGATATCTTTCACCACTCTTCTCACAGAAAGGCTCCGTCCGTTTTGGGACCGCGATTTAAGATTCGTGTAGATGAGCGTTGAATGTTCAAAAGGCGGCACTTCATGATGGGCTCGATGCGAAGGTTGGGAAGCGACCTATAGTGGGGGATGCCTCTTCGAACGAATACGAAGCCCCGGCCCTGTTGGCAGAAGACGAGGTCATCTTTCCCCATTCAGAGGCTACCATAACCGCCCGGGACCAGAGGAACACGGCCGCCCTTCTGCAAGCAGCAATGGAGCGTCAGCTCATCGTCCTTGTACCAACTTCGAATCCGAGAGACGTGCCGGGCGCGATTGGCACATTGGTTCATGTTCGAAAGACAGCTACCATTAACGGAAGGGTGAACGCGATAGTAAAGGGGCTCTGGAGGGTCCGCACTGAAAAGGTTCTCGACGGGACGGAATATTCGAGGGTCACTTTCACGAAGGCAGAGGAAATCGACGACGCTCCCGCGAGCAGTTCAGAAATCATGAAAGCCGTTCACAACCAAATCGACGAATTTGCCAAGCTGATTCCCGGCATTCCGCCCGAGATAATCGAAGCCTTGAGGAAAGCCGAAACTCCTGGCAAACTCGCCGATTTGTGCGCATATTCCCCGAGCTTCTCCTCGGCAGAGAGACTCGACCTGCTGAATACTCTGGGAGCAGAAGAAAGGCTCCAGAAAATCAGCAAACACTTCGAAAGGCAGCTCGCCGACCTAAGGGAGGCGGCCAAGATCAAGACGATTTCCGAATGTGATACCTGCTCGGAGCTCGCCGACAGAGCCCTTGAATCGGAGCCGTTCCGGAGAGGAGAGATTGCGGTAGAGTTCTTGAACCACGTCGCCCAGAAACACACGGCCGAGTTGCTCGGGGTCCTTGCAGAGAAGTACGGCCCCGCCTTCATGAGGCGTAGGGCCCTCAAGTGAAGGCGGCAACCCAGGCTTCACCGACTTGGCGGGCGGCACATGACTGAGACCAGAGCGAGCATCATAGCCGTAAGCAAAGGCCTCCTCCGTCTCGGAAACATCAGGACCCTCGCCCTGACCAGCATGACGACGGGGATCTATTTGAGCCTGCTCGGGACAATCCTGCAACCTTTCGTGGTCAGCGACCTCGGATTCAGCGTGACAATCCTCGGCGTACTGGTCGCAATCGGTAGCAGGCCCCTCGGCCTGGCTAGCTCCATCGTCCAGCCGTTCACAGGATACCTGTCAGACAGGTTAGGAAGGAAGCTCCTGATCGCAATCGGAAGCGCGGTTGGGATCTGCTCAATGGCTTCCTTCCTCGTCGCCGCGATGAGCCACAGCCTGTTTTCGCTTTCAATCGGATACGTGTTACTTGGCCTTTCCATACTCGGTAATCCTGCTACGCAGGCGATGATAGCCGAGACAGTGGAGATGGACCCAGGCAGGCTCAACGTCGCTTTCAGCTTGGTATTTTTCTTCACAGCACTACCGGGGGCAGTCATTCCCTTCGCCGCGGGGTATCTCGTCCAGACTTTCGGCTTCGTCCTCCTCTTCGCTGCCGCCGCGTTCCTAGAGGCCATGAACCTACTGGTGGTGATACCCCAACTCAGGGAGACGCGGACTGACACCGCCACTGAGCAGAAACAGACTCCAAGAAGGAGATTCTCATTCAGCCAAACTATCCTTCCTCCACGCGGCCTTGTCAGACTCTTCATCCCTTTTGCGATGGACGCCTTCTTTTACGGAGTCGGGGGTTCGATCATCTACGGCATCTGGGCGAAACAGTTCGGTTTCACTGCAGGGGACATCGGGCTGATCTTCGGCGCCCTGTCCGTCTCAACAGTCCTGAGCCAGTACCCGGCCACTAAGCTACTCCTGAAGCTCGGGACAAGGAGGGTCCTCGCTTTTTCGGAAGCCCTTACGGTCGTCATCATGTTCGGCTGGCTCGTGACAGACTCACTTCCTGCTTTCATCCTGCTCGCGGTTGTCTTTGGAATCTCGGTGGCACTATGGGTCCCGGCCATCTCAGCCCTGTTCATGAGGGTCGCGCCCATGGAAGAAAGAGGCGGAATCAGCGGCAAGCTCGCAGCCTTCAGGGGACTCATTGCTGTTCCTGCGCCCTTCATCGGGGGGCTGCTGTATGGAGCATATGGCTACTACGTACCCATCTCTATCGGGATGGTGGGGGAGGCCCTGACCACGCTAGCAATCCTGAGACTGCTACCGGCGAATGATTCTCAGGCCTTATTGAGCTAAGGGAGTTTCTGGGTTGCGCTCTTCCCGTGAGCCTTTGCTACTTCCAGATCAGCCCCCCACGACCACCACCAACCCTATGGCGAGCAGCCCTGCGAGAGCGTTTGAGAAGCCCCTTGCAATGATCAGAATTGCCGCCAAGGCCGAATTGAAGGCCCCGATCACAAGGAGCCTTAGGTTCATTGTTTTCGTGTTATTCACCTCCTACTTCCATTTCGTAAGTATCTCCTCTCTGCGGAAGGTCGCTCTCGAAACGAAGAAGAGGAGTACGTCTACCACGACCAAGACTGCCACGACTATCATCAGGTTGCTGGTGTCTCCGAGGTTGATTAGGTTCAGTTCTCCTGAGACGTACAGCCCAGCGAATGGAAGGACGGTCAGGGCCCCCAGCTGTTGTCCGGCCCTGACGTCGGTCACCCTCGAGGAGATGATTACGTTTACTTGCACGCTCATCAACAACGCGAGCGGAAGAAGCAAGAGTATAACGATGGCTGAATTCCAGTCTGGGAAGTAGTAGTAACCAAGCTTGTCCTTGGTAGTCAGGTCCATGAGAAGCATGAAGAGCGCGGATCCTCCCAGTAGCGCGGCCAGCGGCGGAAAGAAGGCAGCTATCCCCTTCCCGAGGAGAATCTCGCTGTCTGTCGTCGGTGTCGCAAGCAGTGGCTCGAGGCTCTTTTCGACCTTTTCTCCGACGATGGTATAAGAGGCGATGGGGGTTGCGAGGTACGCAGCCAGGATTACGTAGAAGAAGAGGAACGCAGGCAGCAGTACAACC
>JAPCJK010000064.1 GCA_027886975.1 Nitrososphaerota archaeon
GAAAGCCCGACGGTTATGTCGAGCCCGTAAAACGTCGAGAGAGAAAGCAAATCGAAGCCTCCCATGCTATATAGAAGAAGTACCCCAAACAGTACAGTTGAGCCGGCTATTATCTGAAAGAACCTGGCGACCCTTGGAGCTACATTCAAGAGGAACTCACCTGAACTGGAAGGTGAGAGCTTAGCGAGAGCGGGCCCCACAACGAAAGCGAACATGACCCCGCCGCCTAGCCATAATATCGCTGAAACTACGTGGAACCAGGCGAGAATCGCAATGAGGAAAGACACGGCTCAAATCGAGCCAACTTGGGGTCTTAAGGTTTCCAGGCGGGGATTCAATTAACAATAGATTTCGATGGTCCTGAATGTTAACGGGCCCGGTGGGGCCAGCCCCCAAACAGGTTCTGAAAGTGGATTTCAATGGTGAATGCTTACAATTGGTCGATGGAATGTGCCTCTAGGGCAGGGCTTGTAGTCCTCTGGACAGTCAGCCCGAAAGTCCGAACCTCTCAAGTAGCTTAGAGTATCCTGGGTCCTTTCTAATCTCCTCGAAGATAGGGTTGTACCTGAAATCGGCCGCGTTGAAGCCGACATCTCTGTCGATTCCCCAGTTTGCCCATTTGAAGAACGCATCCCTGTCTCCAATGATTGCGTAGAACACGTGGGGGGATGCGGTCGACTCGCGTGGAAGGGATTGCAACAACTGCAATACATTGCCAATAAGTCTAACGCCCTCGACAGTATTACCTTTGAGAGCTTCTAATTCGGCTCGACTTATCATGTACGACACCTCATCTCGGCTCAGCTTTTTGAAAGTCTCCAGGTCCGCTAACGCTTCATCCCACTGGCCCTTGAGGGCGTAACTCCAAGATCGGGTTCCGTAGGCTATAGCGAAGCTGGGGTCGACTTGGATGACGGTATTGACGACCGACATGCATTCGTCGGGTCTCCCCATGTAGGATTCTGTCCAGCAAAGATGCATCAGAATCACGGCTGAGAGCGGGTCTAACAGGCTCGCCTTCTTGATTTCTCCGTAGGCTTCCTCGAGTTTACCGACTTCGAGAAGGGTCATACTGTACCACTGATGTGCCGACGCGTAGCTTGGGTTGAATGAGATTGCCTTCCAGAACTCTCCCTGGGCTTCCTCGTGCCTGTTCTCAATCAGGAACAGATTTCCCAGTGTTGCATGAGGCTCAGGGAGGGTAGGGTCGAGCTCGATCGCGCGCGCGGCACATTCCCTTCCCTTTTGAATCGCCTCCCTTGGCTCCATGAAAATCCATCCCGCCGCTATGGAGTAGCAGTCCGCCAGTCCTGCCAACGCTCTGGTGGATTCCGAATCAAGTTTCAAGGCTTCCTCGTAAAGTAGTGCTGCCTCCTCATTCCCAACCTTCGTTCTCTTGTTCCACAAAGACCTGGCCCTTATACACAGTGTATACACATCGAGGTTCTTCCCATGGTGGTTCGCAATCGCGTTCCGGGGAACGAGCTTGAGTTCCAACGCCTTGGCCACACTCTGAGCTATCTCAAGCTGCGTCTGGAAAATGTCATCAAGATCGCGATCGTACCTCTGAGCCCAGAGGTGCTGTTCATTTCTGCCGTCTATCAGTTGCGCAGTTATCCTGATCTTGTTACCCGACTTCCTAATGCTGCCCTCCAGAACAGAACCGACCCCTAGGTCCTTCGCGATTTCCTTGATCCCTTTCTCAGTTTTCTTGAAACGCATCACCGAAGTCCTCGCAATAACGCCTAAGGTTTGGATTCCGGAGAGTTCGGTAATCAAATCCTCTGTAAGTCCTTCAGCGAAGAACTCGTCGTCCGGGTCCGGACTCATATTGGCGAACGGGAGAACGGCCAGTCGTTGAATCCCTGTGGTTGTCTCCTCTACCTGGTCCCCCCAAGGCATCACCATCCTGTAAACTCCCAGAGGCAGAGTTACATTCTTGAGCGACTTAGCTCCGAGGCTTGCAAATGGGAGCTCGAACTTGCCCTGGACATGATCGTAGACCTGCTGGGTGAGACAGACGCCTCCGTCCTCTGCAAGAGGCTGGATTCTCGATGCCACGTTCACTGCGTCGCCTGAGATGTCGCCCGCAGATTCGACTACGTCGCCTAGATGAACGCCTATCCGGAGATGGAGCTTCCGCTCGTCGGGCAAAGTGAAATTGAATTCTCTAGTTGCCCTTTGAACGTCATACGCGCATCTGGTGGCATCCAAGGCGTTGGGAAACACAACAAGAAATGCATCTCCTATTGTCTTCACCTCCCTCCCGCTGTGTCTGACGAAAATTGGCCTCAGCAGCTTCCTTTGTTCCTCGACCAGGGCGAGCGAGAGTGATTCATTCCTTTGCCCCAATGCTGTGTAACCCACCATATCGGTGAACATGATTGCTGCGAGCCTGCGTGTACCCTCGGACAAAGACGACCTACACGAAGTTTCCCGAGTCGATAAATCCCTTTTGGACAATCTTGAACGGGCCCGGTGGGATTTGAACCCACGACCTCTGCGAGACTCGCTCTCTACAGCTTAGAAGGCTGCCACGCTATCCGTAATTCGCTCAGCATGGATCTGCGCTACGGGCCCGAGTGGCGTCGCTCGAGGTTTCGTCATAAGGCTTTCCCGCTCCAGGCCTTCAGATTTGCCAGTTGAGAGATGAAGGAATCGGAAGGTTTTATCCTGTCTGAGCTGAATCGGGCGCCCTTGGCCGCAACCCAGCAGCGGCTCTTCGGAACCAACGGCGTAAGGTTCGTCCCGGGTGTTTCCAACGACCTCGACTTCGCCATCAACCTCGGAGAGGCCATCGGCACCTTCTTCGGGAGCGGCGAAATCCTGGTGGGTCAGGACGGGCGCATCTCGAGCCCGGCCCTTACGAATGCAGCCATCTCCGGCCTGCTGAGCTCAGGTCTGGACGTCGCCGAGGCAGGACTCGTCCCGACCCCTGCACTCCAGTACGGCGTCAAGACAATGGGATTCAAAGGAGGGGTGATGGTCACCGCCTCGCACAATCCCCCTCAATACAACGGTCTGAAAGTCTCAGGCGCCGATGGCGTCGAAATTCCCCGCCTCGACGAGCAGCGGGTTGAGAAGATATACTTCGACAGGTCGCAGAACAAAGCGGACTGGAAGACGATCGGCGTGGCAAGGCAGGAGCCCTCCGTCATCAGGAACTACCTTAGGGGAATCCTCTCCCGGGTCAACGCCAAGGCGATAGCCCAAAGGAAGTTCGTCTTGGTCATGGACATAGGGAACGGGGCCCAGTCCGGAGCGGCACCCTACCTTGTCGAATCCTTGGGATGCAAGGTCATCACCCTCAACTCCGTCGTCGATGGGAGCTTTCCGGGCAGAGGACCTGAGCCGACCCCTGATACCCTGAAGGACCTCTCGGCGGCGGTGAAGTCGGTGGGCGCGGACCTTGGGGTGGCCTACGATGGCGACGGGGACAGGTCGATGTTCTGCGATGAGAATGGCAGGGTCCTTTGGGGAGATCAGAGCGGGTGCCTTCTGGCCGATTTCGTGCTGGAAAAGCATCCGGGAGGGACCATCGTCACATCCATCGCTTCGAGCCAGGCCATTGAGACTGTCACCAAGAGACACGGGGCAAAGGTCCTGCGGACCAGGGTCGGCAGCGTTGAAATCGCGAGGACCATCCTGGAAAGGAACGCTGTCTTTGGCTTCGAAGAGAACGGGGGCTGCATCTACCAGCCGCACATCGCGGTCCGCGATGGAGGCATGACGACGGCCCTGATGCTGGAATGCCTTGCGGCCAGGGGAATGTCCTTCTCCAAGGCTCTTTCCTTCGTGGTTCCGAAGTTCTTCCAGGCCAAGACAAAGCTGGAGGTCAGCCACAAAAAGGTCGAAGCAGTGATGAGGGCCGCCGAGAAGCAGGCCAAGGGGGAAGTCGAGAGGGTCGACGGGGTCAAGGTCTGGACCGACGAGCGATCCTGGGTCCTCGTCAGGCCGAGCGGGACCGAGCCCATCGTAAGGATATTCGCAGAGTCGGACACCCAGGAGAAGGCAGATCAGCTCGTAAAGAAGTTCGCCAGGGTCGTGAAAACTGCCTCAGCGTAGATGCGTCCAGCCTTCATTCCGTATCGGCTTGTAAGACCCTCTGACTCGCAACTCCACCCGTCCCTTACTAGACGTTGCCATTCCAATTTCGATCAACTCCCCACCCGCTCTTTTGACCGCCTTCGCGGCCGATGAAAACTTCGACCCTTTGACCGTCCCGACGATTATGTACTCCTCTCCACCTTCGAGTACCAATTGCTCGGTGCTCAGTCCGTTCGTTCTTGCGAACCTTTCCACCCCCTGCCCTACGGGCAGAGCAATCACCTCGAACCCCACCCCACTTTCCTTTGCCAGTGTATGGAGGCTCCTGGCCAGCCCGTCGCTGGAGTCCATGGCCGACGTAAGATAGGGCGCGAGGGCAAGGCCGACTCTCAGGTTCGGGGTCGGGTGGAGCACGCTCCCCTTTGCACTCTCCGCGAACTTTGCCTCGGCCGAGGCGCCTTCCATCAGGATTTTTAGACCCGCACGCGTGTATCCGAATAGGCCTGTAACTACGAGCCTATCTCCCGGCGAGGCTCCGACCCGGGTCACCAACTTCCTCGCGAATCCCACCATCGCGCAGTCAATGACGAGCTCGCTCGATTCGTTGGTGTCCCCCCCCACCAGGTGCGCATCCCACTCCTGCTCCGCGTCTCTCAGGCCCTGAGCCAGCCCCTCCACTTCCTCTTGGGTCACGCCCTTCCTCAAACCCAGAGATATGAGGAATGAATCCGGTCTTGCTCCCTTCGCTGCGAAATCGCTCACGCACATCGCGACCGCTTTGCGAGCAGCCTCTCTGTAGGTCATGCCCTTTGGAACGTCCGTCCCCTCGACCAGCATGTCGACCTTAGCCACAAGTCTTCCTGGCCCAAGGGGAATGACGGCCACATCATCCCCGATTCTGGAGTACCCCTTGGGGACTCTTCCGGCCTTGCCGACTATCGATTCTATGACTTTGATTTCGTCGGGCGTGCTACCCGCTCAGCTCCCTGAGTTTCTTGACAAACGACTTCGCAATCCGGGCGGCGGCATCGGAAGTCCGGGCTTCGGCCGAGACCCTGACGACGTTCTCGGTCCCCGACGGTCTCACCAGGACCCACGAATGTTCCGGCAGAATCAGCTTGAATCCATCCGTCAGGTCTGCCTCGTCGTACTTGCTTGCTAGCTTCTTTATCCCCTTCAGCGCCTTCGTCCTCGGCATCTCCATAGCCATCCGCTCCTGCTGGTAGACTGGGACCGAATCGTAGAAACTCCTTCCCCGCTGCTTTAGGGCCCTGATGATCGCCAGAGCTGCAAGCATCGAGTCTCTGCAGTAGTTGAAGGAACCGTCGATCAATCCTCCGCTGCTCCCCTCGCCTCCCAATCTTGCCCCCCTCTCTTTCATCAATTCGACGACGTTGGCCTCTCCCACCTTCGACCTGAACACCTGGCCCCCCGCCTTCTTTGCCACGTCGTCCACCGCCTGTGTCGTGTCGAGGGAGACAACCACATTCTTCTCTCGTGTCTCCGCGAGCATCTCGGACAGGGCAAGGGTTAGCATGTAGTCTCCTGTCCTCTTCCTCCCCGACGAGTCGACGATGACAAGCCTGTCCCCGTCGCAGTCGAACCCCAAGCCGACATCGCATCCCTTTTCTTTGACAATCTTCCGGAGAAGGGCAAGGTCATCGGCGACAGGGTCGACCCTTCTGTTGAAGACTCCGAAGCTGTCGTTCACCGACGCCACTTGGCATCCGAGTTGCGTCAAGAGTGGAACCGCGTGTGCAATCGCCGCCCCTCCCCCCAGGTCCAAGACCACTCTGACGCCCTCACACGACCCGGAGCCAAACCGCGCCACCAAGTCGGCGACGTAGGACGGATTGCGACCGTGTCTTATGGAACCAGCTCTGAATTCTCCTACCTGTCCCGAAATACCCCCCACCACCATATCGAATGTCTCCTTCCCAATGCCAGCTCCGTCTACAACGAACTTCAGGCCGTTGAACTCCGGCTCATTGTGGGAAGCTGTGACCATCACCGCCGGTCTCTGTCTCAACCTGCTCTCCCGGAAAAGAGCCGGGGTCGAGACTATCCCGTAATCCAGCACCGTGGACCCCAGTGATAACAAACCCGCAGCCACGGCTCTGCTCATCGCGGGACCAGTTGTCCTCGAATCCCTTGCCAGGAAGAACTCCCGGGAACCGGTCGCCTTCCCAAAGTTTGTCGCGAACTTTGACACCTCGGCAAGGCTGAGGTCGCTATTCAGGACTCCTCTGATGCCGCTCAGCGAGGCTATCAAATCGACCGCCCCTCTTTCCCGGCCGGAGCTCAGATAAAGTGAGGGATTCAGCTCGCGCGAGAACCCATGTGAACCAATCTTCACCGCGGCAGTATGTCTTTTTGAGTTCCCCTCTTTTGATTTGCGAAGGCCCCAAAAGTAAAAGTTGCGAGTAAGGTCGTTCCGAGTCCAAAGAAGCGCCAAAATTGGTGAGTATAAGCTCACTGAGGTGTTCGCCGGCCTCGAAACTTCTTCTGCACTCGCCAAGGTCTTCGGCTCGAAGAGTCAGATGACGAAAATTGTAAGGCATCTGAAACTCAGGGTCGAACCACATGACTCGGGTCTCTGGCTCGACAGGGACACAGGGACGATTTGCATCGGCTCCAAGCACCTCACCTCTGCCAAGAGCAATTTCCTCTACCTCGACGTAATTCACGTGCTGGTCCACGTCAGACAGTTCCTCGAGGGCAAGGAGCTTTACGACCAAGCGTTCGAGTACGTAGACAGGCCGACCGAGCTCGAGGCCTACAGGACCACCGTCGCAGAGGCTCGGCGACTTGGGATGGACGAAGAGGAGATTCTGAAGTACCTGAGGATGGACGCGGCTGACGATTCCGAACTGGGAAAGCTGATGGAAAAGATCGGAATAAGGGTCAGACGCTGAATACGCTCGTTTTCTTCTGCAAACCCCTTTGTGATTAGTCAGCTATCGCCGGAGGCTCGGCCTCCTCTTTCGACACGACGGTGCTGAGAAGCTCGTGCACACCGACTTGGTCGGCTTTCAGAGCTGAGGCAGGAACAACTTTGCTATCCGAGGGAGCCCTCCCAGCCTTCCTCGCGTATCCGCTGTACATCATCAACACGAACGGCGAGATTAGCATGGGGACGAGCCAGGTGGAGTTGAAGACCGCTCCCAACGGGTTGATCTCAAGGACACCAATCCACAGAATGCCCTGGAACACCAGAGAGTACGAGGAGATGCGTAACACATCCCCAAGGGAGAGGGGCTTTTCTGACTTGGGCGTAACTGGAATCGACCGGAGCCTCGTCACGAAGTAGGAAGCCATACTCTTCAGCTCGTAGGGCATCATCACCGTGTTTATGGCCCCGCTCAGGAACCTGTGTCTGAAGTACTCGCGGGTGGTAACGCCAGCCCGGTGCCGGATGACCGCCCCCAGAACTGACCCTACCAGTCCCCAGACTATCAGGAGCCTGAGTATTGGGACTGACCAGATGATTCCAGCTGGATCACGGAGCAGGGAAATCAGAAAAGAGCCAGCGGTCGCCGGGGTCGAAGCAAAGCCATAGACTGTCAGGAAAGCTCCCAGCGGGAGCATCAGGCTTACGATGTGGCTCAGAGGAGTCTGAAGGAGGTGAAAGCCCTTGTCAGCAGATATCGAGGGCTTCGATGCGAATCCCCAGAACTCCATCGACCCGCGCGTCCACTTATTCTGCCTCCTGATGAAACCTCGGACATTCTCCGGCACTGCCTCATAGGTGTGAAGCGGGATGAACTTCGAGTGCCAACCCTTCTGGGCGAGCACTACAGCGGTCGCGAAGTCCTCTGAGACGTAACCCTCTACGAAGCCACCAATCTGCTTCAGGGCAGAAACTCTAACCAGGACGTTGTGTCCGTAACAGAAAACGGCGTCCATGGAATTGGCCAGGTTCCTCTCCCAGACGAACCGCCCCAGCTTGGACATGGGCGCCAGGGTGGCAGCGAAGTCTGTGTCAAGGTTCCAAATGTTGATCAATCCTTGGAAGATTGCGACGTCGGCGTTCGCAGGATGCTCGGCATACCCGAGCGCCCCGCCGACCCAATCGGGGGGAAGGTAGGAGTCCGCATCGAAAAGGACGATGTAGTCGTAGGAACCCCAGTGCTTCGCCAACCAATCGTTGATCGCCCCCGCCTTGTAGCCCCTCCTTTTCGCCCTCCTCTCGACCGAGTAGGCTTTCTCCGATGAGACCCTGTCCACGGTTGCCATGGCTACTGGGTTGGTCGAATCGTCCAGCACGTAGACGTCCGAGGGGTAGTCCTGCGCCATTGAGGCGAGGCATTCTGGGACCACATCGTTCATGGTGGTATAGAGCAACGCAACTCGCGGACGGCTGGTCAGAGCTTGGACCGACGGCAAAGGTGGCCTATCCTTCAGGGAGAACAACTCCCTCGAGGTCCCATAGGCGGCCCCCAGGAATAGGAACGAGAGGACGCCGAAAAGTGCCACCGAAGTGGCGCGGTCCCACCGCACCACATACATCCCGAGGGAGAACACGAGCGCTAGGTAGATGGCAAGCATGACGGAAAAGAAGGCGATTCTGGTTCCCCTCGAACCCGAGGAAGGCATGCAAGCATCAATCGAAGTCTTCTGCAACGATACCCGAGTCGGCTACGGCATGACTTAATCCAACGGTTTTGAAAGGGCGAGCGCCTCGGTTGGGCTATTCCTGGAATGCGCGGGTTAACTACTCAGCTTTCTTTGCCGGTATCCCCGGCTTCACCAGGTCTTTCATATCCAGCATTGCGTCTATTTGCGAGGGCCCATACCCGAGCTTCTTCAAGGCACTCCGGATCGAAGTTCCCTTCGCTAGTTCCTTGCCAAGGACCGCTGCCTTGTCATACCCTATCTTGGGCGAGACCACGGTAATCAACGCCTGGCTGGTTTCAGCGTACCTCCTGGCTTTCTCCCGCATAGGCACAACGTGGTCCACCACCAGCGAGGCCACCTTCCTCAGCGCTTCCGAAAGCAGTTTGGCTTGAAAGACGATGTTGTAGCCCATCAGCGGGACCCCCATCGTGAGTTCGAACTCTCCGAGGGAGGCCGTGAACGCGTTGGCTCCATCGAGCCCCACCACTTCTGCGCTTGCGAGCATAGCGCTTTCAATCGTGACAGGGTTTGTCTTCCCAGGCATTATGCTGCTCCCAGCGACCTCCTCCTGGGTCGGGATGTCAATCTCGCCTATGCCTGTGAACGGCCCTGAGAACATCAGCCTCAAGTCTTGGCAAAGACGGTAAAGGTCGATGCTGACCGACCTCATGGTCCCACTTAGCGACGACATATCCGTCAGAAGCCTAGTGGCTCTAAACTTGTTCTTCGCGCTGGTGAAATTCAGCCCCGTAAGTTTTGCAATTTCTCTTGCGACAAGCCCCCCAAACCTCGGGTCAGCATTCAGTCCAGTGCCCACTGCAGTCCCTCCGATGGGGAGGTCTAGCAGATACTTCATAGTCTGGTCAACGAGCTCGGCGTCTCTGCCGAACTCGTCTGCGTACGCCCCAAACTCCTGCCCCATGGTGACGGGAAGCGCATCTCGCAAATGCGTCCTTCCCGACTTGTAAACGGTAGCCGTCTTCTTTGACAGAGCAAGCAGGCTCTTGCTAATCTTCTCGAGAGCGGGGAGCAATTCTCGACTTGAGACGTACGCCGCGGCAACTCTGACCGCGGTAGGCCCGACATCATTGGAGGACTGGCTCATGTTGACGTGGTCGTTCGGATGGACTTTCTTCCTGAGCTCCGAAGATGCCAACTCCGCAATCAGCTCGTTGACATTCATGTTGAGGCCGGTCCCGGACCCTGTCTGAAAGACGTCGACGGAGACGAGCTGATCTAGGGTCCCCTTCATCAACTCCTTTGCCTTGAGTTGGATAGCTGCACCGATCTCTCGATCAAGCAATCCCAGCTGGACGTTCGATTTCGCGGCGGAGAACTTTATCGCCCCCATTGCCCAGATGACTTCGCGAGGGAACCTTGTCCCTGTGTTGAGGAAGACTCTCTTCGAGCCTTCAACATACTTCAACGGTGGTTCGCGAAAGGCCTGTGCTCTTAAGGAATTGGCCGAAGAGACTTGGAAAGTCTAGTGTCCGCCGCAGCCACAGGCTTCCACGTGGACGTTCGGGTTCTCTATCTTGAACCCGGTCTTCTGTGGGCTTTGCACGTAATCGATCTTCGACCCTCTGAGCATTTCAGCATCTGCCTTTCCGGCAAGAACCTTGAGCCCGCCGACATTCTCGACGACATCAGATTCGCCGGGCGCTTTCTCGAGGCTCAATGCGTACCTGAATCCTCCACTGCAAGCACATCCTCCACCCTGGTAGACCTCCACTTTGAGGTAGGAATCGGTCGCATTCTCCGCTTTTAGAACCTCTCCCAGCTTCTCCCTAGCCAGGGGCGTCAACATGACCAAAGGTTGCAATTTCTGCATACTTTATGCACGAGAGACGGTTTTCTATTTAAATCCTTTCTTCGCCCGGGCGGAGCTTTCATGGGTGGCCGAGTATCTGATTCGGTTCGTTGAAGCATACAAACATCGTCCCCAATCCCTTTGAGTAGGACCAAGAACCGTTTCCGACTACCATAGTCGTCAGATTCATGCCGTATGCCATCCCGCAACCGAGGACAAGATAGGAGGCGGAGACCTGGGCATGCCAGTGGTCATACGTTCCTCCTCCCACCTGGTAGAAGGATGACTGGTACGCAAAGAGAGGGAGCAATAGGAATAGAGGCAGAAGTATGACAACTGCCGATGTACAAACGAAAAGCCTTCTCATGGTATGCGTTAGGCTTCAGGGTGTATAGTTCTACTGCCGAGAACGATCGACCATGAAGCTTTGGTCATGAGATTTCGACAAAGGTTTTTGCGTAGGCGTCGTTCCACCAACGTGAGGTCTTCTTGTCCGACTATCGCTGGTGTGAAAAGTGCATGATGCGTACCGAACATGAGGCTGTAGTCGACACCAGAGACTACAACCCCAGAGGGCGCGGATTGTACAAGTGCAAGAGGTGTGGCAGGGTCAAATCGATGCGACACCTCCGACCCAGCTCGGAGATAGGGTACTAAATTTCACAGGTCGTCCGAAGTTTAACTGGTTTGTGCTAAGGCCTAGTTATATACGCCAAGTTTTTTTACAGATTATAATGGGCGATAGCCAGACCGCCGAGCAGAAGACCCAAACTGTTTTCGTAAGGGAAAGCACAGGTCTGGTAAAGAACGTCTCTTTTCTGGACAGCATCGCGCTAAACCTGAGCAACATGTCGATCGGCCCGCTCCTGGCCACAATCGCTGGCTCGTCAGCGGCAACCCTTGTCCTAGTTCCGAAGATCACGGGGCTCAACTTGGTCGCAGCCTCGGTGATTGCGTTCTTGCTTTCGATCCCTCAGGTGGTCGTCTATACCATGATGTCACGTCGTTTTCCGCGCACAGGAGGCGACTACGTGTGGGTTTCCAGGACCTTCGGTGGTTTCTTCGGCAGTACTTTGTCCTTCTGGGGATACACGACGGAGACCCTGGCCTTCCTTGCTCTCGTCGCCGTCCTGACCGATTTCGCAATCGGGGGTGCAGGCCTCACAATGTCGTTCACTTACTACGGGTACCATGGAACTGGCCCGCTCCCGATCTTTAACTGGTTCAGTCTCTTCGATAATCC
>JAPCJK010000065.1 GCA_027886975.1 Nitrososphaerota archaeon
CGCTGAACCTCTGTCTAATGTTGCGCGTGACATTTCCTAACTGCATCCTCTGATTGAATTCCTCCATGACTTGCTGGGTAGGCGGTATCTTTGGGCTGCCTGACGAAATAGATACGTCAATCTTGTTGGCGAGAGCCTGAAGAATGCTCACTTTGAAATGAACTTTGAAGTTGTGGACGAACGAATATTTCCACGAGCTGTTGTAAAGGTCTCCATTGTTGGCTGTTGGGCCCATCCTGGCATCGAACTTGAATTTTTGCAAAGTACGTCGTGAAAATCCTAGGTCAGCTATTTTACGCATTATGGATTACCAGTCTATACCGAAGACCCACGATGTCTTGGCTAGTTCGAAGGGTGGAAGGAAGAGTTGTCTTTCAGTTCCCGTGGACCGATGTGCCGAACCACGCGTTCTTTCCGGGGTGGGCGTACTTCATCCCTGGCGCGAAAACGGAAAACGATTTTGTCGAAGTCACGTTGAGTTCTTTGCACGTCAGGCCCGTGGGTATCACTATGCTTGCTTGGTAATCCACGCCGGTAACCGGGTTCCTCATGGGCTCGAGCACGGCTAGGACACCGTCTCCGGCCTTGTACCTGCTGTTCGGCCCGTCGAACGTCCAATCGAACTTGACGTAGGAGGTATCCAGCCATTTGTCGAATGTCTTGGCGAAGATCGGCCAGGGATTTCCTCCTGCTTCTCCCTTCACGATTCTTTCCATCACCTTCCTTTGCTCAGGGTTCGCCGTTTCGTCAAGGTAGAGCTTGGCCGTCCCCCCTCCTTCATGTATGGCCCTGGGCCAGGCAGCGACAAGCGCAAAGGCCAACCCGTCGAGCTTGACCTCGCCGTAGCTTCCCTCCCTAATCTTCATGGCCCATCCACCCTCGCAGTACCCGGGCGTTGGCCGGGCGTCGAAATTGCAAGGGCACCCCCAGTCGCAATTGCATGCCGTGATTATTTCGCACTTGTATTGCCACTTCGTCGAGCCGTCAGCGGTGGTGCCCATCAGACGGGGAGGGCCACTTTTGTTATTTAAACGCGGAACTAAAGTCCTCGAGCAGGTCAGCCTTTAGGTGGTCAGATGCGAAGGAGCCACTGATGGAGTTCTCCACCAGGCGGCCAAGCTCCTTAGTTCGGAAGCCGTAGACCCGGCAAACTGCCGCATATACCTGTGAGAGCTTCCCTCTGGGCCAGAGAGCCGGGTCGTCGGAGTTTACTGACACCATCACCTGCTTCCGAAGAAGGACATCCAACCCAAGCTCATTCAATGCAGCTATTTTCTGAAGGACGAGGTTCGAAATCGGGTTCATTTCGACAACGACAGATTTCGCCTTCACGAGCTGCACCAGAGAGTCCGACCTGACCAGATGAACAGCATGGCCCACCCTGTTCGCCCCCAGCAGGTTGATTGCCGTCCTGATGTTCCTGAGGTTCTGTTCTATCGACCCGGCTCCCTCGCCAGCGTGCACCGTCGACTTCAGTCCGGCAGCCAAGGCTAGTTCGAAGGCCTTCCGAAATCTTTCAGGCGGGTTGTCGGCTTCTGGACCACCGAGGTCTAGGGCCACAGCCTTCTTACTGTTGACTGCGGCGGCGGCCACAGCTTCTCCAAAGCGAGAGGTCGACTCTCTGCCTATCGCCACTATCAGATTGACCTTAACCCCGTACCGCTCGCTGCCTTCCTCGAGGCCATCCGCCATGCTCGCGATTACGTCCTCCATTGAGAGTCCCTCCTTCGTGTGGTATTGGGGCGCGAACCTTCCCTCGGCGTATTGGACCCCTTCGAGATGCTGCGACTTGACGTAGGCCGATCCCGCCTCTTTCAGCACGTCTTCGGTTTGCATCAGATTTGTTATCGGGTAGAATCTGTCCACGACGTTTTCGAGCATGGAGCTGTATCCGTCACCCCTCACGTACCTCATCACGGCCGTGACGCTATCGAGCTCACGGCCTTCCGGCGTCAAAATCTTCTTGTGGAACTTCTTGGCAATCCTGAATAGCTCTGATGGCGGGAGCGAGCCGTCGATGTGACTATGCAGGTCAACCTTCGGGAGGCGTCTGATGGCGGACAAAGTTAGTGGCATTTGTTGTGCTTAATTGCGGATAGAATTGATGTACAATATAGATTAACTTCCGTTCCTCTAAATAGAAGTGCGTATCCTTAGGTGCTAGAATGCAAACGCTAAAACTATCGAGAGTTTTCAGATTCGTTGACCCGGGAACGGGGGCAGCGCAAATCTCGGACTTTCCTGACTCTGACCCACCAGGAGACACCCCCCTGGAAGTGAGGATGAAGCACTTTACCGAGATAGAGAACTTCACTTTCCTTGCATACGTTCTGTCGCACGAGCTCGGTGGAGGAACCAAGCCAATTCGGACGGTGACTGATCTGCAGGTTCCGGACGCCGAGTTCCAGAACTTCGTCAATCAGGCGAAGACTGCGAGCCTCACAGACGAAGAACTCGGAGACACCACGCTGGACATAGGCATCAATTGGGAGCACTTCGTCGCTTCAAACGACAATCTCCTTCTCGCAGAGCATCCATTGAAAATATCCGATGTCCTGATGCAGGAAAAGATAGACTCCCTCGACCTAATCACCGAAGCCCTTGTCAGAGAGATCAATCATCGGAGCATCGAGACGAAAAAACCACACGCGACGCGTTCCTAGTCGTTCCAGTTGTTGAAACCGGCTAACCTCTATTAGAAACCGCCCTGCAACGAAAGTTCGTGTCTCTGCCGAAGTCCACGCTGACATCGATGTGCGACGAGGTGAAGCTGATGGGAGACATCCTTGCGTGTTACGCCATAAGCAAGGAAGGGAAATTGCTGGGAGCGAGCTATGGGACTTGGTTGCCTCTAGACGAAAAGCGGAAGGCTGATTTCGCTGGTCTGGCTTCAGTCATTTGGGGGCGCTTGTCCGCGTCACCAGCGTCGGGGGGCACTGGAGAAAGTTGCGATTACCTTTGACAACTTCAAGATTGTAGGATTCCCCGACGAAGGAACCAACATGGCGCTCTTGCTAACTGTCGACCGGAAGCTCGATTCGGAGGCCCTGAAAAGTAGAGTGGTGGACTTCGTTTCGTACTGGCTGAAGGTCAACAACTGGGTCGAGTAGAATTCTAGGACGCGGTTTTCGTTAATCTTTCTCTGACCTGCCGTGGAGGCGTGTAAACCCGAAGATAACGAAGGCGGAATACCATAAGATGAACCTCAAGAACCCGACCGGCGTGTTTACCCAGAATACAGGCAAAGCCGAGGCAACGAATACCAAACCGCCAAAGATTTCGGCCTTCATTATCGCCTTGAACCTCTTGACCACGACAGGATGGACCAAGGAGTGACCTCCTGAACGAGCTTTTTCCTCTCCCTTGACGACGAGGCGGGCCAATGCTGCAAGCAGAAGAAACATGACACCTACGTCAAGCGCATAGGCAATCGAACCGGCGTTCAATACGTCGTCAGAGGTGGTCGACGACAGGACGTAGAAGAGGTACGGAGCTAGGGCCACGCAGAATAGAAGGCCCAGATTGAAGTAAAGGGCTGAAGGGATCTCCCCCGGAAGGACCGCCATCGTTCTCGAATAGCCTAGCCAAATCATTACAATTACGAAGAATCCAAACCCGAACAAGAGAATGTTTGTGGCTAGATCCAGGCCACTCTGGGGGGCCCTGCCGATCAGGACAAGCGCACCAATGGAGAGTGCCAGCCCGAAGACGAGATCTGAGAGTGATTCTATCCTGATTCTAATTCGCGGATTCAATGCTGATGAGTCGTTCTCTGTCAAGCCCAAGACCATGAATTACCTTGGTCAATAAATAGGTCTCGAACGCACGGCCAGAATGTGTCCGAGTTAGAAATCAGGAAGGCCGTCAAGGAGAGATACGCCAGGATGGCAACCACCTCAGACTCGAGCTCTTGCGGTGGGGAAGAAGATTGCTGCAGCACCGACCTGATTTCCATAGGCGAACCGGTTCCAGTCGAAGCGTCCTCAGTCAACGCGGGTTGCGGCTCGCCCCTGCTTCTCATTAGTCCGAAGGAAGGAGACGTGGTGCTCGACCTCGGTAGCGGTGGCGGAATAGACATTTTCAGAGCTTCTCAGCTCGTGGGCGGAACCGGGAGGGCGATAGGGGTAGATGCGACTCCAGAAATGATTTGGAGAGCGAGGGAGACGAAGTCTAAGTATGGTGACAAATACACGAACACGGAGTTCCGACTTGGAGAGATCGAGCACCTCCCGATCGAGTCGAAAAGCGTTGATTACGTCATATCAAACTGCGTAATTAATCTCTCGCCGGACAAACCCGCTGTCCTAGAGGAATCTTTTCGAGTACTGAAAGAAGGGGGAGTCTTTGCTGTCGCTGACATCACTCTGCAAAATGAAATTCCGGAGGCCTCAAGGAAAGACTTGGATTCTTGGTCCGCCTGCCTCGCGGGGGCACTCACAGATTCAGAATACAGAAGTCTACTTGGCAGGACGGGATTCCAAGGTGTGGAAATCGAGCACGTGTCGGACTCGAATATTGGGAAGTACCCATTCAAGTACTTCAGTTCGCATATCACGGCAAAGAAACCGACCGTCGGTTGAAGCCATCAGGATGGGCATTCCCAGATAGTGCTACGCAAATCGCCTGCGTGACGCCCATACTCTAATTGTACCGACGTCGATTTTTTTCTTGAGTGATTTTGGCCATCATGCCCAAAGAGTCATTCGCGAAGGCAAAGAGCGCCCTATTCACTCCTCTGCGCTCCTGGATACCCACAGAACCTTTTGTAAATGGTGGAGCTCCACCCTGCTTGTGACCCTGCCGACGGCATTCACGATGAAGGGGATGCAGAACTGAAGGCGGTCGTCTGCACAAAGTACGGGCCCCCTGAAGTGCTCCAACTTCGAGAGCTGCCCAAGCCAACTCCGAAGGACAACGAGGTGCTCATACGAATCCGCGCTGCGACAGTGATGGCCGGGGACTGTGAGCTCCGGGGGTCCAAGGGTTCTCTACCGTGGCAGTTCTTACTTCGTTTGGGATTCGGCTTCAGGGCGCCGAGGAGGAAGGTGCTGGGGCAAGACTTGGCCGGTGAAGTCGAATCCACAGGCAATGGTGTGACGCTTTTCAAAGTCGGCGACCAGGTCTTTGGGAACACCGGCCTGCGTCTTGGGGCCTATGCGCAGTACGTCTGCCTACCAGAGGACGGGTTGATCGCCACGAAGCCGGCTAACACGACGCTTGAGGAAGCTGCGACGTTTCCCAGTGGCGGACTCTTTGTGCTACCGCTACTCAGCCAGACGAACATTCAGAGAGGACAGCAGGTAATGATCATAGGTGCCGCAGGGACGATGGGGAACATTGCCGTCCAGTTTTCAAAGCTGCATGGGGCTGAGGTAACAGGCGTGGACAGCAAAAAGAAGTTGGATATGTTGCGCTCAATTGGGGCGGACAAGGTCGTCGATTACACCAGGCAGGACTACACCCATGGCAGTGAGACCTACGACGTCATCTTCGACGTGACCGGGAAGAGTCCCTTTTCGGGCTGCGTCAGAATATTGAAGCAAGGCGGAACCTACGTGATGGGCAACATAGGACCCATCCGCGTGATTCGGGGGAGATGGGCGTCAAGGGGCGGCAAGAGGATAATCTCTGGGTTCTCATCATATAAGAAAACAAGCCTCGATTCCCTGAAACACCTGGTTGAGGAGGGAAGCCTGAAGCCTCTCATAGATAGAAGATTCACCCTTGAAGAGATCGTGGAAGCTCACCGATATGTCGATACGGGAGAAAAGCAGGGGAACGTCGTCATAACTGTCGACTAGGCAACACTCATCACAATGATCTTCACTCGCGGCCCGCATCCGTCAAGCTTTTCTCAGCTGGCCCGGGAGTAATCCGCCTTGCCCTCAGAGCCTCGTACTTCGAAGAGAATCGATTCGTTCACAGAATCTGTGATACGAGAGATGACTCGGCTGGCTGAAGAACACGGTGCAATCAACCTTGCACAGGGGATGCCCGACTTCGATGCGCCTCCAAGAGTCAAGAGCGCAGCCATCAAGGCAATCGAGGAGGGGTTCAACCAGTACGAAACCACCTGGGGGTCTGAAAAGCTCCGGGAGGCCATAGCCGAAAAGGCACTGAGTTTCAACGGGATTCAAGCTGACCCCACGACTGATGTGACTGTGACGTGCAGCTCAACGGAGGCGATGACTGCCTCCATCATAGCTACTGTCGATGCCGGAGACGAAGTGATAATTCCAGAGCCGTTCTACGAGAACTACGTCCCAGCGACTATCATCGGGGGAGGCAGACCAAGGCATGTAAGGCTACGGGAGTCCGGTCCCAGCTTCGACGAAGAAGAGCTGAAGGCGGCGTTCAGTTCTCGAACTAAGGCGATCATCATCAACACCCCGAACAACCCGGCGGGAAAGGTATTGACGAAAGAAGAACTAAAGCTCGTCGCGGACCTCTGCGTTGATTTCAACTCCCTTGCGATAACAGACGAGATTTACGAGCACATCATCTACGATGGTCGCAAGCACGTCAGCATGGCATCGCTGGACAACATGGGAGAGAGAACCATCACGATATCCGGCCTGTCCAAGACGTACAGCGTTACTGGCTGGCGCGTGGGATATGCCATCGCAGCAAAGGGGATCACCAGTGCGATTAGGAAGGTGCACGATTACACGACCGTCTGCGCACCCGCGCCTTTCCAGAAGGCGGGAGTCGAAGCGTTGAAGCTTCCTCAGTCATACTATGTCAGACTCGCAAGGGAATATCAAAAGCGTCGCGACTTCGTTGTGAAATCGCTTCAGAAAGTCGGGTTCAGCGCTACCAATCCAGAAGGTGCTTACTACATCCTTGCCGACTTTTCTTCTCTCAGCGCAGAGGACGACACAAGTTTCGCACATAGAATCACCAAGAGTGCCAAAGTGGCGGCCGTCCCGGGCTCAAGCTTCTTCGCGTACAAGGGCTTGGGAAGGACGAAGGTCAGGTTCAGTTTCGCGAAGAAGGACCAAACACTGCGTGAAGCAATGAGAAGACTGACTCGTTTTGCAACGAAGTGACGAATACGTCAGAACAATTCCAACGTGAAGCGAAGACAGAATTCTTCTTAGGGGTCAGAGGATCGGCGCCATTGCTGCTCGGGGTGATTCCAGTAGGCGCCACCTACGGCGTTCTGGCGCTGGCTGCTGGGTTGCCAGTCCTAGGGGCGATAGGCATGTCTTCGATTGTTTTCGCGGGTTCATCTCAATTTGTGGGAGTGCAATTACTGGGAGCTTCGGTCCCCTCACTCCTGATTCTCTTCGCGACGTTGATGGTAAACTTGCGGCATCTATTGTACAGCGCGTCCCTGGCGCCATACTTGGAGAGTCTAGGCCCACGATGGAAGGTAGTTCTGAGCTATTTTCTTACGGACGAAGCTTACGCAGTTACGATAGCGCACTACTCCAAGCAGGCTGCTCCGCAGGCCCGGCATTGGTATCTTCTCGGAGCTGGTCTAACTCTGTGGAGCGCGTGGCAAGTAAGCACGATTGTCGGAGTTGTCCTTGGATCGGTTCTGCCGCGGAGTTTGCCGTTGGAATTCGTCCTGACGCTCACGTTCATTGCCCTACTCGTGCCGATGGTAAAGGGACTGCCGAGCGTCCTGGCTTCAATCTCGGCGGGAGTCATGGCCCTCCTGACAGTGGATCTGCCGTTCAGGCTGAACCTCGTGGTGGCGGTGTTCGTCGCTGTTGGAGTAGGCATGACGGCCCAACGCCTTGAACAGGCGAGGCGATGAGAGAGCCCTGCTCGACACTCAAACTGTCTGGCTGACAATCCTGGGAATGGGCGTCATCACATATCTCCTTAGACTCTCATTCATCGGGTTGTCGGGAAGACTACGGATTCCTCCTCTCGTGCAGCGCGGGCTTGTGTTCGTACCTCCAGCTGTCTTTTCCGCGCTGGTTGTACCTGACCTGCTGCAGTCGAGCTCCCTTGTGCCGCTCTCACTTGGCGGGGATGCGCGGCTCATCGCGGGGGTGATTGCGTTGCTAGTCGCGTGGCGCAGCAAAAACGTGGTACTGACGATTGGAACCGGGCTCGTCGTTCTATTCGTGCTGCAAACTCTTGCGGGGGTTTGAAGGAAGGTCCCCGGCGACTCGAAGATCAGCCCGCATTATCGGCCTCGAGGTGGAGCTTTCTGCAAATGTCATCGAAGACTTCGATTCCCGCCTCTAGCCACGGAGTCAGCGAGTATGTTACACCGTACTTCTCTCCCGTCCCGATGATAAGCGCGCTCTTCACCAAGACCTTCACATGGTGCTGGACTGCTTTGTACTGCATCCCAAGGTCCGTGGCGAGCTGGTTCTGGTTTCTTGGTTTATCCCGCAAGAGTTGAATGACCCGGACTCGACTTGGGCCTCCCCTGCTGCCCCCCAGGAGAAACCAGAGCAGACGCCGGAGCTCTGGGTCGTCGCGCATTTGGAGTTGAAAGGAACTCTGATTATTTAGCGGTTGGGCGCGTATTTGGACGAGATTTGGACAAACGGTTAAACGGAGCCGAGGAAGAAAAGACAAGACCATGGACGTAATGATGGATCTGGCCATAGCCTTCTCTACATTGAATGTGATTGTTCTCGCTGGCTTGCTGTTTCTTTACGCACGAATCTCGTGGCGAAGCAGGGCATTGTATCCGGTCGGGTTGGTATTTTTCGCATCGCTTCTGCTCCTCCAGAACTTGATTACTGCCTACTCATACGTGGAGATGACTCCATTCTTCGGAGAGGCCCTCCTCCCATACCTCGCGGCGATCTCTGTGCTGGAGTTCGGGGGCCTCATAGCTCTGACGAGAGTAACGTTGTAGATACGAATCTCAGTCCACTATTTCTCTCCATGTCGAGGCTACCCGACAGCGGTTCTGCATATGTAACGAATTCACACCAGATTTGGAAAAACGGCTAAATTGGTTTCGGCAAGCAAGGAACTCTGACAGCGCTTGGCTTCGCGAACAATCATGCTCGCTGTGGTCCTGGTAGTCGGACTGTTTGTGGGGTTCGGTGCCGCATATGCATACGACCAGAACCAGATAATCTCCCTTCAAAACAGCCTGACGCAGGCCAATCAGTCAGCGACCACCTCAAAGGCGCTCGCCCTCGCTCCGCATCCCGGCGCGATGATTCACACTGGCTGGGTGGTCATAACTGCGGTAGGCAACGGGGACTACGCAATTGTTGTTCACGCCGAAGGCTTGGAGCCGCCTTCTTCTGGCGGGTACATCGTCGAGGGCGCCCAGCGAACGACGGCGATGAACGTTGTCCCAATTGGGGCAAACGCCACAGCTTCCGAGTTTGATGCGGGTACGGATGGGGTGGGCAACTATTGGACAGTTATCATGCAGAACCCGACCACCAGCTTTGAATCCATCGAACTGCTGTACCTCCCTGGAATGAATATGGCGCAGGCGTCACTAGTAGCAAGCGTTTCTCTTGGCTAAGGAGAGGAAAGCACTTAGGGCCCGGCGGCTCTTTCTGGCCGGATTCCTCGCCGGCGGGGTCGCTGTCATCGCCTCATTCGCAATCAGGCTACTGTTCAACGGGGCGTACCTCCCTGAACTTGCCTCGTCGGCGTTATTCTCCCTCGTTCCAGGTTTCCTCGAGTCCAAGGCGGTGGAGAACCTCGGGCCATTGGCCAAGGAAACCGCCTTCGTTGTAGCGTCGGTCCTGAACGCCGTCATACTGGGTCTGATTCCAGTCAGCCTTCAAAGACTACGACGAATGCAAAAAAGAAACCTCCGGGGGGTCACGGTTTTCGCTGGCTTGGCCTACGGCACAATGCTGGCCCTAGGTTTCTTGTTCCTTTCGCTGACCCAGGTCTCGACCCAGCCTATCAATCTGGGACTGCTCGCTTCGAGTCTCCTCGTTCCGAGTGTAGTCTTCGGGGTAATTCAGGGCCGGGCGTATCTTCTTCCTCGAGCCTCCGCGCCACTTCTTTTCCCGATGGAGCGGGCGAAGGGACGGTACAACAGGAAGCGGAGGCTCTTCGTAAAGTCAGCCGCCGGGGCCGCGGTCGGCGCTGTAATCCTATACTATGGAATCGGACTGCTCTTCCCCAAGCAGAGCCCTCTTCTCCCCAGCCAGGAGGCGAGCCAGGTCTTGGCTGCAGGGGTGACCCCCAACGACCAGTTCTACAGGGTCGACATCAATGTCATTGCGCCTTCGGTCGATTCGACTGCATGGAGGCTCAATCTACACGGCTTGGTGAACAATCCTATGACCCTCGATTACAACCAGCTGCTCGCCCTTCCGACCGTCGAGGAATACGCGACACTGGAGTGCGTCAGCAACCAAGTCGGGGGAGACTTGATGTCCACCGCCCTTTGGAAGGGGGTGAAGCTCAAGGACCTGCTGAACACAGCTGGCGTCGGCCAGGGGGCAGACTACGTCGTCTTCACCTGCTTCGATGGGTACGACGTCGGCATCCCCCTCGACAAGGCGATGGGGGACGGAACGATGCTCGCATACGTAATGAACGGCGAGACTCTTCCCAAGGACCATGGCTATCCTGTCAGGGCAATCGTCCCAGGGCTCTACGGGATGATGAATGCCAAGTGGATCACGGACATCGATGTCGTAAGCGGGGTCCACCAGGGCTTCTGGCAGCGGAGGGGGTGGACGAATACCGCAGCCTACAACACTAGTTCCTGGACCATCACTCCGGGGGACAGCGGCATTAGGGACAGGTTCTCGCTCCCCTTCGCTCTGACAGATGTCGCCGGGAGCCCGATTGCAGTGGTCGGGGTGGCCTTCGCGGGGGATCGTGGGATACAGAAAGTCGAGGTAAGCACAGACCGAGGAAACAGCTGGCAGCTGGCCAGCTTGCACGATCCGCTTTCCAAGTACACTTGGGTCTTCTGGAAGTTCGACTGGAACCCAAACAGTTCCGGTTTCTACCAGATTATGGTCAGAGCGACGGACGGGACTGGAGCGGTCCAGGTCGCGACCATGGCTGACCCATTCCCCGACGGAGCGACAGGTATCGAAGTCGTCGATGTGAAAGTTCAAAGCACCTAATCTCGTTCAAATATCTGAGAACTGCTCAATCAGCGAGAGCGCCGACGGAGAGTCGCGGAAGCAGAGTATCTCTTCCAAGTGAATTCTGGAACGAAGCTGGCAATTAGGATCACCAGAAAGGCACCCCAAAAGAAGTTCCAACTGAACGAAACAATGGATAGGACGTTCAAAGCGCCGGCTAAAGCCAGCAAAGGAAAGCCGATTCCGTCAATTAAGCAGTGTACCCTTCCACAAGACCGGGCGTTCGCAAAACATCCGACGCCGGCCCATGCCACTGAGAACGTCCACAGAATTCCTGCGGTCGTAAGAGAAATCGCCGCTTGCTGATAAGCCGAAGCGGTCGCTGTCGCCAGGACTGCCGGTACTCCCCACAGAAGGTAACACCAAGGAGGCTGCTCGAGGTTTCTCCCATGACTCGTTTCTAGCTGGATTCTCAAGGGTGCGAGATTCTAATCTACCAGTTCTCCGCCACTGGCGTTCACCGTCGTCGCGGTGATTGCGCTGGCGTAGTCCGAAGCCATCAGGACCGCGGCGTTCGCCACCTCGGCGACAAGGGGGATCCGCTTCAGAGCAGTGCGTTCTCC
>JAPCJK010000066.1 GCA_027886975.1 Nitrososphaerota archaeon
CTTGGTTCAGGTCGAAGTTCCTAGAGTCAGTAGCGGTCTGGAGGAGGTCGTTGCCGAGGGAGTTCAAGGACATGGACTTTTCATTCGTGACCAACAACGCTGACCAGTTCAGGGTAATTGACGTCCTTGGAGAGCTTATCGACGCGAAGAAACTCATGCTAGATTGGCTGGGTGAAGCCTCAAACAGCCTCCGGAAGGGAGAAGGCGCTCTCGGAACGGTCTCAGTTGCAACTCTGACTAAGGCAGAGAGTGAGTCTTTGACGAGGGCCCTCGAACTTTTCGAAGGCAAGTGGCATAGATACCTCTCGAAGGAGGAGAAGGCGAGGCCCGGAGCCGCGGTGTTGCCGGTAGGATTCGAAGGACTGAAGCTCGCCGATGGGCTCGAGTACATCGTTAACGGGGGAATGTTCTATTATGATTTCCAGACTCAACTTCTCGACGTCGCGAAGGTGAAGGCTGCTAGTTCCAAACCGAAGTGGACCGTCGGCCTCGTCTCGGTTCCGGGCAATCCTAAGGTCGCCCTCTGCAACGTCTGCGAGAGTCTGATCAAGGAGCTGCGTGTCCCTGGACGTGAAGTTGCAAGGGCCCCCGAGCGTGCGCCCGCAGCAGTGTCTGCCAAGGAACGCCCATCGATGCCCGAACCCGAGGAGGAGCCCGAACACGCGAAGGCAGTACCGGCGATGGCCGTGGAAGCTGCGCCAGTAGCGGCTGCCCCAGAACAAGAAGTCGTCGAAGGGTCGCCTCAATTCGTCGAGCTAGTCAAGAAGATCGGTCCAGCGGTCGCCACGAAGGAGAACCCCAACAGGGGAAGGTTCCTTCACGAGCACCGGTTGAAGGAAGACTGGGAAGAGGTTGTAAAGGACTTGGGTGAAGGCGACGGCAAATAGTAGAGAATCGATGAAGTGCTGGGTCTGCGGAAGGACTCCTGAAGAAGTCAGAGACGCGGTAGGAAAGCCCGTTCCTGTAGAGACCGAGGTCGACCGGAGCATGGCAAAGGTTGTCTCTATGAAGGCGAATTTCGCGAAGATGTCGGGTGATTGGGCCGTCGGAGTGCCTGAACAGTTCAAGAGCATGGACTTCCGTTTCGTTATGAAGAACGCTGACCAATTCAGAAGTATTGCTTTCATCGGGGACGTCGAGTCCGCTGGCAAGTCCTATGTCGACGGACTTGGAGAAGCTGCAACAAGGGCAAGGAAAGGGGAGGAAGCAGGGATCGGCGAACTGACTGTCGACCCCAAGGACGCGAAGCGGAGAGAGATTCTTCTGAAGGGTGTGGAGGAATTCGAGAAGAGATCGGGCCGGATGATGGGGATTCAGAACGGTGGAAAGCGCGGCTCGGCGCCAGACCGTCCGATGCCAGCGGGGTTCGAAGGACTCAGGCTCGGCGAGGGAATAAGATATCTCAGGGACGCTGGGATGCTCTATTACTCAATACAGCAGAGCCTGCTCGAGGCCGCGAAGGTTGAGGAAGCCTCAAAGAAACCCGCATTCGGGGTGGGCGCCACGAGGCTTGGAGGTTTCTCGAAGGCAGTCCCTCTGTGCACAGTCTGCGAGAACCTGATAAGAGAGCTATAGTTCAACTGCCTCTTCCTAAGGTCCAGAACAAGTCCTTCCCAGTTTGTTACATCTTTCCTTCGACTCTGGGACGTGTCCAATCCCATATCACTCCCGATTCGCGAACGAGAACATCCAACACTTCTCCTCTGGAAAACTGATATGGCGTAAACCGAATCAATAGAAGCCCAGTGTCCCTCTCGGGTTTTGGCCAAATAATCCTATTAATCCGCCAGGATAGTCCACTCCTATGGAAGAGCGAGCGAAACGCGCCACCAAGCAGGAGCCTTACACGTACTCGTTGTATGTCC
Source organism: Nitrososphaerota archaeon (assembly GCA_027886975.1). Lineage (GTDB taxonomy): Archaea > Thermoproteota > Nitrososphaeria > Nitrososphaerales > Gagatemarchaeaceae > UBA183. The sequence continues at coordinate 1,866 of JAPCJK010000066.1, forward strand.
CCTCGCAGAAATCGGAGCACCCAAGGGTCGATTTAGAATTAAGGAACACGGAAGCATACATCGGCGAAGAGCCCGAGGTCGCTGAGGACTCCTCTTCGATGTTGGGGCTTGAAGGCTCAGTCCAGGAATCGACAACGGAGGGAGCCACACGGTCACAAGATTTGGTTGGCACGCGCTCCAACAGAATTTACAGACCAAAGCACCAGTCTTCGGGAAAGACTTCCTCTTTCTCGGGGATGCTGCACTTTCGCGGCAACATGCGAATCAGGATTGGAGCCACGGCGGGTTGGAGTGCCCTCGCAGGTGCAGGTGCCGCTGCTCTGTTGACCAGGACAGGACCATTCCCCGGAACACAGCTTGCAGAGCTGGGTGCCGTATGGGCAGGCGTTGCAGCTTTCCTTTGGATAGTCGTAGCTAAACTAGCGAAGTAGCGAACATCGAGTCTTCGCAAACCAAGAAATTCTGAGAGCTTTCCCTTCTCCGATTTTACGCTTCTCAGATCCTCTAAGGTCAGGGCAGGTTTATAATATATTGGAAGGCGGTCGAGCCACGATTCTTCCAGGAGTCAATGACCGGTGAAGTGCGAATTCTGTGGGAAGGAGGAGCCCTTGCCATTCGTTTGCAACTACTGCGGCGGCGCTTTCTGCGCGGACCATCGTCTTCCTGAAGCGCACCAGTGCAAGGGCGACCTAACACAAAAACGGATGGTAACCGCTCCTCCTCAGACCACTTTCAGCTGGCAGTCCACACCGTTTCCGGAACAAGCCCCTGTTCGGGTACAGGGGAAGGTGTTTTCGCGAATCGAGATTAGGGACATTATCGTCGCCTGGGTCGCGCTCGGGGTAGCTTTCTCATTCGCCCTGGCCGGAGGAGGGCTTTCTCTTCTTACGACGCCAGGATTTACTCTATTTGATGCCTTGATTCTTCTTGGGATTTCTCTGATCACCGTGGGCGCGGGTTTCGTTTTTCACGAGCTCAGCCACAAGTTCGTGGCTCAAAGGTACGGATACTGGGCCGAGTTCAGAATGTGGCCATTTGGGCTTGTCCTGGCCCTAGTCACTTCAATGATCGGATTGATTTTCGCAGCTCCCGGCGCCACCTACATTTCTGGGACAAATATCTCGACGTCGCAGAACGGGCGAATCTCCCTCGCCGGCCCATTGACAAACGTGGTCATATCTGCCCTCTTCCTTCCATTCTTGTTGTTCGGGGGGAGCGGCATCTTGTACGAAGTCGGGTACATCGGAGTGCGAATCAATATTTTTCTTGCTGTGTTCAACATGCTTCCCCTCGGACCACTAGATGGGTCCAAGGTGTTTAGGTGGAGCCTTCCAGTGTGGATCGCGGTTTTCGTCCCGTTGGCCGTCGTGCTTTACTTTGTTTACTTCCGATAGACGAAGGTGACTCACGGGGTATGTGTCAAACAATGAGTAGCTGGATGTTAAGATAATTCGAGCTTCCTCTCTAACCCTTTATCTCCTCTAAACTTAACACGTCGAATGGCTTCAAGCAAGTTCCAGGCTACGCTTGGTCCCCCGTTCGCTCCCTTGTCGATCTTGACCCAGTGGGCACTCTCGATGCACGCATTCAGGAGAAACAGGGTCCCAGTGACGAAAAAAGTGGTCGCCGCCGCCCTATGCAACTCGGGCTATTCGTACAGGGACGTGTCCCGTATGATAGGGGGAATCTCGTATGTCGCCGCGAGGAACGCTTACTTTTCTCTCCTAACCAGCCTCCCGAAAGAGGAGAAGAAGTCCAGAAGGACTGTGGCCATCGACGGGTCCGACGTGAACATAGAAGGCAATGCCTACCACTTATGGCTGGCCAGGGACGTAGAGTCGGGAGAAATCATGACCTTCCAGGCGTCCCCCGACGCCTCCGCGGATGATGGCGCCAGATTCCTCGCCGCGGTCGCCGCTCAATGTGCCAACACCCCTTTCGTGAGACTTGGGGAAGGGCCGAACACCCCTCGCGGACTTGCCAACCTTGATCTCTACTTCCAGACTCCCGGGAGCCAGTCAATCATCGGAAGGTTGGGGAGACTGCTCCACACCTCCGCAGGATAGTCTACATGTCGACATGCACATTCATATAGACACTACGCGAAGGCTTGGTGTGTTTTGCAAACGTAGTGCCATAAGCACTGTATTTGCTGTCATCGTGGTCGTTGTTCTAGTAGTTGCCGCAGGGGGAGCCTATGTCTTCCTATCGATGAATTCCGGGAGCGGAGGTTCAAGTTCTAGCCACTCTACCGCTTCGTCTTCCTCGAGCTCCGCCTCAACGCACTCTTCGACGTCATCGTCCTCTTCTAGTTCGACCAGCACACAGACCTCCACCTCGACGAGCTCTTCGAGCTCAACTAGCTCCCAGAGCGCCACAACAACAGTTTCGACCTTCTCTTGCACTTCGACTTACTCAACGACATCTGGAACACCGGTAGACTTCACCCCACAGTACATCAATTTGGTGGCAAGATTCAGCGCAATCACCTTCACAATCTCCGGCACTACGAGCGGGACATTCCAGAACGCAACCCTTAGCTATCATACTGCTACAGTCTCTTCAGGGATCTACGACGTCAACATCACCGTGGCTTCTTCTTCAGGAACCACCTCAGGTTTGGCCCGTGTCGACTCCAATAACCAATCCGTGATCTCCGTAACCGTCTCCGGCCACACGTTCTATGGGGCTCAAGCGAAGTCATTCTTCGACACCATCATGGCCCTCTTCGGGCTTGAGGAGGCCTATGGAGGAAACGTTGGTCTCTTTACTTCCTCGGCCTACTTCCATTCAACAGGCACCGCGTCGATGACCTTCGGCTCCGCGACCTTCGACGTCACGACCTGGATTGCCAACTCGCTACCACTTTCTGTGAACCAATGCGGATACTCGGCCAATATCACAGCATTTACCATTGAGGTAGGGACTCCACCTGGGACATCGCTGACATTCATCACCCTCCTCCACATCGCGACCAGTTCGCCACAAAACGAGGACGTTACCTTCAAACTGGTATCGATGACCGTAGCCTGATCCCGACGTTCGCTCATATCCAAGGGCCAGCCAGTCCGGCATCTTAATACGGCAGTCATGTCTCTGCGGGGTCCGACTTGGCCTCGCATATTCTGGTCTACGACTCCGACTGCGGACCTTGCACTAATTTCAAGAATATAGTCAGTTTTCTCGACCCGAGAAGGACTCTCTCTTTTGCTTCCTTGGCAGAAGCGGACGAACTAGGCCTTCTCAACGGACTGTCACAAAATTTAAGGTACAAATCCTTCCACATCATAACACAAGACCAGTCCCCTACGAGCGGCGCAGAGGCCTTACCCGTACTTTTCGGCCTAATCATGGGAGGAACGCAAGTAGAAAGAGCCATCCGATCTATCCCGTTTGGTTTTCAAGCGGTTTCTTCCGTTTACGGTGTCTTGGCCAGGCTTCATGATACGGGTTCTTGTGCTTCACCACAAATGGGCGCCACCGGAAGCAAAAGTGCCTCTGGTTTGGGATTACGCCCAAAACCGAATTAATGCGTCTGCCTGATTTCGAACTGAATTGACAGAAGAGCCTATGTTGAGCAGGCTTTCGCCGAAGGAGATACACGCGTATCACTATTCGCCGAACAAACACGTGTTTCTGGGGTCGGTCAAGCTCAGAGACGTGCCTGGGGCTCTTGCCAATGCTTCTGCGGCGGTCGCCGATTTGGGTTTGAACTTGATTGAATCTAACAGCTCAAGTGACTCGTCTACTGGTGTGGCAGAATGGGGCTTCTTCGCCGACGCGATCGATGGCCACATCTCCCCGTCATGGGTCGAAAAAGCGCTCAAGAAGACTCCGGAAGTACTCGACTGCAGGGTCAAAGGGGCAGAGGGGAGGGTCGTGGTCGATACCCTGCACTATCCTTTGATGCTCAGCATCGGGGCACCAGCGATTCTAATCAGGAAAGAGGTGTTCGCAAACATGCTCAAGTTCGTTGTCGAGACCTTCGGCTCTGGGGGGAAGGCCCTCGTTTTTCAGCTCGGGAAAGCTGCAGGAGAAAAAGACGGGACGGATCTCAAGAATGAGATCGGCGAGGAGAGAATCCTCGAGAATCTTCCTGAGCTTGTTAACTTGTACACCGCACAGGGCTGGGGGATACCCGAACTCCTGGAACTTTCATTTGAACCACTAAGGGCCACAATCCGTCTTGACGACTGCTTTGAGTGTAAAGCGAGGAATAGCATCATCCCCGCGAGCAACTTCATCCGGGGCCATCTGGCAGGGCTAGCGAAGGCATTCTTCGACAAAGAAATCGAATGCGTCGAAACAAAGTGTGTAGCTAAGGGAGATTCTTTCTGCGAGTTCGAGGCTGTTGAGAACTTTCACACGCGCTGATCGAAGTAGGAAACAATCGCATGCCGATAGTTCACCAGAACTTCACTCTTTGGCTTGCGCAAATTCACCACCTCCACTATAATCGGAATTCCTTGCATCACGCATTATGCGCGCCGAAGCACTTGAGAAACTGGTCAACAAGCCAGTAAAGGACACCTACGGCAGGTATGTCGGTTTTGTAGTCGGATTCTCCGTCGACACCTCCGGGGGTCTGAAATCTGTCGGGTTGGACCAAGGGAACGGCGAGTTCACCGAATATCCGAACGAAAGGGTGGTCTCGACTGCGGACGGGTTCGTGGTCATCCCAGAATGGAAAGTAGCAATCGAATCCCTGGGTAAGGACATAGAGGGAGTCAGGAGGAGGGCAAAGGCCCTGCAGGAGCTGGCCCGCGAAGGTGAGGTTCCGCGCACCCTCTTCGACGACATGATGGGTAAGTACTCTGACGAGGCCTCCAAGATCCAGGGCACCTACAAATCGCTCGCAGAGAGCATGGTCGTCCGCATCGGAGAGCTCGAGGGCCAGAAGGATTCGCTCGACAAGTTCCTCGTCGAGGTCAAGGTCCAGTATAGGGCCGGGGAAATAGACGAAGCGGCGTACAAAGTAGCAGCAGAAAGCTGCCAGGCAATGCAGACCAGGAATTCACAGGAGATGTCCGAGCTGACCAAATCTCTGAAGTCAGTCACGGAGCCACTCGGCTCTGCTCCCACGCCCGCAAGCCCGCCACAGCAACAGCAACAATCACAGCAAGAGCCAAAGCAGATGGCCCAGCCACCGGTCCAGAGAGCAGCGCAGTCGACGGCACAGTAGCCCCGCTGCGGGGTCTGGACGAATTGAAACTTCCGAGGGAGGACTCGAGGTGAGAGAGGTCTGAGCAGAGGAATTTCGGTACACGAAGGCCAATTGCTGGCACGCGGACTCAAGATAACCAAGACCACTCATATGCTGGTGGCGGCGGTTGCCACAGCAGTCGCTGCGAACGCTATGGTAGCGGTTCAGTTTACAGGCCTTGCAGGCCAGGTCGTCCTTCTGGCCCTGATTTTCGGTTCATTGGCAATTGGGACTTCGGCGATCTCTGCGGACATTTACGCAAGGTCCAGCCTGACAGTTTCTAACTTGCGCTCGATTGGAGCCTCCAGCAGAAGCATTTCGTCTGCTGTATTGGTCCCTGTCCTGGTCTTCGGCATCGCCGGGTCGGCATTTGGCGCTGGAGTCGGGGCCGGGCTTGGAATGACGCTTGGGGGACCCGGTGGGCCCGTGACCGTTCTCACTGAAGTCCTCGCCGTGATACTGACTTCATCTGCCGCCTCGGCCGCAGGCGTGTTTGCAGGAGGGAGGGCGGCGTGGCGCAGCTAGGAGTACTCCAGAAACCAGCCGAACCAGCCAATCAGAGCAAGTATTCTGTAGAGCTCAAGCACGTCAAGAAGTCATATGGGACGAATGGCGAGACTGAGATCTACGCCGACCTGACCTTTCAACTGCTGAAAGGCACCTTCGTTGCCCTGGTGGGACCAATCGGGAGCGGCAAGACGACCATGGTGAACATGTTCGCGGGGCTCGAAAGGCCGACGTCGGGTACAATCATCGTGTTGGGCCAAGACCTTACTCGGATGGACGAGGACTCTTTGGCGGCCTTCCGTGCCAGCGCGATAGGGCTAGTCCCTCAAGTCCAGACACTTATCCCCGAACTAACAGTCTACGAGAACGTCGAGCTCCCACTTCACTTTGCCAAAGTCGACGAGCGATCCCGAAGGGATAAGGTGGACAAAGTCCTCGAGAGGGTGGGCATTCGTGGTGAAGCTGACAAGGGGGTGGCAAAGCTGAGCGTCGGAGAAAAGCAGATGGTATCATTTGCCAGGGCGCTGGTGAATGATCCGCCGATACTCCTCATGGACGAGCCGACCGAGGCCCTCGACCCGCTGATGTCCGAGGTCGTCCTAGGCCTGCTGCGAGGGGACAACATGACTGAGGGCAGGACAATCTTCGTGACCACTCACGACAAGCGGGTCACGGATTTGGCCCGGCGCACACTCAGAGTCAATAAGAAGATACCATAGCCCATTACTGATAGGAAAGTCCTAGGGCGTAAAGGCACAATTATGCGACCAGGCGGGCCATCATAGAATTGACCCGGCCATGACCGAGGCAGAATTGAGCCAGGGGTACAGAAAGGCGACTTTGATTGTCCTCGTGCTAGCTCCAACCTTCCTCGATGTTGGTTTCCTTCAAGTCGTGATAAGCGCATGGCTGCCCACCATCGGGTTCTCGGCTTTCCAGGTCGGTCTGCTAATCACAGTGCAGGGCGCGCTCGCCGTTGCTTCGTCCGTCCCTCTAGGGATCGTATCGGACATCTATGGCAGGAAACTGATCCTGTTCGCGGGGTCCTTGGCGGGGGCGGTGGGCCTTCTGACGTTCGGGTTCACCACTGATTTCGGATACCTTGTTGCCGCATCCGCCGTGCTGGGGGTCGCCGAAGGTTCCACAGTAGCTGTCTGGAACGCGCTCCTCGCGGACTTGGTTGTCGGCGAAAGCAGGAACAAGATCTTCTCTTTTTCCTATGTCATGATAAGCGTGGCTTCCGGGGTAGGCCTGCTCCTGCCCGGATTCTTCCCATTCTTAGTCGGCCCGCTGGGGCTCTCCAGCTACGCCATTCACCGCTCGACTCTCCTCCTCCTTGGTCTAGTGAGCTTCTTTTCTCCAGCAGGGATTGTGGCGCTCCTTTGGAGGCACAAGGAGACAGTCAACCCTGAGAGAAAGTTCTCGGGTTTCAAAAACCTAGGTTTCCTTGCAAAATTCGGTGTCGTGGGAGGAACAATAGGCTTCGGAGCAGGATTCATCATCCCGATTGTGGGAACCTGGTTCTACCTTAGATTCGCGGTCGGGGACGCATACACGGGGCCGCTGCTCGCTGTATCTAGCATCCTCATCGGTCTTGCGGCCTTCGCGAGCCCGAAGCTGGCGAAGAGGTTTGGCCAGATGAACGCGATAATGTTGACCACGAGCACCTCAATGGTTTTCATGCTGAGCATGGCATTCATCCCTGCCGTGAATATCGCCGCGCTCTTTTACATCATGCGCACCGGACTCATGAACATGTCGGGACCCCTAATGGACTCCTTCTCGATGAGTATGTTCCCGCCTGAACAGCGGGGCCTTGTGAGCGCTGTGACGAACACCACCTTCAGGCTCCCCAACAGCGTAAGCACATTATTCGGCGGGCTTGTACTTGGCATGGGGCTCTTGGAGCTGCCGTTTATCATTGCCAGTGCTTTTTACATTCTGGGCCTAGTAGCCTTCTTCGCCTTCTTCGTGGCCAGCCCGAAATATCGGGATTATGCGAAGCAAGTCCATGATGCCAGCCCAAGCCTTCCTGAACAAACTCCTTCCATGACGGGGACAAACGAGGCCGTGACACCACCCCTCCTCCGGGCTCCACTCGCGTAACTTTGGTCCCAAGCGCGATGCCACAAAGGTATAGCTCAGTTTGGCCCCAGGACTGCTTCCGATATCAACTACGATGTCGCTTCTATTACAAAGACCTAAGACTCACAGGGGAACTATTGTCACTTGATGGAATTCGGAAGCGCCTCAAGGCCGTGGTACAAGAAACGTAAGTACCAATTCCTCATGTTGGTACTGGCGGCGCTGCTTCTCCTTTCGTTCCTTCCGTATCTCTATCATGCACCAGTGACAGCTTCCCAGACGAGACTGAACAAGTCCGTCGATTACTTCGCCCACATCTACAACTTAACGACAGGCTTGATACCCGAATATCCGGGGAGCCACACATTTTGGCTCTACTCCGACAATTACCTGGCCGCCCTTGCGTTGTCGAGATACGATCCACGGAACGGGCCGACGTCCAACTTTGCCTCGGCCCTCGAAACCGCCATGGGGGGATACCGGGCTACACTTTCTCCCCTTCTGCAACGGAATCAGTACACCGCCTTGAACTCGACTTCGACGTCGTTCAATTGCTCGATGAACTATGCATTGTCATGGGCGGCCGCCAACGGAAGCGACCCCAAGGGCAGCACTGCCATGCTGAAGACCACTGCGAACGACCAAGGTAATATTTGCTCCTCTCAGAATTACGCCGACCTCTTATTCCTCCAGGCCGTCTACTACCATCGGCTCAAGAATGATTCTGCTGCCCAGCACTTCTATCAACGGGGGGCATCCGACTTTGATGGTGTCGGAATCAAGGACATACCGTTCATGACCATGGGCTCAGGCTCGTTCAACTCCTATCAGACCTACAAGTTGGCGCTCTACCTCTACGCCGGCGCCTGCCTGGGCACCCAGACCAACGATTCCAACTACCCCAAGCTCCTGAGTATCCTCTTGATGCAACAGGACAACTTAACGGGCGGATTCTACTCCGGCTACTACTTTGGCGGACTCCGCTCCGCCTACTACTTGTTGACGTTCCCGTCTACCCCGCACCCAAACACAGAAACCACGGCGCTGGCAGCGCTCGCCTTGGAGCAGCTGATCAGGCCGTCGAGTTCCTGTTAGTCGACTGAACAATGGCCTGAAAGAACTATCGAGGTTGATATCGACGTCGATGCCTATGAAAGCAAGTCAAATGAAGCAGCTCTGACCCAACAAGTCTTCTTCTCACTGATGGGTGGACTTCTTGTTCAAATTTTCTATCTTTTTCTTCTTGAATCGCGAGCGAGGTTTAGTTGTTCGGTTCGCTTATAGGTTCGTCCAATTATTACGCTTCTCGTACATTTTGGCTGCCTCTAATGCTCCAGAGAATCATGAAGCGCAGACCAGGTCTTCCCGACGGAATGGCCTCCTCTTCGTAGCCTCGGTCACATCTATCGTGCTAATCCTGCTCGCCGGCAGCTCAGGATATTTCGCCATCTTTTTCGAGCCACCATCCTATCCGACGTCCCCTAACACCATAAAACAACAGCAGCTTACAATCACAACAGGGATCATCTCTTGGACAACCCCAGACGGGAGCCATCACTATCAGTGGGATACTTCGCTGCGGGCCACCTCAAAGGCAAATGTAGTCTCAATCAAGGCCATACTCAACATTACGAGAAGCCTTCCCCCAGTCGTGCAGACTGTGTTTGGTGTCGGTTTTGGTCTCATAGGCCCAAACGATCCATTGAACCACAACCAAACGACTGGCTCCGAAGTAACAGACTTGACTCCGGCTTATCAGAACTTCCTTCATCTCGGGCAGTCATTCCCTGAATCTGTGATGGTCACATTTAGC
>JAPCJK010000067.1 GCA_027886975.1 Nitrososphaerota archaeon
GCCGACGTAGCAGGCCAGTTCGGCGATGCCCGCTACGCCCTCGACCTGGTCTACAGGGCGGGGAAGCTGGCGGACGACTCCGAATCTCCGCGGGTGCTCCCCGAGCACATCAGGTCTGCCAAGGCTTCGCTCCCCCCGCAGTTCAGGAAGGAGGAGCTGGTCTACCTCACGACCCACCAGAAGCTGTTGCTCATGGCCATCTCAGCGCTCCTGAAGAAGGGGGACTCGACCTACGTCACCATCGGCGAAGTGGAGAAGAGCTACTCTGCCCTCTGCGAGCGCTTGAACATGACCGCCTACCACCACACCCAGGTGTGGAGCGACGTCAATGAGCTCTCCAGGAAGGGGATCATAGAAACGCAGCTCTCCGGCAAGGGGGTGAGGGGGAGGACGACGCTGATCGGGCTGTCCCTGGTCTCTGCGAAGGAGCTGATGGGGGAACTCGAGAAGGGCATGGTGGCCGACGTTAGAACTTGAGAGGCTGTTGTCCTCCTACGGGAGGACCAAGGTGCTGACAATAATGCTCGAAACAGGCGAGCTCAACATATCTGAGATAATGCGCAGGTCCGGCCTGTCACACAGCGCGACGCAACGCCACCTGGAATACCTGAAGGGGTCCGGGATCTTGACAGAGAAGCGCTTCAACAGAATTAGGATATTCCGGGTGGACAACGGAAGCCCACTGGTCGGGGTCCTGACGAGATTCTACTCAGATTGGAAGGAGACGGAGGAGGCCTTCCCCGCCCAGTCCAACAACTGACGCCTTCTCGTCCTTCCAGCTTCCTTAGCCACGAACATTGCAAAGTTCTCCTCCAGGTCGAGGCTCCGGACTAGCTCTTCCCTGAACCGCCTGTCCCCGCAAAGCAGCAGCAGATATGGCATGTCCTCCACAAGCGCCCCTTTCTGGCTGATCCCCAGCCGCCTCCCTGCAAGCGAAGCTATGTCCTTGAGCTTCCTCGAGTCGTTCCAAATCCTGAGCTGGAGGGGCCAAGGGACTGCGTCCTGGGTGTACTTTGCGCCTCCGTCCCCCAGTGACTTCCACAGTCCGTAAGCGAGCATCGGGTCCAGATACCTCAGGAGCCTCCAGTCTCTCCCTCGCATTATCCTCCCCATCAGAACGTCGGCGTTCGAAAGCACTTCGAGCGACGCAGCCTTCCGCTCTTCGTGCACCCTCGACCTCACCACTGCAGTGAAGATGTCCCTGATCTTATCCCTGGGCTGTCCCGGATATGACCTCAAAGCCCTTAGCGCGGCTTTCTCGTCGCCTGCGTCGAAGAAGGCATTCACGGCCTGCGATGCCGTCATCTCCTCGTCCTTCTGTGCCGGCAGGCCCGCCTGCAGGAAATTGATTGCGGACCTGATGTCGCCGTTCGCCGCGATCACGATTTTCGAAAGCTCCTCCTTTCCCATGCGAATCCCTTCCATCTCCGCGATCTTCTCCAATCTGCGTTCAACAATTTCAGGCTCCGCCCTCCTGAACTCTATCTTGCTGGAAACGCTCCCCAGCTTCCTCACCTCGTCTGAGTCCGGGTTGTTGGCCGCCATGACGACCGGGCTCTCGCTGCTGCGAACGGCTGTCCTGATGAAATCTATCGCTCCGTAGTCCGCCCTGCCGGCGAGCCCGTCCACTTCGTCTAGGAAAATCAGGGTACTCCCTCCGAAGAGACTTGTGGTTGCGATGGCTTCCCCCATCTTCTTGGTGAGCTTATCCTTCGTCCGCGAGTCACTGGCATTGAGCTCCACCAGCTGAAGCCCCAGCCTCTCCGCTGCAAGGTGTACGGTGGTCGTCTTCCCGGTCCCCGGAGGCCCTACCAGGAGCGCCGCCCTGCCTCCAGGCTTCCACTTCTTGAGCCAAAGCAGAAGCTTGGTCCTCCCTTCGTCGTTCCCGACCATCTCCTCCAGGCTGTCAGGCCTGTACTTGTCGGTCCACAACTAGAGCGCTCCCCCGATGAAGACCAAGAGCCCCACTGTCATCCCGGCCAAAGCTACCTTCTTCACGGTGTAGGCATTGGACGCGTTGTGCCTCAGCACAATGCCGACGGCAAGGTAGGCGAACAATGCGTCAGGAATCAGTACACCGTATGTGTAGATTGTATTGGCCAGTCCAGTGAACAGGGGCACCCAGCTCGTGACAACGGCAAGAAGGAAGAACAGAGCGCCGATGGCCGATGCAGTTCTGAGTCCCTTGCTCCTCGCGACCGAGTTGACGTTTCTCTTCGCGTCCCCCTCGACGTCCGCCATGGCCTTCACCACTTCTCGCCCGACCCCGGAGAAGAAAGCGGTCAGCGCCATCATCAGAAGAAGGGAGCCCGTTATCGACCCACCGGAAATTGCGCCACCATAGATGAAAGGAATAGCCAGGGATGAGGCCACGATAAGATTCCCCGCCAGCCCCGTCTTCTTGGCCCAGCTGTTGTAAAGCCACGAGAGGAATGCATAGGCAGCTGCTATGATCACTGCCAGGGGATTCAAAGAGAGCACAGAGCAGGCCATGCCCGCCGTCAGAACTACCAGCGAAATCCTGGTGGCCGCATGGGCCGTGACCCTCCCGCTCGGAATGGGCCTTTCGGGCCTGTTTACCTTGTCAACCTCAACGTCATAGATGTCGTTCACCACCATCGAGTAGGCGCAGACGAAGAACCCGGTCAAAAAGCCGAGAGACAATTGAGGAATCACGATTGTGGCGGGCTTCGAAACAAAGGCACCCACGACAACGGCAAACCCGATCATCGCGCAATTTACAGGGCGGATAAGGTCCAGGGCAGCTTTCGCATTCAAAGGCCCTAGAACCTGGCCTTGCTGACTTTGTAGTAGATTACCTCCCCTCTCCTCTCGATCACGGCTATGATCGCCTCCTTGCCCATCTTCGCCATTTCCCTCACCGACTTCTGGAGGTCCCCCATCCCCTTCTCTATTCCTTCATCCAGGGCGAAGACGACGTATTTCGCAGGCTTCTTGGGATAGTCTCCACGTTCGTAGACCCGGAGGTCTGTGCCGAACCCGAACCCCTCTCTCACCACGTACCCCCTGCTTCTCAGGTCTCTGTAAATCACGAACCTGGTCCACGAATCGGAAGCCCTCGTCTGGGCTTGCTCCGCGAACTTCTCGAATGTGACACTCTTACCGGCTTCGTCCAAGAGTTCGAGCTTCTTCACGTAGATTAGATAGAGTGCCTCGTAATCCCTTAGCACTAGCTCGTCCCCTTCCTTGCTCCCGTACCCCGACCCCTCGAGTTCTCCGAGCCGCTCCCTATCCGCGACCCTCACCGAGTCTCCTCGAAGGATAGCACTGAAGGGAGTGATCTGTTCTTCGGATTCAGGGACTTCTTGCAAAAGCTCTCAGTTCCCGACGCCGACCTTACCGTATTTGAAGTTGAAGGTGGTTTCTTGGGAGCGCAAACGCTTTAGGTCTCCCTCCCTCGAGCGACCTGTGGCCAATTTCTTCACTATGCGTACAGTCACCTGGGAAGACGGCAAAGTGAAGATGATCGACCAGACAGCCCTCCCGTTGAAGTTATCTCATGTGTTCTTCACCAAACCAGAAGAAGTTGCCAATGCTATCAGAACAATGGTAGTCAGAGGCGCACCTGCAATCGGTGTCGCAGCTGCCATGGGGCTCGCCCTTTCTGCACATCGTTCGAAGGCCGCTAAACTCCCCGAACTCCTACACGATATGGAGTCCAGCGCAGGCCTTCTTCGTTCTACGAGGCCCACGGCCGTAAACCTCTTTTGGGGGATTGACCGGGTCATGAACAAAGTACGGGAAGCTAAAACCGTTCGAGAGGCCAAAGAGCTCGTCGAGGCCGAAGTCAAGGCAATGGAAGAAGAGGATGTTCAAACAAACCGAAGGCTCGGGAAAATAGGAGCAGAGCTGATTGATGACGGCGATACCGTCCTCACACAGTGCAATGCCGGAGCCCTGGCGACGGTGGGCTACGGTACAGCCCTTGGGGTGATAAGGGCCGCGGTGGAGCAGGGAAAATTGGTAAAGGTCCTCGTCCCAGAGACTCGGCCCGCCCTTCAAGGAGCGCGACTGACAGCCTTTGAACTGGCACAAGACGGAATCGACTGCACCCTGATATCGGACACCGCTGTCGGCCACATGATCAGCATCGGGCGGGTGGACAAGGTCGTCGTCGGGGCCGACAGGATAACGAATGATGGCTATGTCTTCAATAAGATAGGGACTTACCAGGAGGCGGTACTGGCAAGCAGGCACGGAGTCCCCTTCTTCCCAGCAGCCCCGCATTCTACCTTCGACCTATCGAGGGGCCACGATTCGGTGACCATAGAGGAGAGATCCGCCGACGAAGTTGTCAAAATCAGCGGGAAACGCATTGCGCCAAAAGGAGTACCAGTGGCGAATCCAGCCTTCGACATGACACCACCGGAGCTCGTGACTGGAATCATCTCGGATAGGGGATTGCTCCAGCCGCCTCTCGCAGAATCCATTCAGCGCCTTATCTCTTAATTACCCAGTCCTATCGCAGCGGTCTCGGGCCCGTAGCCTAGCACGGATTAAGGCGTCAGCCTTCGGAGCTGAAGTGGTGTGCCTCAGAGACCATGGGTTCGAATCCCACCGGGCCCGTTCATCAAGCCTTTGAATCCAATATAGGTTTATCACACGCGTACCTAGTGTGATAACAATCAATGGTTTCTAGCGGGGTCCCAGCCCTCGACCCGTTGCTGGGCGACGGCTACCCAGACAAGTCGACGATCTTGGTCGTCGGTCCTCCTGGAATTGGGAAGGAAGCCCTCGGCTATTGGTTCACACACTCTGGTCTGGTTCAGGGCGACTTCTGCCTCTACGTGACAAGACTATCCGTGAAGGAGGTTCTCCAGGACGAGAAGGGGTTCGGAGTCGACTCGCAGAAGAAGGTTCCGTTTTGGTTCGCTTCCGAAGGCGGCCAAATCAAGTACGACGTGAACGATCTTGCCGGTCTCTCTTACAACATCAAGGAGAATTTGAAGCAGAACCAAAGTCGCAGGGTTAGGATCGTCATCGATGCGATTTCGTCACTTCTGATGCTCAACGAGCCCGAAACAGTCTACCGGTTCCTGACCCAGCTCTTCTCGGACGTCAAGCAGTATGATGCAGTATTGCTGGCTACGCTCGAGGAAGGGATGCACAAACCGGAAGTGCTCGCTGCCATGCAGCAGCTCTTCGATGGCGTAGTAGAGATGAGACTGTACGAAGAAGGGTTGAAGGTACTCCCGCTCCTGCGCGTTCGGAAAATGAGAGGGGTCCCGCCCCAGCCTGGCTACTTCAACTTCTCACTGACTCGAAATGGCATGGAGATAAGCGCCTATGCCAGATAAGGCTGACGTCCTCGGGGCTGTCCTGGCGACCATCGGTTTTCTCGGATCTGGGGTCTACTTTTTCCTTGTACCTGGGTCTGGGTCCGCTAGTTCAGGTGGCCCCGGTGTGGTGGGGTTTCTCATACTGACCCTTCCAATCTACCCCTATGCCGCGTACTGGACCCTGAGCATAAGACACGCTCTTGCAGTCCCCCTCTACAAAAGACAGGCACTCGGGATAGGATTCGTGATACTGGCCTTATGGGGGACCCTTGGCGCATTTGTTGTGCTTCCGTCAGGCCAGCCATCCCCCCTCGTTGCGTTCGAGTCATTCCTAGCCTTCTACTTACTCTTCATTGTTCTATTCTACTGGATAGACGCCTCTGTGCTTACCAGCCGGCGCTCGGACCCCCTTCTTCGCGACACCCTCTACTGGAGCAGGATACGGATTCCTTTGTGGGTCGTCATCATCACAACCACGCTGATCCCCTTCACCCTTTTGGGGTACATCGGAATCACTTCAGACACCACCATCTTCAACCAGCTAGGTGCCGGAACCTTCGGCGGTCCCGCGATTTCTTTCGCTCTCAATGTGATAATCAACTTTCCAGTAGTCATACCGATTCTTGGCATTGTCTACCTCCCCATTATTGCCATTAGGTCAAAGTGGGACAGGAGTCTTCGGAGGCACTTCGAGTGGTTTGCCCTGGCCCCATTAGCATTGCTGTGGATTTTCTTTGGACCTTTCTCTGGCACAAACTCCCTTGCCGGAGACGCATCCAATGGCCTTGTGCTTGCGATTGCGGGCTACGCCCTATACAGGAGCGCCCGCTCTCTTGCACCCATTAACCGGCTTCAGGCAGTCGAATCTGAGACGATTTCAGTGGCGGATGTCGGGATCAGCTGACGCGAACAGGGATGAGGCGCCAACATGGAACAACAAGTCCCAGCCACGTCGCCCCTTCGGTCTTTGATGACTCGCCCTGAAATCCACTTTCAGAACCTGTTTGGGGGCGGGCTCCACCGGGCCCGTTTACGAATACCCCAATTCGAGCTACTCTGACCCCGAAATAAGCTTGAGTCAGGCTAATTCAAGAATCACTCGAGTCCAGGCTCCGGATGTCTTTCCAAAAAGTGCATATCTTTATCTCAGAACCTGCTACTCAACTTAGCACTTGGTTTCTAGCGGGGTTGCCGCACTCGACCCACTGCTTGGGGACGGCTACCCTGACAAATCTACGATACTAGTGGTCGGTCCTCCCGGAATCGGGAAGGAAGCATTGGGCTACTGGTTCACACATTCGGGGCTGATTCAAGGTGACTTCTGTGTCTATGTGACGAGACTATCCGTGAAGGAGGTTCTCCAGGACGAGAAGGGGTTCGGAGTCGACTCGCAGAAGAAGGTTCCGTTTTGGTTCGCTTCCGAAGGCGGCCAAATCAAGTACGACGTGAACGATCTTGCCGGCCTCTCGCATAACATCAAAGAGATTCTGAACCAGAACGCGGGCCGCAGAGTGCGAATCGTCATCGACGCCATTTCGTCGCTTCTGATGCTCAATCAACCCGAAACAATCTATCGGCTCCTGACCCAACTCTTTGCCGACGTCAAGCAATACGATGCCGTGCTCTTAGCCACGCTGGAGGAGGGGATGCATCAGCCTCAGGTCCTCGCAGCGATGCAACAGCTCTTCGACGGGGTGGTGGAGATGAGGCTCTACGAGGAGGGGCTGAGGGTCCTCCCGCTACTGCGTGTCCGTAAGATGAGAGGTGTCCCACCTCAGCCTGGCTATTTCAACTTCTCTTTGACACGGGACGGGATGGAGGTAAGTGCCTATGTCAAGTAGTGATCTTGTTCTTACCATCTTGAACGTCCTCGCCTATGCCCCCCTTCTTGCCCTTGTTTACGCCGCGTACTGGGCCTTTGACATCCGGCACGCTTTAACCGTCCGGCTCTTTCGAAACCAGGCCTTTGGTCTCGGTCTCTTCTCCTTGGTTTTCACCTTGGCTGCGCTTCCATCGCCCCAAGTCGGTTCGAATGGAATACTCGGGAGTGTCCCGTTCCAAATCGGATACATCCTTGTGACCTCTGCCTTTTGGCTGGGAGCTATTTACTTTGTAGATGCGACTGCGCTTGCAAGCAGGCGTTCGGACCCTCTCCTCAGAGATACCCTACACTGGAGCAAAGTGCGATACGTGTTGTGGGTTTTTCAAGTCTTCAACGTGTCCTTTATTCTGTTGGGTATATCATTGTCAGCCATTACGGGAAATGCTTCATATGCAAACCAAATCATCCAAGGAAACAATGGTGCCTTCACAAGTCTACCTGCCGTGATCGCCAATCTTGCCTGGGCTGCGGCTTTTGGGTCCATGATCATGTTTCTGCCCATAGCGATCAGGTCTAGGAATCCGGGCCTTCGAAGACACTTGAAATGGCTAGCCGGGGTGCCTGTTGCGTTGGGAGTCTTCGTTATCGTTTTAATCATAGTAAGCAGTACACCTGCAGAAACCTTTCTGAACAACCCAGCAGGAAACGTATTGGGAAACACCCTCCTTTACTTGGCAGTGGGATATTGTCTTTACAGGAGTGCAAGGGCCCTTGTTCCACTGAATCGGATTTCGCTCTCTTCATCAGACCAGGTACCTGGTAATCTAGCCTAGTTGGGGCGCCTACGCAGGACTACAAGGCCCGGCCAAGGCTCCGACGGTAGTCGGATCGGGATTCGCTTAGAAAATTAAGCGCATCCCACCGGGCCCGCCTAAATAGACACGAGAGTTTTTCCTTCAACGATCTAGTATTCCAGTATCTTGGGGTCCACTTCGACTCTCCACGCGGCGATCCCGCCTCTGAGGTTTTTGACGTCCGTGAAACCCGCGGACGTGAGGTAACTTACTGCGTTTGCGCTCCGTCGGCCATGGTGGCAATAAACCACCACAGTCTTGGACTTCGATAGGTCCCCAGCCCTTGCCTGGAGCTGACCTAAAGGAACAAGCTTGCTTCCCTCGAGATGGCAGATCTCATACTCAAATGGTTCTCTGACATCAACAAGTTCGACATCTCTGCCCTCATCAAGCATCCTTTTGAGCAGAATTGGCGTCACTTCGGGGACTGATTCGCCGGCCGTCATAGAACCTCCACAAAAGGCTTCGTAGTCCTGCAACTCTCGGATGGAAGGTGTCGAGCCGCAAATCGGACAGTCAGGATTCTTGCCCACCTTGATTTCCGTGAACTTCATTTCGGTGGCGTTCAGAACAAGTAGTCTTCCAACTAAGGAGTCTCCAAGATGAAGAATCAATTTGAGAGCCTCGGCCGCCTGGAGGCTCCCCATTATCCCTGGCAGGACACCCAGAACCCCGGCCTCGGCGCAAGAGGGCACAGTGTCCGGGGGAGGAGGTTCCGGGAAGATGCACCGATGACAGGGTCCTGCTTTGGCAAATACCGTCATCTGTCCATCAAGCCTGAATACACTAGCGTAAACGTCGGGTTTCTCCAGGAGCACGCTGGCGTCACCAAGGAGATATCTGGCTGGGAAGTTGTCCGTGCCGTCTATGATGACATCGTACCCACGCAGAATCTCCAGAGCGTTTGTCGAGTCCAATTTAGTGTCGTAGGTTTCGATTTTAGTATGAGGATTGATCCGCTGGAGGCGAGCTCTGGCCACCTCGACCTTCTTCCTGCCCAAGTCTTCCTCTGAATATAGAACCTGTCTGTGAAGGTTGCTCGCTTGTACAGTGTCGAAGTCAGCGAGCCCAATCCTGCCCACTCCCGCAGCAGCGAGGAAGACCGCAGCAGGTGTGCCGAGCCCACCTACCCCGACGACAAGTACACTGGAGGCCTTGAGTCTCTCCTGTCCCTCCGGGCCAATCTCGGGCATGACAATCTGTCTGCTGTATCTTTCAAACTCTGCCCTGGTCAGGCTGGATCCGCGTGCTGGATTCGGTTCCCTCATGCCGATACTCCTGCTTCGCCAGCCCCGCTCCTTAACGACTTTTCGGTTCGAGCCTTGGACAGATGTGAGGAAAGAGCGGCTGAATCAGGGGCGGCAGACTGGGTTGAAGTTCGTGTCGGCGGCACAGTATGTCCACCCGTAGACTGACCCGGTGGTGACCAGGATGCTGTCAGCTCCGACTTGGCTCGAATGCCATCCCGCCGTTGTGTTGTAGCTCCAAAGGTACCAGTAGTTGGTCGCACTGTTGGATATCCCGCCGATGCCGTTGACCAAATGCTCCCCGTACTGGGGATACCACTGGGCATCGACATGGCCGTCGTTAAGCACCACTGTTTCAATGTAGAAATTCCAACCAGCGGCGATGGCTGTGTCGTTGTACCACCTGTGGGTACCGTTGCCGAAATCGAAAAGCACATTGTTTCGGAGGAGGGTTGAGGAAACCGGGCTCAGGCTCTGGTAGGTCTGCCACAGGGCGGTCAGCTCCAAGCTGGATTGCTTGTAAATCGGCAGACTCGTGTTGATTACGGCAATGGATCTAGACAGCAGTGATATCGATTCGTTGTAATTGGAAAGGAGTAGGTTGAAATTCGAAGCGAGCCTCGTGTAATTCGAGTTGGCACCGTTCAGCTCGGCGATCAGTTTTGAGTTGTTAGACGCGGTGTTTGAATTCTCAACGTAGTAAAAGCCAGCGAAAGTGGCGGAGATGACGATCAACGCCGTTGCCGCAATGGCAAGAGTGTAGAAGGTGCTCCCGCTCGTCAATCCTTCTTCTCCGCTAGGATAGGCCTCATCTCGAACCGACGTGTCCAGCCAAGCCTGGGAATCATCAGGATGAGTGTTGGGACCAGCAGCATCCCAAACAGGAAATCACTCACCTCGTGGGCAAGCGTGAAGGGTAGACCGACGAGTACCGTTGCGGCATAGTTCACTACCGTAACTGAGGGCCAGAAGGCTATCAACGCGGTTCCGAACTCCGTCTCAAGGTCCCAAACCAAGGCGCAGATGGCTAGTAGTCCTCCCAGGGCGACGCTCTTCCCTGACAGGAACGTCTGCTCTTTCGCCCAGATTCTTGAAGCGGCGGAGCCTGCCAGGGCGTATATCACCTCGCCCACGATTAGGAACGGAGCGATGTATCCGGGAGCGCCCCAGGGCGTGGCGTAGGCCCAGATGAATTCGGAGAGAATGCCGACCGAGGCGCCTATGCGAAAACCGAATAGATAGGCAGCGAGAAACGCCAAAGAGTCGAGTAGCTTGACGTTGGCAATACCAGCCAAAACGTAATCGGAGCCAACGATGAGCGCGGTGAAAACCATAACTATGGCGACCGACTGCGACTTCCGCACGTCGGATGGATAATCCATCCAGTTAATAAGGCCGAAAGGTGAAGGAAAACCACGCCAAGAGAAAGCGCCTAGCCCTGAGATGCGCTGTTCGCAGATGCAACGTACACGGAGAGTTCTTCGAAGAAGACTCGCCGCGACTCGAGTCGCTCGAGGCGAAACTTCGAATCAGAGCAGACCTTACGGAACTTGGCCAGTTCAGCCTCATCGTTCAACAGAAACACGACCTTGCCGTCAGGTTTGACGACGCGAAGCGCCTCCCTGAGGATCTCAAGGGGGACTTCGAGCCCTTCCCCTCCTTCGATGGCAGCGTCGGCCCCGACCGCCTCAACAATGTACGGTG
This sequence comes from Nitrososphaerota archaeon, assembly GCA_027886975.1. Classification (GTDB taxonomy): domain Archaea; phylum Thermoproteota; class Nitrososphaeria; order Nitrososphaerales; family Gagatemarchaeaceae; genus UBA183. The sequence continues at coordinate 10,928 of JAPCJK010000067.1, forward strand.
GATTGAAGGCGACGAGGTCGAATGTGGACGAACGGAGACACGAGGCGCCATCGGCTAACACGAAATCAATTCCGACTTTTCTCCAGTCCATCATCGTGGGTCTGACGAGGTCGGTTCCCACAGCAGTGGCGAAACTTTGTGATAGCTGAATCAGAGCCCCAGCATTTCCCGAGCCAATTTCGAGGCACGTTAGTCCGGAGTACTCCGAGAGGGCCCTCCTCAGAAGCGCCGAGTCCTCTGAGGCAATGTAGGGTGTCTGATTCATCGAGGCAAGTCGTCGTCCTTGAACGACTTGTACTCGTCGGGGGTCAGCACCTGCGTGATATTCTGGGTCTGATAGAAGTACGCGGGCGTCCCGTCGGGGGAGAAGGCCGGGCTGTTGTCCGGGTTCTGCAGCCTGTACACCTTTACAACGGCAGGCTTTATCCCGATGACGGTTCCGTCGTCCAATGCATAGTAGCTGAACGTCTCCCGCAAAGGCTTGAATCCTACCAATTTTCCCTTGGGTTGAGGCGA
>JAPCJK010000068.1 GCA_027886975.1 Nitrososphaerota archaeon
CTTTGCTTCCGACTTGGAGATTTGAAGAAGTCGCCACGCTCGACGGCGCGGCTGTCGCCTTCGCCGTCGCAGTGAAGACGAACTGAGGGTTCGAGGAGTTGGCGGAGTTGATGATGAATGTGCGGACGTCGACAAGCGCCGCCGCCTTTGCCGCGGCGTTAACTTGGACGTTGCTCTCGAGGTTTGTCGTCAAAGTCCCGGAGGCGACCGCGCAGGGATACTGCTTCCCGTTGTAGGTCACGCTCGCCGATGTGACGTCGAAACGGACTTTGTCATATGTTCCTGCCGCGACGTTCGAGGACGCGATTGTCTGGGCTTGAGCGTTGGCCATCAAGTCAAGAGACCCTGACCCTGCGACCTGCACCCATCCTGAATCCGAGGAGCTTCCACTAGTGTGGGCGGCTGCCCCCGCATACATGATGGATGCGGCGGAGACTCCCGATGCCGTTATCGGCGGGTCAGTGGCCATCATGGCGAGCTGACCGTTGCTTGTGTTTGTTCCTGACGTTGTCTGACTTGGTTGCAAATACGGTAGTCCGACAAACGCCGCAACGGCGATTGCCAAGACTATCACGATTGCGATGCCTATCGCGTATGCTGTTTTCATGGCCAATCCTACTCCCTCGGGGGGAGAAAAGGATTCCTTTGGAACGGTCGTTCATTATTGGGTTCGAACGCTACGGGTGGTCAAGTACGTGTGCCATGCGTTCGCCGTCGGTGCCAGGCCGTGTCTGCCCCCACCAAAAGTGCGACTTCCGGGCGGTAAACTATCTACCCGTCCTTTGTTAGCGCTAGCTCAGCTTTAGGGAGACAAGTAAGGCGTTTCCACTTTCGCCGAGGGAAATAATCTTCTGCCGGACAAACGTCCGATCGAAAACTTCCTCTCGCTCAGAGGAAACCGCGTCGCCTTCACCGACAGGACCTCCTTCCCTAAGGGTCGCTGCGACCACTGCTGGTTCAATTATCCTCCACGCCTTTGCAAGGAATTGCTGCAGGTCGAACTTTCCTTCTTCAAATATCGCTTTCCCATCGGAGATGAGTTTCACAAGATCAATCTTGTAGTTCTCGAGCTCCAGAATCGAACGCCTGAGCGCTTCCGAGGATTTGTCTATTAGCTCGGAATTCAGAAATTTGTTCAGGGCTGGTTCGGAGGTGATGTTTGTCCTTGAGCCGGACAACACGTATTCCACAGTCAGGGAAGCGTGAGAGTCCCGCTTGGAACTGATAATGCTGATCGTGCTGGACTTTTCAGGGTAGACGTATGTCGCAGCCAGGTGAGGCTCTGTTACCTCGGCGGCAGACAGCACGTAATGGTCGAGTCCTTCATAATCTGGAGCGGGCTCTTTCTTGAGCCAGCTCTTTCCGAGAGAAATCGGGACCTTGATCTCCCCATCCGGTGAAGTAAGCGTGAATCCCTTGTTAAGGACCGTGCTTCTCCTGCAATCAAGGGAGAATTCGAACTGAATATTATTTTCGCAGTTGTATCTCGCGTTGGCTGCATATGCTCCGTTTAGTAACTTGAGATTTATGGCCTTGTCCAACAAGGAGAAGGGCAGATTTGCGAGGAAGGCCTCTATGCTCTTGAAGGTTTTTGTCCTTTCAGACTCTAGCGCGATTTGATTATCCTTATCCTTAAGCATAGTTGAATATTTTTCCTCAATTTTTTTCCTTGTTAAATCGATGGCTACAAGTGAGAGACTCGAGACTTGATTCTCCAGATCTCCCGCCAACTCCTTGCCTAGAATGTCCTTATGGGACAACACAACGCCTGTAATCTCTTCCCGCAGCTTCTCGAGCGCAGCGAGTTGACGTTTGTGCGTCTCTTCAATCTCCCGGATCTTGTCCTCTCTCTCGTGCATGCGCTGAGCATCTCTCATCGCGTCGATGAGACTGGAGAAAGCCTGCTTCTGGATCCTCTTAGTCTCGGGTTGCACCAGTTTCTCCTCAGAACTCAACGCGCCTCGAAAACTTAGACTCAATAATAAAGCATGTTCTTCTCCGTTCCTTTCATCTTGTGGGCCTTGGATGCGATCTTTTAGCGTGCCAACTTGCGGCCTCCGCGAGTGTCCTGTTGCATCCCCGAGCCGAGAAGTCTCTTGCAGCCGTGTTGGCCGCGCGTTTCTTTCCAAGCGATCCTCAATTGTACATGCAGTCTAGTCGCTCGCTCCAGATCGGGCCGCGGGCAGATTCCAGCGCTCATTTTGCTTTGTCTCTCCTCATTAGCACGATGAAGACCTCGCTTTGGAACAACGTCGTACCCGGGAGAATGGCGTAGCCCGCTGAGGAAAACTCCTTTATCGCACTGAAAAAACTTTCTTCTTCCGTCTTGAGTATGATCTGGTATTCATATTCTTTCGACTGACCTCTTATTTCTGCTAATGCTCTATTGGCCCACTGCTTGTTCTCCAGCTCCTCAAGTTTCTTGACCAGTTCTTGATCATCCATTGGGAAAAATATACGATTTTGTAGTAAGTATAAGACTTACGCCAGGCTGCTCGATACCAGTCAGAAGGTGTTGTGCAGACCGGTCCGCTTCTTTCCTCAGGCCGGGGTTAAGGTCCTATCTAGCATCGAGTATGGCTAGCCTGTCCGCTCAGAAGGGCGCCTCACTGCACACACTTATCTCGGGCTCTTCATGAATCGACTTGATCTTTTGGGAGACGAGAAACCGTCGATGGACTATAGGCCCTCCAAATCGGTCTTGAGGTGGGTCGCCGTCGGCTTGGCTGTAAGCACCGCCGTTGTTATCATTATCTCACTATTCTCGGGTGTGACACTTTCCGACCTTGCGCGGCTCGGTTACTGGACATTCGGCTTGGCAGCCGCCACATCTGTTGCTAGGCTACTTGTCCAGATCGTAAGGTTCAGAGTGATAGCGAAAGGCCTAGGTGGTGACCCGAAACTAGATCTGAGCGGCTCGGCGATTGCAAGGATGAGTAGCGAGTTCATAGCGATATCGACACCCTCGGAGGTCGGCGGCCCGGTCCTGCGTGCTGCTTGGTTGTCGAGAAGAGGAGTGGACGGCGGCAAGGCGCTCTGGATCGGTTATTTTGAAGTGATCATGGAAATATACGTTGGTGCTGGTCTTGGGCTCATCGCTGCGGGATACGCGCTGTCGAGGGGAGCAACGATCCTAGCACTGACGATCGCTGTGATCGCAGTGACCTTGATTGTTGGGTACACCCTTGTTTTCGTAGTTCCGGCTCTTAGGTCTATCAAGGTTCCCAATCGTCTGTTTACTCTTGCGTCGTTCTTGCTGGGGGGACCAAGAGCGAAAAGCCTCTATCTCCGCGCTGTAGTGGGCTCGTTGAATTTTTCGGTCGCAGCGCGTGCGATAATAAACAGAAACACGCTCCCCGTGGTGATCAAAACTGTTGGACTAGTCATTCTTGAGGATTTTCTTGAAGGCGTGGGTCTTTGGCTCGTGCTAAACGCCGCGGGCTTGAAAATCGACATCTTCTCAGCAACCTTTGTGGCGTTCGGCGCACTAACCATTGCCGCCATACCGATCTCCATAGGGGGCTCTGGACTCACGGAGCTCAGCATGCAGTCCTACCTGTCTCTGGTCTACGGATTCTCCTCCTGGGCGGCTGTCGTATTATGGCGAATCACCACGTATCAGGTCCAACTGGTGATAACCGGCATAGTTTTCATGTTCTTCGTCCGCAAAGCCACCGGAGGTTCCAATCAGACTTCTCAGAAGACGGGTTCGGACCCAAGTGCGAGCGAGGCTCCGGGATTGACTGCAGCCGAAGTTGAGAAGGAGATCGTGAAGCTGGACACGCGGTATACTGTCGTGAAGACATCCAGATTCGCGATCGCGGGTGCGGTGGGCTTTGGGGTCACTGCGATCATTCTGACTAGCGGCCTCACCGTCTTCTACGGAAAGCTGAGTTTCCAGCATGCGAGTTTCGCCTTGCCAGCTCTCCTTGGGTTGGATGTTCTTTCGCTCGTGATCGGCGCCTCGGCTTCCTTCTTCATCAACGAACGAATTACAGTTCATGTGCCGAAAACTTTGAAGAGCGAAGTGGCGAACAGGTTCGTAAGATTTCTGAAGTTTCAAGCCGTGATCGGGGTTGGAAATATTGGCGTCCTAGTAGTTCAGCTCGTCCTCTTGGCAACTCTCGAAGTCACACCACTCTTGGGCATGATCACGGGAGCGGCAGTCATCTATCCTATCGTGTACTTCGTCTCGATCAAGTATGTCTGGAAAGCACACCGGACTAGATGACTCGTCTCCCCGGGTCCCTTCCGCTTAGAACCCTTGATCTGAGTCTCGATACCATATAGGACGTCCCATTCCACCTATAGTTCAACACTCGACATAGATTGACTTGGTTTTGTATGTCCGACCTTCGGGTCCGATGAATCCTCACTCCGATTGATGCATTTGTCCTGCTTTGATAGGACATCCAACGGCATGACTACATCAACAAGGCTAGCAGATTCCGAGAAACCGGGCCCACTAGCAAATGATAGTAGGCCCGGTGGGATCCAATTATCAAAATGAATCCGAATAAGCCTGAATCCTGCTCAGATTCGACATAGCGAAGCTCCATTCTAACCTTGTTTCAGATAGCGCGGCTTGAATTCGTGCCCGAAAAGTCGTGTCTGTTCTATCGATGGGCAAGCTGGTGTTTAGGTTGATACAAACCAAGCTCGCCCCCGCCGGGCAACTTGATCATGACCAAGGTCCCCCAGTCTTGTTCAGACGGATTTGAACACATGACTTTCTTCTGTTTGAGCCGTCTGATCGTCGCCCTGATGTCATCGCACATTAGATAAAGTTCGTGCGTGCCATTCTTCCTCGCAGGATGCACGGCTAGCTCGGTGGGCGGGAGAGCAAAAATTAGCCAGCCGTCACCTATGTCAACGTGAGGGAACTTGAGGACATCGCGGAAGAATTCTCTGTCGGCAACTGCGTTCTTGCTATAGATGATGGCGTGCGCCCCGGAAATCATTCAGTCCAATTGCACCGAATTCGTTGGCTATTTTTGCTTTCGATTCTGAGGTTTCTGACTTCCGGCGCCGTCCGAAAATATGGCCCCGCAGATTCAAAAGGTAGCCCGGCTAGGGGGTACTCCTACGTAGGGGCTTTAGGTGGCGCGCGCTCCCTTCGTAGGTGCGCGTTTGTCCACCGAACATAGGATTCAGCCTATCGAAAAGGCCGTGGTACACAGGAGGGAAAACGTGTTGTGGGCTGTAGCAATCACGCTCTTGGTTATTCTCGCCTTATTGGTGTACGGGTTTGTCACTGGCCTGAGACCAGCCTGATTCGGCTCACTCCTATGGTGAAGCTTTACCTTCTTTATTTACGATTGGCCAGATCCTGCAGGTTCCCGTAAATATTTTGACCATGGCCAGCGAGCAATGTCACTGCGCCCGTCTTCTTCACCAGGTCCTTGAACCCTCTAAGGACGGTTTCATTGGGAGGATGGGGCGGATCGTGTGAGACATATTCTGGGTATACTAGAAGCCTTCCGTCTGCGGACCCTGTTACATTGTCGGCAATTATGATCTCCTTTTGATCCGTGAGGAGGGCGAAGTCGTTGAAATCCTTGAAAATCTCGAAGCCAAGCAACTTACCCGTGTCAGCGCTGTATTTCTCGAATTGGCCAATTTCTTTGGTAGCGAGGGCATCTTGGGGTTCCACTGCTTCCGGATTCTGGTCTGGCACATAGACCGTCGCACCCGTCTTTTCCCTGATGTATCTTGAACCCCTTGCGTGATTTTGAGATGTGAGAATGATGGCTTTTGGTTTCCCCATCCTAGTAATAGATTCGATTAGGCCGGGAACGTATGGCGGGTCGATCAGGATGATTTCGGAGTCCCTGACAAACAGATGCCCAAACATCATCCAATCAGCTTCCGGGTCAGGTGTCCCCCATCTGTACACATCGCTTCTAACTGGGGAGAACATGGTAAACGTTAGAAATGACTGGAATTTAAGGGTGAAAGACAAGTCGTCGTTAGTTTTGTCAATCCAAGTTCGTCATGTGCTGTTCTAAGATAGCCCGGCCAGGATTCGAACCTGGGTCGCCGGCTCCAAAGGCCAGCATCCTTGACCAACTAGACGACCGGGCTGCCGGTTCACGCAGCGATGAGATGGTGATTTAGGCTTGCTTGGTTGTCTTCACGACGAAACCTGCTATCTTCGGGACAGGGTCCTCCATTGAGTCCAGGATGCGTTTTGCTTTTCTGACGTGCCCGGCCTTGTATGAATCGGTCACAAGACGCTTGGCATGCGAGACGACAGATGTGGCGTCGCGCGCCCTCACTAGGAGGCCCACGGATTCGAGGTAGGAGTCGGTGTACAGCGACCCCTGGAAGGCCGAGATTGCAGGGACGCCCATCAGGGCCGCCTCGGCGGTCATCGTCCCCCCCATGCCAATGAAGACGTCGGTTGCAGCAAGCAAGTCGTGCCCGCTCACGACTTCGTCCGGGACGATGCACTTGGAGCCGAATTTGCTTTTGACCTCGTCCACCTGATAGTCGTATCTGCAGAGGGCGACCAAGTTAACGTCTGGGAAGGCGTTGAGCAGGGAACCCAAGACCTTGTCTGTCCATCCCATGTCGGCCTTCGCCAGGTAGGGGGCGTCGCTTTCCTGAATTCTTACTGTGATCGTCTTCTCTTTCGAATCGAGTTTGGGGACCGGGCCCCTCAGCGGTTCTCTCTTCAGCCAGGCGGCAGGGTCGAGCGCGTGGTAGGTGGTAACTTGCTTCTTCTGTAGGCCGAACCTCTCCCAGGCCCTGTACGGGATTACCCATGGGCAGAGCAGATGGTAGCTAAGTGGTAGCGACAGCCTCCCTGCGACCTCTGAATGAGGCGAATCGTTGACTGCAACGTGCTTGATTCCGAGCCCGAAGGCCACTCGGGCGCAGACAGCTGAGGCGATTGAGACTGCGACCGACGGACCGAAGTCCCTCACAATGGAAATCATCTCTGCTTGCCTCCTCGTCGCTGCCAACAGCTGCTCTTCTTGCCCCTTGGTTCCCCTGTCACCCACATACCTCAAAGCCAGCCCCGCCCTTTCCGCGAGGGGCCCAACCTCCCTGTACCTGCGGGAGGTCGCGAGCACCTCAGCTCCGGATGATTCCAACTCGCGTACGACTGGCCCGAAGAACAAAATCTGCTTGGGCGTGAGTATGTCGAACCATACGCGCAATCTACCTTTTCACCGTCCCCCGTGACGCGGCGGACTAGCTGGATACAAATCCGTTTGCCTGCGTTTCAGCGCCCTTCAAAGTATAATTAGAAACTGCCTCGGAGCCAGCGTCCAGCTTTTGCCAAAGATCAAGGTCGCAATGTACGGGCTCACGAGCGAAGCCTACAGGCTCGCTGGGGACTTGGGCGATAAGGCGCAGGTAACAATCATCGACGAGACCCTGCAAATGGCCATGGACCTCGACCCGGCGTTTCTGAAAAAGAACCCGAACCTGCAGGACGTGATGAGTGAGGAGCCTCTGCTCAGCGTGAAGCCGGTCGAGCATGTCCTCGGAGAGGCGCAGGTCGTATTCTTCACCCCCAAGCTGAGAAGGCCCTCCGAGGAGACGCTCATAGAGGCGGGCTCCAAACTTAGGGACCTTGCCAGGTACCTCGCCAAGGGTGTGACCCTCGTCAACTCGCTGCCTACGGGCCCGGGGGGAAATTCTGAGAACATAATGGTCGTGGAGAAGGCGACAGGCCTTCAAATCGGGTCAACCCTGACATACGCTTACATGCCTTTGAGGCCAAGAGAATCCAAGCCGGCCGTGGTCTCCGCCGCAGGCCTCCAGGACAAGGGAGCCCTCCAGGCCCTGGGGTTCACGCAGAACTCGCAAAACGTCTTTTCAGCAGAGCTGGAATATGCCTCGGGGGTGATGGAGTCGGCGGTGGCATCTGTCACCGAGATCGAGATGGCCAAGAGGGCGAGGGAGGCGAAGGTCTCCCTTCAGATGCCCTCGGAGGTCTACCTCGACGAATTCGCGAGGTATCTGTATGAGCTCAAGGCCATTCAGGCCAGCGAAGAGACGGGGGAGTCCATTGCTTACCTGGCGGGGGCCACCCTCAAGAGCTTCGACAACTATGTGAGATACGTCGTCGACGAGACCAGGGAAGTCCTGAAAGAGAAACTGCTCAAGGCGAGCAGGACCAAGATCTCCCTGCTGTGGAACCTCGACAAGTACGAGATGAGGGGGGAGCGGCTGCAGGTCGCCGATAGCGTCCAGCAAAGGCTCAGAGACTACGTCACGGACGTGGATGTGACCTCGGCTGTGAAGCTTAGGGGAAGTGGCGAACTCCTTGACCCGCTTAAGCACAATGTGGTCATAATTTGTTCCAAAGAGGACCATGAGTCCTTCAAGGCTGCGAAGAAGGGACAGAGGAACATCGAAACGACGGTGATATCGGCGACCCCGAGCCTCAGGAGGGAGTGAGCGCATAGCCCTATATCGCTTCGGAGTCTGTAGGCGATTCCAATGACGAGGGTAGGCGTTGTGGGCACGGGAGGGTGGGGGAAGAATCATGTAAGGGTGCTCAACGAAATCAAGTCACTAGCCGCAATCTGCGATGCGAACAAGGAAAGGTCGGATACGTTCTCGAAGAACTTCAACGTTCCGGGGTACACCTCTCTGGAAACGATGCTGAAGGCCGAGGAGCTGGACGCAGTCACGATTTGTACTCCGGCGTCGACACACTTCTCCATGGCCTCTCAGACTCTGGACGCCGGGGTCCACACCTTCGTCGAGAAGCCGATGACAACGACAGTGAAAGACGGGGAGCGGCTCATCGAGGCTGCTAAGAAAGCAAACAGGACTCTCACGGTCGGGTTCATCGAGAGGTTCAACCCTCCCATCACCGGACTCAAGCAGATGATCTCGGAGGGGAAGATGGGCGAACCCATCCTTTTCGAGTTCCACAGGGAGAACAAAAGGGGGGAGAATATCAGCGATGTCGGCATAGTCAAGGATGCTTCAGTCCACGACATAGACACCGCTTGCTGGCTCTTTGGAGAGGTTCCCAAGGTCGTGTACGCGCGGGTGGGGGCCCTCTTGGTCCCGCTAGAACACGAGGACTTCGCGACCATTCTGCTCGGGTTCTCTGGTCAGAAGACGGCGTTCCTGGTGACCAACTGGATGACACCCAACCGCGTTAGGACTCTCAGCGCCGTATTCATTGGCGGGGTGGTCGACGTGGACTTCGTCACGCAGCAGACAAGCATCCATGAGGGTCCGGTGACCACGGTCGCGACGAGGCTCTACCAAGAGCCTCTCATGCTGGAGCTGAAGGGATTCGTTAAAGCGGTGGAAGAGAAAAGGCAGCCTCTCGTGACAGGGACGGACGGGCTAAACGTGACGAAGGTCGCAGAAGCCGTGCTCGCTTCGAGCTCGTCTGGGGCGCCGATACACCTGGGGTAATAGAATGAAGATCGTCAATTTCGTGGCGCCGGATGCGAAACTCGGGAAGAACGTGAAAATTTGGAACTATGCGTACGTCGGGGCTAAGACAGTTATCGGGGACAATGTGAAGATCGGCTCACTCGCCCACATAGACTACGACGTCAGGATCGGGAGCGGGACGAAGATAGAAGGGCTCGTGTACATCCCTCCTCTGGCGCGCATAGGGAAGAACGTCTTCATCGGGCCTGCTGCCGTGCTCACGAACGACCCATACCCTCCCAGCAAGAGGATGATCGGGGTGACGATCGAAGACAACGCGGTGATAGGGGCTAGGGCCGTAATCAAGGCGGGAGTCACCGTCGGGAGAGGGAGCGTGGTGGCAATGGGAGCCGTAGTGACCAGAAACGTGCCTGCCGGGAAGGTTGTGATGGGGGTTCCTGCCAGGGTAGCCTTCACAAGGAAGGTGTTTGACGCTAAGATGAAGGCCTGGGAGTCCGGTTCCCCAGTTTCGACCTGACGTAGAGCCTGGTCAACGCGAGCATCACGAGGAACCACAAAACCACAAGCCCGATGGTCAGCGCGATTTTCAGGAACGCGAGGCCCGTGTAATCGAGAGGGTCGTGAGCGATCGAACCAATGGGGACGACGGCGGTGAAGAAGAGATAGGCCTCGCCGACTATGAGGAGGAACGCTACGGCTTCGATCCCGACAAGAGGCGCAAGTCTCATCCTAGAACACCCAGGTGAGTAGCGACGTGACCGCTGACAAGAGACACGATACTGCCGTCAATGACAGGATGTTTTTCACGAGCTCCTTCTCGGAAAGAGGTCCGGCAAGGAGTATCAGCCTGACGAGAGTTGTCGGAGTGTGAGGTTCAGTCGTTGCGTTAATCATCCCGTCGTCGCTGACGAAGGTAGGCCGAGAAGTCATGGCTCTGCGCTCGACGAAACCTCTGACGCTGGACAAGGTATAGAATGAGTTCAGGATGGCAGGGACGATCGCTATCATAGCCGCGACCTCCACTCCGCAGGTGACGGCGAGGCCTGCGAACATGGCACCGAACATCAGGCTCCCGCTGTCTCCATCGAATGCCTTGGAGGGATATCTGTTGAAAATGAGGAATCCAAGGGCCAAGGCGACAAGGGGTAGAGCAGAAGCCAGGCGCACAATCGAGTACCCGCTCGTGTAGAGGAAACGCATTGTTGCACCGATGAGCACCGCCAGGGATGTCAGAAATGTGAACCACGAGATTTGCCCATTGAATGAATCCATCATGTTGAAGGCGTTCGCGACTATAGGGAATGCGGCAATCACCAGGACTGTGTAAATGAAGAAGTGTGAGTTGGTGTCCCCTAGTATTGGGAACGTGATGTCGGGGGAGTATATGTTCGGCTGGAACTGGGTGAAGGCCACGAGCGGGATTCCAGCCAGGATGAGGAGCAGAGGTTTCGTTTTCCCTCCCAAGACGAAAAGGTCGTCTGCCAACCCGACGGCGAAGGCTACCGCAGCCGCAGCGGCCAGGGCGACTGGGACCAGAGAGCCGAAGGCAAGGTAAGCCACGACTTCGCCGGCGAGCGCGCCGATGAACAAAACGGGCCCCGCGGGGGAAGGAACCTTGGTCGGCATGTGTTTGTGGGAGTCGTCCACAACTCGACCAGACCTCGTGAGATATCTCAGGAACGGCGGCATCCCGATGACCACAGCCACGAATGGGACGATGAACGACAGCAGGAGGAGCCCAGCCTCAGCCAAGCTCGGGAGCAAGAGTGGCGACCCGCGAATGCTTTCTGATTAAACGGTTTCTGATGCCGATTGCACCGCTTCAATGTTAAATGTGGCTTATAAATAACCAGGTCTGAGTTTGAATCAGTAGGCGCAGGCCAGATTCTGTAGGTACATGAAGAGTCTCCGCCCTCCTCCATTTGTTATTCTGGTACAAC
>JAPCJK010000069.1 GCA_027886975.1 Nitrososphaerota archaeon
GGGGAAAGAAATCGAATGGCCGACTCCGTATTGGTTCTTCGACATAGGGGCGGGCTCGTTGTTGGTCCTCCTCGGTGCAGTTGACGCTGGCCTCGCGGCCGCGTTCACTGGTGTGTTCGACGTCCAAGGAATCAAGGATCTCCTAGGCATCCCAGCTCACTTCCACCCGGTGGGCGTCATCTCGATAGGGCATGGCGCAGAGGATGTGAAATCTCCATCACTAAAGCGAGGCAGACGCGAGTGGGATGATGTGGTTCATTATCAGAAGTGGTGAAAGGAGGGTCTTCGATTCACTCAATAGTTCTGGGGGTGATGTGCTGCGTTCATTGGCGTTGTGCGTCCTCTTTGGTGCGAATCTGGTGCTCCTTCAGCCAAGCCTCTTTCCATGCGCGGACGGGTGGATACGCGCGGCGAAACCACAAACCGACGAATATGGTCGGAAAAATGAGCCCGCCTAGGTAGAATTCAACCCCCCAAGCCGCGAAGAGGTGCCCTCCAATGAGTGATACCGCAGCCCCTATCCCGGCGGCCAAGAAACCCCATTTGACCGCCTTGCGGTAATAGTCCTTGACCCATTGGGGCTCATCATCTTTCGCGCTAATCATTCTCCATCAATCTCGTCACCTGATGAGTTATTTCTTCAGGTTTTTCTGGATTCTGGGCATTTTCTTCTTGAGTCACAATTCCATTTACATGAGAGGAGACTCCCACCCGAGCTGAACGCCCTCTGATTTCACACAGGCGCCGAGAACAACCGTGAATTCTGAATCTGGGTGTCAGATATCGACCGGGGACGGAATTGTCATAGTTCGTGGGCTTTCTCGCTATGGACTCAGGTGACAGAGAGAACTTCTGCTCTACTCTTTAGAATTCGCATGGATTAGAAGTGGGGTAATTGGGCACTTGCTTAACCTTATTTGCTCGCTATTCGATAGTGTGGTCAACATGACTTTAGACGAGAAACTCCGGGTCGGGATGGTCGCCTTGGGCGGAGCGAGTTTTGTGCTCGCGACGTTAGGGGTCCACCTGAGCCCGCTAGAAATCATCGGCGGGGCAGGCACGACTTAGAGGGGCAAGCTAGAGTCGGGCCCTTACCCGGCTTAGCTTGTCATCCCCTTTATCTCTAGTGCGAGTCCATCGAACTTACTTAGCAATTCCATTTGGTCAAACTTCCATTTCTTGGTTTCTTGGTCGTAAAGGTTGGGCGCAATTGAAAATCTTAACGCATTGGCCTGGTCCATAAAGTGCCAAGAGGCCTTCTGTCGAACCGACGAAGTAATGTCTTTCACAAATGACAACGCCTCGGTCATCGTTTCCATCGGGAAAGCGATTTGAGCAAAGTAGTTTTGGCCTCCGGCCTCAAACCAAACAAACGGCAGTTGGTTTACCTTGGCCATCAGCTCCATCCTCTCGGTCTCGGTCACGCCGCTTACCATCAATTCGAGCCACATGTACCGATGTCTCCGATGGAGTGCCCTCTCTAACTTCGGATCGTATCGAGTCCCTGTCCAATTGACCATATACCCCTTAATCAGGCCGTTTCCGATTAGATGCTTGCGATAGTGCCAAGTCAGAGTCTTGTAATTCACTTGGAGCTTATCTCCAATTTCAATCAAGGAGGCGTTAGGATCAATCTGAAGCTGTTTGATCATGTTCAAGTCGGTCGAGTCAAACTTGCTTTTGGTAGAAGGAGCATACGCAAGAGAGCCGGGTTCCATCTTAGGCTTTGATGCCCAGTCGTATTGCCAAGCATCGTGCTCGAAGTCATATATTTCCGATCGCATTGGGACAACCCTAGCCCATTCGAATGGGACTGCGTGGATTGAACTGAACACCCCTCGTTGTTTGAGTGCGTGCATGAATCTAATCCAATCATTCGCATGCTCTTGAGGAACGTTTGCGTGGATAGAGTACAGGTCCTCAGGAAGGGCTTTCATGAAGCTGGTCAGGTAGGCCAGTTCGTTCATCGCCATCAATATCGCATCTCCATATGGCTTGAACTCCTCAGAAAATTCCGCGAAAGCGACTACCCTCCTCAGACCCAACCTTTCGTGATTAGGAACTGCCGCGAAGGTATAGCCCCTCTTCAGCAGTCTTTCCTTGTACCAATACCTTGCAGTTTCCTTGTGAACTCCGAGCTCCCTTGCGATCTGGGTAATCTGTGGACCTTCCTTCGTAATCAGTTTGACAAGCGCGGCAATCTTGGAATTGGTGTCTGATGTGCTGACAAGAGGGGCGGCCGGGCGTTCAGTTCGGGCGTTCGGCTCTAGAACCATCTGTTCTCCCGCGCCGATACGAATTGACCGTCTATTATGCCAGATGGGTAACTGCTACTCAATTGATTAGCATTCGGTAATGCCACCAATTCCGGCTTTGCACTTTTAAATATTCCATAGGCACGCAAGCATGAATTCCATGGAACCTTACGGGGCCTCCGCATGAAACCCGACCTAAAGTCAAAGCAGGCGAGACTGGCCACATTGCTGCAGGAACGCGGCCCGAGGATCACGGAGATCGCCAGGAAGCTTGGGGAAAGCCCGGAGACGGTCAGGTACTGGTTCAAGCACAACATACTCGGCCGAAACGGAGTCGCATACCAGGCCGTTCCGAACTATGAGGGGCTTGGGTTCAAGAGGATACACGCCGTCATAGACTTCGACAACGAGTACCTGCCTCATGCAAAGGAGATCCTCGTCTCAATGAACAACCTCTGCTACTTGACCAACTATTTCCGGAGCTTTCCAAGCGGATACTACGTCATTCAGCTGACCGTGCCCTCGGGGTTCGAACGCCGCTACGCCCGACTTCTCGCGGACCTGCAGGAGGTAGGCATCTTCCGTCTCTTGGAGGTCGACCAGCTAGACTGGGTCCGGGTGTCGCCGATGAAAGCGAAGTATTTTGATTTCAGCGCTGGCCGGTGGGATTTCGATTGGTCGGCGACCGTGAACGAGAAAAAGAAAGTCGGGTCCCGGCTTGGTCCCAGGGGTCCAGTTGAGTACGACTATGAGGACCTTCGTATCCTCGAAAAACTGCAGGTGGACGCTACCAAATCGCTGGGCAAGATCTCCAGGGAACTGAAGATGCCCTACCAGCAGGTCTACAATCACTACGGCCATATCACCGAAAGGGGGCAGGTCTCTCTCTACAGGATAATGTGGCCGGGCACCGGGCCCAAGAGCCAGGAAGACCTGAAGGCCTGGCAACAGCATCATGCCACGATGGGACTCGAGTTCATCGTCAGGAACTCCAAGGAGTCGGAAATTCGTGAGGTCCTAGCTGAGATGGAGCGATTGCCCTTCATCTGGAGCACGGGCGTGGGTGAAGGAACTTTACATTCGTCGTTTGTAATCCCGCTCGAGTATTATTCAGAGGCGTTTCAGTACCTAGCACAGGTGCTTCTCGATTCGAGGGGGAGGACCGAGCACTACATTGGGGATCAGGCCAACGCCCTTCAGTTCACGGTCCCTACGCGCCTTTACAACAGGGAAGCTGAAGCTTGGACAGACAGCGTCGACAGTGCCCTTGCCAGTTTCAGGAATATGGTGTTGACCCTCAAAGGAGGATAGGCTCGCCGGATTTCAAGAGGATAACGATAATACGGAACCCGACCAAAGAAGAAATTGTCGGAGGTGTAGCCCAAGTGTCTGACCAAAAATTACAGAAGCAACGAAAAGAACTCGAAAAGGCGCTTTACCGTAAGTACGTGGTGCTGGCTTGTATTTCCTTCGTGTCCGTTTCTCTAATCATTTACTTCAATGCTAGCGGTTCGATTTGGCTCTTGGCCCTCCTCATAACAATGGCCGTCTGGTACACTTGGGCCGGGAAGCAATCGAAAGAGCTCGGAAGGATCCGTAAAGAAATGCGAACAAATCCCTCGAGTTAACACGAGGAAACCTCAGGCTCGTAGGATCACTGAGGTTCCATCATCTGAAGGGCCACCCAGACCGTTTACGAATCCATAGAAGAAAACCACGGCGACCAACCCCGAAAAAGGCGGAACTAGAAGGACTCGACGATTGGTTCCGCACTCATGGATACCACTATCCTAATGGGATGTTAACAAGGGGCAGAGGAACGGGAATAGTGCATCCGAAACTGAACCCAAACCATTGCATCGAATAGAGATCGCCAATCCCCAGCGTTACACAACCGAGTGAGCGGTATACGGGAGCGCTTGACTGGTGTCCTACGGGGCCGCCGCCTACGGTGAACCAGAAGGACACAGGAGCCAAGAAGAAGGACACCAGGAGACCGAAAGCGACGATTACGACCACGGCCTTCGTTCTGCCGCTCATAGGCTTGGCCTGAACCTCTAGCATCATCCCTGAAATGAGCAAACCCATGCCAGACCAGAATGTTATTTCATAGGGCAAATAGAATGCCCACAATTCGGCCGGGGAACAACCGTTATTGAAACACACCACCATTGTGGAGTTCAGAACGTACAAACCCCAGACTGTCAGGATCGCACCAAGGGCAATTAGCCCAATCCCAGCTTTCCGGAAGATGCTGCGATTCATTGAAGTTGGAATGGGACAGAGTCCTTGATGTATTTACTACTAGTGCTGAGAACACCGCCTGACTGCCCACAACCACCAAAGACTCAGGACCTCGTTCATATCACCTCGGCCGGAGACGCTGGTAGTATGGCATCCACCGGAGCTGCCAATGTCCGACGTTGGTGGAGGAAGATGGGACTTAGCGTGAAATTGGGCGTCTGTTTCGTAGTCTACGTGACGGTTGGTTTCCCAGCGGTGCTCATCGGTGGATCTGCCATCCTCTCGGCGGCAGGTATTCCTCCCAACACTTCAGCGGCACAATCACCCGTCGTGGCAGCATTCTTCATTTTACTTGCTGGACCAGTTTTTGTTCTCCCAATCGCCGCTTTAGTCGTAGGAATACGAGGGTGGTTGAAGAATAGAAGAATTCCAAAACCAGCATCGTAGACGGTTACGATTTGGCCGAATTGCGCCCCCAGGGGCATCTTTTGGGCTCATAATGAGATTTATCCGAGAGTTCATGGAAGCAACTCTATGCGAAATCTAACATCTTAGCTTCGGCATCTCCCGAATGTGTACATCGACACTCTACCTTCGCCGCATGAAACGCCAGAGCCGTAAATAGATCAAGCGTCATGTCAGAGGTATGAGGCGAAGAACGGTCGTGGCCGCGGTCTTGGTCATTGCCTTCTCATTGGCCTTGTTTCTCGTCCCAGTAATCCCCGTCACAGAACACTTTCCCCCGCCCCTAAACCCTGGTAGAGGGGCATCAATCACCTACTACCAATCAGTTTCTCTCTATTACTGGAAGGTTGGGGCAATTCACGTAGAAGGTTGCGTCAATCCAGAAGTTTACCGCTTGGTTGATTTTAGAGCGGCCATTAGTCTATGTTAAGACTGTGGTTTTCTGTGTGCCTGACGACCTCAAGAATTATTCCCAAGATAAGAAAGGCAGACCCAATTATCGCGACGCCCGCCACCGCAGTCACACTAGAATCGGTGGTGCAATAGAGTGCGGCGGGACAAGTTGGAGCGGGCAGCATCGAAGATACAAACGCAGTAATTACGATCAGAACGGCCCCCCAACCAGAAGAACCCGGACTAGCGTTTTGTTTCTAGCCGACATGGCTGGAGTGGCTCTTTCAAACGACAGCGATGCCTGGAATTAACCTTGCTGGCCCACTTCTCGAGTACATAGAGAGACTTCAGAACGGGCATGAATGTAAAGGGAAATTCTCTGGCGGAATGGTGTAAAACGATGCCGAGTCCACCGTGAAGTCTGTTTATTCGTTTTGGAATTTTCTAAATTTTCGGCGTTGTTCGTATATAGTAACCTGACAAATATTCCATGGGAAATTGTCCAGAAGATTCGTGGAATCTTGCCACCCTGGCTCCACGCGCAAAGGCAAACGTGTGTCCGTCCTTCTGATTCCTGTCCTTCTGCTGCCAAACTTCCTATTCTTGATCCCTCTGGACGCTCCAGCCTCCGCCGCTTCTCCGGACCACATTTCCAAAGGCACCCCTCTCCCTCCCGGCAAAGTCACCAACCTGGCAGGCAAGACCTCCCCACAACCTTCCTGCCCAGCTCCCAAGTCCAGTGAGGCCCTGACTCCAAGAGAATCCTGGTCTGCCACGCTAAACATCCCAATGTCCATCTTCGGCGGGAGGCCTGCCGGCGAGGTCTCGACCCATACCTACGCTGTCTCATCCAACGGTACGTTCTCCGCTTCAGATGCTTCAGGCAACAGCTTCGCGCTGGCTCCGCTGATAGGCCTCCCACCGGGGACCCTCTCTGTTTCCCTGGTGGCCAACTCCACCGAGGCCCTGCAGAGGTTCCTCATCACTGCCGACAGCACCACCGTCGCCGATATCACCGTGTCCTACTCTGTGCTCACATCGTCCTGCCACTCCGCAGGCCTCAGGATCGAAATCTTGGGAACTGCCAACTGGGGCGGTCAAACAGGGACCGTCTCAATCCCCTTCAAGACCCAGCCAACCTTCCCGCCAGTCAAGAGGATGCCCGCCAACGCCTCCGCTCCCTACAACCCCACCAGGGCCCTGTTCAGCCACGGCAGCGGGCCCGCCCTTGCGTTCGACTGGTCCGACAGCAAGAAGCTCGGCCCCATCTATGACGAGGCGACAAACTCCGTCGACTACCAAGTGGGCGACAACGTCAACATCGACCCGGTTGTGACCGCCGCCATCTCGAGGTCCCCAATCGCGACGAAGACCGACTACGGGGGCTTCACGTGCTACGCCAGCGGCAGGTTCTGGGCCTTCTTCAACGACATTAACAACGAGGGGTACGTCTCAAGTGCCGACTTCGCCACCTGGAATGCCGAAACGGTCATCCCGACCTCGGGCACTGCTGGGATCTTCGCGTTTTACTGCTCCAGCAATGCCGTTTACTATGCTGCCGCGGGCCAGAACAGCGCTGCAGCCGTCTACTTCGACAAAGGCACAATGAACCCCGACGGCACGATTCTGTGGGGGACCGAAGGGAACTTCGCGACGACCGGGACTGTAATCAGGGGCATCTCCACCACTCTCGACTCGACTGGAAAGTGGTGGGTGGCCTTCGGCTCGTCTGAAACCTACCTCAGTGTGGAGGCCTGGGTCTGCGCCACCCCGAGTGCCTGCACTTGGACCCTGAACACCAGCTTCCCCTACGGAGACGGGTCCTACGTCCCCTACGCAGAAATCGTCCCCCTGTCTTCCGGCAGGATGGCCATTGTGATCAGCGAGGGCCCCAACACCATGGGGCTCCTTGGGCTCACTGTTTTCAGCGGCTTCGGCTCCGGGTGGGGCGGCAGGACCTACGTCGGCGCTGGAACCTACAGGCTGGACGCCAGCGCCTGCGTCTCAATCGGGGACACCGTGGAGTGCGGGGTCGACAGCGGAGATACTGGCATAGGCTACATTACTGGCTTCTACAACGGGGGATTCCCTTATTGGGGGAATTTCAGGCAGCTGTTGGCCTGCTCGTCGTCAGCAGATTGTTACGCCTCCATCAGCACAGATGGAAAATCCTCGCTCGTGATCACCTTCGCCAACTCGGCCACCACGGTCGGCTACTTCCAGTCCTCGGATTCGAGCTCCACGTGGGGCCCTGAGATCGACTTCTCGACCACTGAGACCAGCCCCGTCTACATCTCGTCGGCGACATTCATCGGGAATTACATCCTGGCAGCATGGACAGCCGGCACCACCTCGCCGTACAACATACGCGTGGCCGAGGCTCCCACGTCGTTCACCCCAACCCCCACTCCGCCCTGGGGCCAGCCCGGCCTGTCCCCCTACGAATCCTACGTCAACAACGCCGTGGTGTACGTTTCAATGGGCAACGGGCTCCTCTCAATCAAGCAGCCGACGTTCGCGCTCCCCGGCCGGGGCCTCTCGGTCGCCCCCGCGCTGTTCTACAACGAGCCCGGGTCGTTCAGGCCCAGCGGGGTCTCACCGTACCAAACCGACAACTTCACCCTGGCGAACCTCGGCCTCGGATGGTCGCTCAACTTCCCCTGGCTGGGGCCCTACGCGGTCCACCTCCCCGACGGGCAGCAGTACCCCTACGCATGGAGTGGGACAGACATGCAGGTCCACGGCCCCATGGACTTCGAGCTCACCTCGACCAGTGGAGGGGGTGTCTGCCCATGCACTCTGACCGTGCCTTCAGGGGTCCAGTTCGCGTTCAACGCAGCCAAGCAATTTGTCAGTGAGAGCGACCCCGTGGGCAACACGATTTCATTCAGCTACGGCACCAATGGGATGCTTTCTTTCATCACTGACACCATCGGCAGGCAGATTTCCTTCGGCTACAACTCGAACAACCTGCTCGCCAGCATGATCGCCCCCGGTGGCAGGACTTGGAGCTTCGCCTACGCGGGCAACCAGCTCCAGAGCGTGAAGGATCCTGTCGGGAGGTCAACCTACTTCGCCTACGCTGGGTATGCCGGCGGAGGCTGGCTGGTCAACGAGGTGGACTATCCGACCGCAGGCGGGAGGGTCACCGTCGCGTATGGTAATGCGGCTTCGCCCGCAGGGGTCAGCTACCTAGTGATCACAAGGAACACCTATCCTTCCAACCTGCAGTTTTCTCAGTCGGACAGCTTCTACCCCACCACTCTCAACGGGGCCTTCGTCGGGAATACCATGCTGGAGGGGGACGGGAACGGCGTCGTGCAAGGATACATCGTGAACTCGTTCTTCCCCGCGACAGGCGTGGAGAAGACGTCGTATGAGAACGCCGCCGGGGCCGTGTTCAGGGTCCTGGAAAACGACTTCACAGGCAGCCGCCTCACTGTCACGAAGACCGAAGACCCGAACGGCAACGTGCTGGCACAGTCATCGTCCAAGTATGACAGTTGGGGGAACGTGGTCCACACCGACAACAACGTGGGGCAGCAATCGTGGCTTTCGTACGCCAACACCGAATCCTCCAAGACTTTCGGCGCATCGGGGTGCTCAGTCGCCGGGTTCTACTATTACGCGATCTCGGTCAATATTCACAACAGGCTCATCGGTGTTTGCGACTTCCAGAACGGCTCGTCCTCCCCACAGCAGGAGGCCTTCAATGAATACGACGGCTACGGCCAGCTCATTGAGACGAAGACCTCACACAACGGCGGATGGTTGTACGCCGACGTCAGTCATGACGCCTATGGGAACGTCCTTTCAGCTAAGGATGCGAACGGCAACTACGTCTACTTCAGCTATGCGTCGACCTACGGTAGCGCCTACCTCACCCAACAAAGTCGGACGGTCGGACCCCAAGTAATCACGACCACGTTCGCCTACGACCTCAACACTGGGTTTCTGACTTCTACGACGGACCCCAACGGCCAGACGTCGGGCTTCACCTACGACGCAGCGGGGCGCACGCTCACCCAGACCTCTCCGCCGGTCAACTTTGTCAGCTCGGTGGTGCAACGTACGTACGACGACGTCAGCGGCGTAGTCACCACCACCGACCCCAACGGGACCGTGGTCAAGCAGTCGTTCGACGGGCTAGGCCGCCAGTTTGAGGTGCAGGTGTTCAATGGTCCGAGCAGCGTCTACTCGACGACGATCTACTCCTACAATTGGATGGACAAAGTAAGTCAGGTGCGGCTCCCCTCGGGGAACAAGTACAACTACGCCTACGACTCCGTGGGGCGGCCGCTCTCACAGACCAACCCCGACGGGACGACGGCCTCCGTCTCCTACAATGATGTTTTCAACACGGTCACCATGAAGGATGAGCTTGGGAACACCGCCGTCACAACGTATGATTGGAATGGGCGAGTCCAGAGCGTCATCCAGTACCCGAGCCCCAACAACCCGATGCAGACGAGCTACATCTATGACCAGTCTGGGGATTTACTCTCGACAACGAACGCCGATGGCCAGGTCACGTTCTACACCTATGACGATTTGGGGAGGTTGAAGCAGGTCATGGGGCCCGACGGGAACTCGACGTCGTACGCCTACGACAACGTGGGGAACCTGCTATCGAAGACTACTGCCAGTGGTGTGACGATTTTGTACAATTACGACTCGGCCAACAGGCTCGCAGGCATCGCATACCCAGGCGGGGCCTCGGCGTCCTACTCTTACGACCAAGCCAGCAACGTCCTGGCTGTCTCAAGTACGCTCTCCGGGACCACCAATGAGGCCTTCGCCTACGATGCGATGAACCAGCTGTCGAGTACAACCACCACAGTGGCGGGCGGGAGCTACACCACCTCCTACGGCTACGACCGGGCGAGCAACCTGGTCTCCATGGTCTACCCCGACGGCTACCGCATCTCCATGGGATACGACTTCGCCAACAGGCTGACGAGTGTGGGTTCGCTTGCGACCTTCAGCTACAACGTGGACGGCACCATGGCCAAGGTCGTGTTCGGGGACAGCGAGGTCCAGACCTATTCCTACGACAATCGGGACAGAGTGACGAAGATCGTCGACGCCTACGGCAAGACGACCTCGCTCAGCCTCTCATACACCTACGACGCCGCGGGGAATGTCATCCACCTCAACACCCAGACGTTCGGCTATGATGGGATGAACCGCCTGACCTCGGCCGCCGGGGGCTGGGGGACGACGACATACGCATACGATGGGGCAGGGAACATGCTGACCAGCACGACGGGGACGACCACCACCGGATATGCAAAGTGTGGGTTCTACCCCAATTCTGCGTCCGCGAACACCTGGGTGAAATGCGCGATGGACAAGGACGGCAACATAGTTTCGAAGAGCGGCGGGTGGGCGTACTCCTACAACTCAGAGGGCGAGATGACCTCGGCGGCCCTCAACGGGGTCACCAAGCAGACCAACGTCTACGACGGGCTCGGGAACAGGGTCGAGAAGACGGAGGCGCATCCGATGGTGTTCACATATCAGGGGGTCAATCTGCTGTTCGAGAAAGACCTCAGCACGAACGCGGTGGTGGACCACGTCTACGGCGATGGGATGCAGCTGGCGAAGGTCGCAGGAGGCCTGATGTCGTACTTCCATGAAGACCAGCTCGGGAGCAACAGGGCGGAGACGTCGGTCACAAGTGGCAAGGTCACCACGCAGTTCAGGTCTGATTACCAGCCCTATGGGCAGAGCTTCGGGGCAAGCGGGTCGGAGGCCTTCCGGTTCACAGACAGGATGCTGGACTCCACGA
>JAPCJK010000007.1 GCA_027886975.1 Nitrososphaerota archaeon
CATCCCGACCCTCCGCTCGGTCATTCCACGTTCTCCTTTCACAGGCTCAACAATTACGTTGAAGGACCTGGTGGGAAGGGTTTCCTTATTCCCACACTTCGGGCAATTAGGCAATCGCGACTGCGGCGCCTGAGAACGTGTTAAAGTTTTGCCCGGATTACGTCGGAAACTGCGACGTCGCCCAGAGCTTTACTGCTCTCTGATCGATTCTAATTCGGACACTGCTGACCACAGGGTCACCCTCGCGAACGAGGGCATGTTAGGATCCTGAGCCACATCGTCGAGGAGACTGATGGCGTTGGCAGCCCTGATGGGGACGCTCACCTTGGTGTCCTGCAGCATCATCACGGAGTCCTTGACAATCTTCCTGATGTTGCGTGGGGTGATGTTCGAGTCGGAGATCTGCTGGAGGCTCAATACAGCCTTTGCCAGCTTTGCATCGTTTTCCTGCTGCTTCTTTAGTTTGGTACTCATAGAAGGAACTCCGGTTGTCAAACGTGGCTTCGATGCGGTGGGATTAAGTGCTTTTCGCCTCGTGCGGCTTATTATACGAGTGAGACGGTGGGCGCCACATTGAGTGCTCCCAAGGACCGGATGAAGCTGGCAGCCGAACTCGTGAGCAAGGGCGCGGCCTTGTTAGCGGAGCCGTGTCCCCTGGACGGCGGGATACAGGTCAGGTACCGGGGGAAGGTGTACTGCACTGTCCACGATGACCTGTCTTCGATTGCCAAGACTACCATGGTGTCCTTCGATACTGTCGTGGCTCAGTTGAGGGAGGTTCTCCTGACCAAGCTGAATGAAGCTGCGACGAAGTTGGGAGCTGAGAAGGACGGCGCGAAGCAGGATGAACTCGTGTCCCTCATGACCAAGTATTTCGAGCTACTGCAGAAGCTCCCCCAGAAGTAGGCCGTGACATCCTCCCACGACTAGCGTCGTGGGCTTCCTGCTTCCTTGACGAGGCTTGCCGGCCTATCTACCAGTAGTGGTCTCATCTCCACAGGCGTTAGTTCGGCTGCCTCCCAGCCTACCTTCCGCAGCGTGCCGAAGCTCCCGTGAAGGTCCCATCGATGGTCAGACCGCATTTGGGGCAATGAAAGACCCTGTCGAAGAAGTTGGTAAAACGCCCTATCGACCCTTCGAAGTACATCCTGGAGCACCTGGGATTGGACCTGAACATAGTCTGGAATGCCTTCCTTGAGCTCCGGAAGTTGATTCTGTTGCGTCCTATAATTGATAGAACGTCCCGATTTGTGGGCATGTTGTCTCTGTTCAAGGGCGGCGTTGTAAAGGCAGCAACAGAGTTGAAGCGTTAGGTCAAGCTTGGCTTCCTGCTCGTTGTTTGGATAGAATCTGTACTTGAAGGCTCTAATCAAATTCCTTTCTGTACAGCTTTCATGTGCAACCCCGGATAAAAATCCAAACCAATTCAGACCAAAATTGTTTGGGGAGGTCTTTGAAAGTGTTAAATCGGAACCTCAGAGGTTTCAAGGTCGTGGTGCTGAGGCTGGGGCAGAAAGTGCCCGAGTTTTCTCTTCCGGATGCCGACAAGAAGGTGAGGTCTTTGGGCGAGTTCACCCGGCAGGGGACAGTGCTTCTCGCGTTCTTTCCGTTCGCCTTCTCCGGGACCTGTGACAAGGAGATGTGCACATTCAGAGATGGGTTCGGGACGCTGCAGGGCGCCGGGAGTCAGGTGGTGGGTGTCAGTGTGGACAGCTCCTATTCGCTCAAGGCCTTCGCACAGACGTACAACCTACAGTTTCCCCTGCTCAGCGACTTCAACAAGAAAGTCACCAAGCTCTACGGCGTCCTCCAAGATCCTTGGGTGGGCCTCGGGTACAAAGGAGTAGCCAAGAGGGCGGTGATGGTCGTCGACAATAGGGGGATGCTGAAGTACAGGTGGGTCACAGACGTACCATCGGATGAGCCTCCCTATGGCGAGGTCGTGAAAGCAGCGCAGAAGCTGGCAGCCTGAGCTATGGGGTTTTTATACGGGTGAGAACTTGTCTCATCTGTATTGAGTCAGGGGACAGAGATCAAGCCGATAGTCCAACTTACGCCTAAGGCATCGGAGGAGCTGAAAGTATACCTCCAGAAGCAGGGAAAGCCAGGTGCTGCGCTGAGGATTTTCGTGACTGCAGGAGGATGCTCGGGTCTATCCTACGGGATGGTTGTAGACGACAAGTCGTCAGAAGATGATTTTGTGATTGATGTCGACGGCGCAAAGGTGGTGGTTGACAGGTCAACAGCCCCGTTCATTGCGGGGTCAACAGTCGACTACCGGTCAGAGAAGCTTATGGGCGGAGGCTTCGTAGTCGAAAACCCCAACGCGGTCTCCACATGCGGCTGCGGCGAATCGTTCAAGACTGCCTAGTTTGGCTTAGGCCGGGTCGCTCCCGCCGAAAGGTGGGGTTGTAGATTCGACGCTTGTTGCTGTCACACTTGTACGATGTGAACGAAATCCACCAATCACTATGCCTGTGAAAGCGAGAAAAGCGACGGCGACGCCGCCGCGTAAGAACTGTACAGTGAACGAAGCAGACCACAAGAACCAATCCGTATTTGGGCCTGCGACGTTAAAGGAGTGATAAGCTATCAGCTCGTAAGCTATGAGGAACAGGTAGCCGACCCCGTATCCGGTGAGACCCCCTGCAAATGAGCTCGTCAGAAGGCGAACATGGTCTGAGAATGTCTGAATGGAAATCCTCGATCCTATCTTGTAGAATATGAGGAAACAAATAACTGGATTGAATACAAAACCTATGATGGATTCGACCAGATTATACACCTCTATGAGGTTCGCTCCCCCATTCAGAAATGAACTTTGGAAGAATTGCTGAAAGTATATCGAAATACCAAATCCGAGACTATAGGTCGCTACGGTCAGCGCGAAAGCTACAATGAAAACTAGTTTGAAGCGACCTCCTCCTCGCTTGACGGGCTCAGTGAGGCCCTCCGATGACAACGCCGTCTTGGTTTACGTTTGACTGATAAGTGTGTAGCCTCGCCGTCGTCGACCTACGGTCAGTTCCGACGGAGCGCTGGTCTGATTCTGAATCGACCTCGTTCCCGTCGAGATTTTATAATCTCCAATGCCGTGCTGAATCATGAATACCAAGAAACTGTATTCGGTGGCGATAGAAATCGGGAGTGTGGCTCTCTCAACTTATGGATTCGCCAGCGCTGCTTACTGGTACTGGGTGTTTCTCCAATCGCCTCCGGCCCAAGTCGTCAGCTCCAACACTCTTGTGCTTCAGGGCATCCCTATCTCGCACATCGTCACGAGTCTGTTCACGATAGCTCTGGGCGGCTTCATCCACACTACGCACAAGCTTTGGCCGGAGATACTCGAACTCCTCGAACGCGCCGGAAAGAAAGCCGAGTCTGAAGTCAAGCATGTGTGAATGAGCGATAGTGCGCGGCGCGTCGTGGTTTGTCGCATACTTGGTTCATCCACGAGGCAGGGCCGGAACCCCTTGCAGGCTGAGAGGCAGGACCTTGGTGCTTAAGAGTTTGCAATGACTTCAGAGTTGTGTCTCTAGAATTCTCGGGTTTGGTACATGCCCGAAATCCAAGAGAGAGGTTCGAAACACCATCCACCAAACTGACTGTGCCTATGGAAATTCGGGTGGAGGTGTACGAACGGGTGAAGTTGCTTCGCCAGAAGGGGTTAAGCTACTCGAAAATACGACAGGTGCTTTCAGAAAAGTATGGCTTTGCACCGTCGAAGTCGCTTATTTCAGAATGGTTACGTGGAATACATCACCCTCTCGGGAGTGCTAATCGTTTCGTCGCGGAACCGATTCCAGAGCTAGCGTACGTAATCGGAGTCAAATTCGGAGACGGGTCAATTAATCGCAAGGGGTACAATCGACGAATCAGACTGCAATCGGTTGACCACGAATTTGTGGTCGAGTTCGACCGTTGTGTATCTGTGATTTTGCGGAGCAAGAGACATGCACTCTGGTCAGACAACAAGAGACGAGAGATTCATGTGGAGGCACGAAGTGTGTTACTCTTCAACTTCCTGAGACAATCTTTTGGTGATCTCCGAGGGTGGGTTGAGCATTGTCGCCAATGTGTTTCTGCTTTCTTGAGAGGTTTCTTCGACTCAGAAGGAAGCGTCAGCAAACAGGGTCGGTTGACTGCTTGGAACAATGATACTGCTCTCCTTGGTTATGTCAGGGGTTTGCTTTCCAAGTATTTCGTAATCGAAACGACTGGTCCTCACCTGGGGAAGATTAAGGGGAGCAAAATCGAAAGGCGTGGGAGGAGCTACGTTCGGAATTCTGATTCTTATCATATTTACGTTAGAAGTAACTCCATTGAGAAATTCATCAAATACGTTGGGTTCACAATCGAGCGGAAAAGCAAGCGCCTTGAAGTCGCATCAAAGTCGAATTGCCTTCTGTGCAATTGACAGGGTCTACCGCTGATTCGTTGAAATGGGTTTCGAAGGAAGCGCCGGGGGTAGGATTCGAACCCACGCGACCAGAAGGTCACGGGCTGACTGGTCTTTGATCTCGAGTTGCGGACCCGTTTCGTCGCCTGGCGGGTTGCCCGCGCATTAACCACTCTGCCACCCCGGCTCAACTGAAGCCTGCCTCCGACCTCTATTTGTTCGATTTGGGTGAGGCTTTCTTCGCACGCGAGGAGCGCTCGACGATGTAGCTCCAAGTGACGAAGCAATCGACCAGCTCAGTGTCTTCCGAGTGTTCTTTCAAGGAACCACTTCGTGATATCCCAGGCTTCACCGGCTGCTTTTCTATCATAAACATTCTTCCTCGTGTCGTTGAAGAACCCGTGCTTCGTCCTCGGATATGTCTTCAACGTCAGGTCCTTTCCTCCTTCCAGCATCGCTCCCACGAAGGCGGGGACTTTTTTGTTGATTATTTCATCTTCGTTGGCATGGATGTCTAGAATCGGGACTGTAATCTTGGCCACGTCTTCGGTGATTGGAGGCTCGCCGTAGAAACTGATTGCGGACTTCAGGTGCGGGCTCCTGACGGCACATTTGAGGGAAAGGCCTCCCCCCATGCAGAACCCGAGTGTTGTCACCGCGTTGAACTTGGAGTGGGCCCGTTCGACTGCGGCCAATGCGTCGTCGAGCAGCTTGTCCCTGAATGCAGGGTCATAGAGAGTCGCCGCCACCTCCTTGATCTCCAGACTGACGTCCTTCTTGTTGAGCGCTTCCGCGACCTTCGCCTTATCCCGCCTCTCCTCCAATGAAAGCTCCCAGACACCCTCCATGGCCTTCCGAATGTTGTCAGGCGTCAGAATTCTTTCGTGGCCCCTGAACAGTTTGGGCGCGATGGCTGCAAACCCCAGTTTACCGACCCGTTTGCAGACGTCTTCGGTGTGCTCGACAAGGCCCCACACTTCATGAAAGACCATGACACATCCATCTGCTCCCTTCGGCGTAACGGAGAACTCTGTCTTGGGCTGTTTTGCCACTGGTCTCCGGTTTCCAGAGCCCACGTTTAAATCGAATGCGGTCGGGTTCTCAAGACAGGATGAAGGTCTCTCTGATCTGGACTAGTCCGAGGCCTGAGAAGACCATTGCGGTCGCGATGAGGAGGTGCTACAGCACCAAACCAATCGAGGAAATCGAATCGGAACTCGAACAGAAGGGAGCCGAGTACTGGAAGTATTTGCTGGGCAAAGCAATGCAGGACAAGTCGCTCGACGTACTCGAGCACTTCACCATGACCCTGCTAGTCGAGGGAGCTGGGGAGACAGAGGTGGGCAATCTTGTGCGCGGCTTTCCGTATCTCCGCGCGACCCAGCTGAAGGACTCTGACTGGTTGCTTTCCCTGAACTCGAGGACTTTGGTCGAGCTCTGGAGGGACCCTCGCGGCAAGGGGTTCGCTCAGCTCGTTGTGTCAGAGCTCGACGGCGCGAACGTTTGCCCGATCTTCAATGAGATGGCTTTCGGAGAGAGAATTCGTGCGAGTTAAGCTCCTGTACAATACCGACCTGGACGCGCTCAAGCGAGTCCTTGCTCAGAAAGGCGTCGCGTTTGACCCCGAGGCCCTTATGGACCACGTAGTCTACATGTTCGAAATCGAAGATTGCAGCAGGGTGACGACCCATCAGCTTGTCCGCCACAGGGCTGTCTCGTACGATCAAGAATCACAGCGCTTCTCCGCTGCAACAAGGGAGGGAGTCGTGACCCCCGCCAGCATCCAAACCAACGAGGCTGCCTACAAGGCCTACGACGAAGCGCTCAAGACAGTCTACTCTGCCTACGAGAAAATGGTGGCTGCTGGCGTCCCCAAGGAAGATGCCAGGTACATCCTGCCCAGCGCCATCAAGACGAAGCTGGTCATGACCCTCAACGCAAGGAACCTGATGCACCTGGTCTGGCAGAGGACCGCCCTACAGGCCCAATGGGAAATCAGGGAACTCGCCTCGACACTCCATAGTCTTGCTCGCGAAGCAACCCCTGAGCTCTGGGCCAAAATCATCGAGAGATAGCGCTTGGTAAAGGCCTTCGGCACGGCCGGCGTCAGAGGAATCTTCAACCAGACCCAGACCCCGGAACAGGTCTACAGGTTCGCCGAAACAATAGTCTTCGCCTCGGGGAAGGGAATGTATGGTGTCGGGTGGGACGGTAGGAAGGCTTCGGCCCTGCTCGCGAAGACAGTGGCGTCGGCAGTCAGTACGATGGGGAGCGACGCCCAGTTGTTTGGCTTAGTCCCCACCCCGGTGCTTGCTTTCGGAACCAGGTCCAGGTCGTGCGTCGTTGGTTTTTGCGTGACGGCCTCTCACAACCCGGCTGAGTTCTCCGGGGTCAAGGTCTTCAATCGCAATGGGATGGAGCTTCCCAAGCTCGACGAGGAGAGGATAGAGCGAGCGATGGCGGTGGATGTAATGAAACCCTCAGGCAGGTTCGGCCAGATCATCACCGACGAAGGGGTAATCGAAGACTACGTTCAGGCCGTTGTTTCTCGTTATCAGCGAGTCTCTCAGCCTCTCCGCATAGCCGTAGACTGCGCCAGCGGGCCTGGAGGGTTGGTGACTCCCACGATACTAAAACTGCTTGGACACCACGTGGTCCCCGTCAACGCCCAGGTCTCATGGCGCTTCCCTGCGAGGCCCCCTGAGCCGACTGCGACGAACCTAGCGGACTTCACGAAGATGGTCCCGAGCCTCGGTGTCGACGTCGCCTTCGCCCACGACGGGGATGCCGACAGACTCGTGATGGCCGACTCCTTCGGGAATATCGTCCCCGATTCTATCCTCACAATCCTTGCCCTGCGCGGCCTGGATGTTCATAGCGGGACTGCCGTCATATCCGAGAACACCTCGACTGTGGTTGCGGAAGAAGCGGAACGTCTCGGCCTCAGAGTCCAGAGGAGCAGGGTGGGGAAGACCTTCGCAGTCATGGAAGCCGAGGGCGGGGTTTTCGCGGCGGAGCCCAGCAAGGTGGTCGACCCGAGGTGGGGCCCGTGGGAGGATGGAATCAATGCCTCGGCCCTCGTTTCAGGCCTCCTCTCAACGGAGCGAGGGATGCTCGGTGGTGTGATGCGGGAGGTTCAGTGGAGGTACAAGCAGACGAACCTGAGGGTATCAGTAAAGATGCAGGTTCTGGTGGAGAAGGCAAGGGAGTCTTTCAAGAAGCTCAAGATTTCCGAAGAGCGGACCCTTGACGGGCTAAAACTCGTGCTCGACGATGGGTCCTGGGTGATGTTCAGGCCTTCGGGGACGGAGCCGATTACGAGACTTTACTGCGAGTCGAAAGACCCACAGACGCTGGAGGCCTTGGTGCAGTTGGGCATCCAGTGCATCGAATCTTCTAAATAGCGTAATCGG
Organism: Nitrososphaerota archaeon; assembly: GCA_027886975.1. Classification (GTDB taxonomy): domain Archaea; phylum Thermoproteota; class Nitrososphaeria; order Nitrososphaerales; family Gagatemarchaeaceae; genus UBA183. The sequence continues at coordinate 7,813 of JAPCJK010000007.1, forward strand.
TTCTGGCGCTCCGTGTCCGAGTCAAAAGCCATCGCCAGGGTTCTGTCGTCGGGCTACATGCTGGATGCAAAAGCGTTCGAAATGATCAGCCAACTCCCTGACGGAGTAGATGCTGAGGGCCTGGTAGAGAAGCTTCTCGAGCAGAAGGCCGGCATTCTTGGGGAGGGAAAAGTAATCACCGAAGGGGATGTAGCAAGGCTGATTCCCCAAGATCAGCCTGAGCAGCAGGAGACCCTGGTAGTCCATGACCCGGCGGAGCTCGAGGTAATCTCAGACCCCACCCAGGCAATCGCCCCGGCACAGGGGGCCGAGGGGTTCGGCAGGCTCTTTCAAGACAGGTACGAAAGGCTCCTCTCAATCGTCAGAGAGAGACTCGACACCAAGAGCAGCACGTCTGTTTCTGCGACAAGGAACCTGGTTCCGGGGAAGAAAGTCAAGGTGGCCGGGCTCTTGTCCGACCGTTCGAGCAGGCGAGGCTTCGTCGAACTGAAGGTCGATGACCCGACGGGGACAATGAAGGTCGTATGCCAGGACAAGGTCGTAGAGAAGGCCGCCCTTGAGGCGCCGCTGGACAGCATGGTGGTGGTCGAGGTTTCGAAGGGAAGGTCTGGCCAACTGTTCACCGATTCAGTCATCCTACCCGACGTCCCCGGGCGGAAGGCCGTGGCCTCTTCCCACAGGGTCTACGCAATCTTGCTTTCTGACCTTCACATAGGCAGCAGGATGTTCCTGGCAGACGACTTCCACCGTTTCCTGCAATGGCTCAATGGGGGGCTCGGGGACAAGGACGTGGTCAACAGGGTGAAGTATCTCGTCATAGCCGGAGACCTGGTGGACGGGGTCGGCGTGTACCCCGGACAGGAGTTCCAGCTGGCTGAGAGGGACCCCAAGAAACAGTACGAGATGGCGGCCGAACTGCTGAGGCAAGTGCCGGGGCATATCCAGATTGTAGTGTCGCCAGGGAACCACGATGCGGTCAGGCAGGCGCTGCCGCAGCCGGCGGTGTCGGTCGACATGGCGGAGGGGTTGTACTCCATGGAAAACTTGCGCTGGGTAGGCGACCCTGCATACATCAAACTGCATGGTGTGACGTTCCTCGTCTATCACGGCAAGAGCCTCGACGATGTGATTGCTACCACACCAAACCTGGCTTACGACAGGCCCACCGAGGCGATGAAACTGCTGCTGAGAGCGCGGCATCTGTCCCCGACTTATGGGAAGCGGACCGCACTTTCCCCGGAGATACGTGACTACATGGTTGTGGACCGGGTCCCGGACGTCTTCCATGTTGGCCATGTGCACACCTACGGCGAGCTCTCCTACCGGGGCACACTCCTCGTCAACTCTGGGACGTGGCAAGCCCAGACCAACTTCCAGTCCAACATGGGCCTGGAACCCACGCCGAGCATAGTCCCTGTCATTGACCTCTCCACGCTGAAGACCGTGAGGCGCAACTTCGGCGCGGCCGGATTTCCCGCTTCCTAGTTCGCAGCGCCGAACGTAGTGTCTTCGGAAAACGTCTTCTCGAGCGCATCCTTCCCTATCAGGAGTTGAATCTTCTTGGTCCGCCCTCGCCTTCCCTTGCTTACAACCGAGGCCTCGACAAGGCCCAGAAGGTCGAGGTCTCCTAGGATTCCGCTCATCCGTCTCTGAGTGAGGGTCTCGACGCCGATCTTCTTGCATAGGTTGCTGTAGGCTATGTAGAGCTCGCCCGTGTTTGTCCCCCCGTTGAACATCGAGACTGCGAGGAGGATGGCCTTGTTCTGGACTGGGAGGGAACGTATCGCCTCGTCCACCCTGTCGTGCTCCATCTTGTCAGAGGCCCTCCTGATGCAGGATTCGTCGATCTCGCTGAGGCCCTCTCTCTCTGCGACCTCTCCGGCGATCCTAAGCAGGTCGATGGCCCTCCTCGCGTCACCGTGCTCCGACCCGGCTATGGCCGCGCACATGTTGATCGCTGCTGATGAAGCGACCGAGGGCCTGAACGCCATCTTTGCCCGCTCGGTCAGGATTTCTCTAAGCTCGTCGACCGTATAGGGCGGGAACACGAGTTCTTCTTCGCTGAGACTGCTGAGCACCCGGGGGTCGAGGCCCTCCTTGAACTTCAGGTCGTTCGATATGCCGACGAGCGCCAAGAAACCCGGGGCGAGTCGCTCGCCTGAGCGGGTGAAGGCATAGAGGATGTCATCACCGAAGAGTTTTACGAGGTAATCAATTTCATCGAGGACGAGAACCACCTTCTTCTTGTTGGATTTGATATTGTCTGAGATTCTGTCGACGACCTCTCCGATCGCCAGCCCAGTCAGAGGTATCTGCTTCTCCTTCCTCAGGTCAAGGAACTTCGCGAAGTCCGCGAGCGTCCTGTATTCACCGTCGGCCAGCCTGGTGTTGACGTACGCCAGGATTAGGTCGGAGGTATTGGCTTCGGCCTTCAGCTTTGACAGCACATAGTTGGTTACGGCCGTCTTTCCCGTCCCTGTCTTCCCGTAGAGAAGGAGGTTGGAAGGTTTGGAGCCGCGGAGTATCGGGGCAAGGACCTGAGCGATGGCCTTGGTCTGGGCGTCGCGGAAAGGGAGGGTCGCAGGCACATACTCGGGCCTCAGGGCCTCGCGGTTGACGAACAGGGGCCTCCCCTCCTTGGCCCTGCGGAAAATCTCGTCTATCCCGGACAAACAAGAAACAGTGGAAACATTGGTCTAGATAAGGTGTTGCGGGGGATTGGGAGTTGGCCCCGCGGCAACCCTCCGATATCGTGAGGAGTTATGCGCCGTTGACTATGGATATCCACGACGCCATGATACATTGTTGATGAAAAGGGGGAACTACTGATTCTGTCATGGCTGACAACCGCGCATGAGCATCGACATCAAAATCCGCATAGGACTGTTGCTCGTCTCGATGGCCATCTCCGCGTTCGCGGCCTTGGCCACGACCCACGGCCTGTACGTTGGGTTCCTGGACGGCATCGGCGGTTCGGGCCACTAGACTGGGTGGCCCTTTCCTATTTTTCGACCAGGGCCGCAGCTTTGGACAAGGCTGCTTCCATACTCCCGACGTCGAACCTCCAGCTGTCATGGTCGAACATGTGATGCGGTATCGTGTAGAGATAGGCCTCGTTGGGTTTTATGAAACTCGTCTCGAGGTTCGAGTCCAACTCTCCCACTTCGTCGTTCAAGTAGCTGAATGTAGGTATCAAGTCATAGACCGGCACGTGTAATGTGGCGATGTAAGTGCCGTCTTTGAGCAGGTCTTCGGCCCACAGATATGGGATCTTGCTGACAGCCCGTTGGACCCTCGTGAATTCGCCCTGGCTCAGGTTCCTGAAGGTCAGCCTGGTCGTGTCGACCGAATGGATAGGCTTCTTCTCGATGTCCCTGGTCCACCTAACAAAGAACGAAGGCACCATCTTTTCCTTCATCACGTGGGACCGGTAATGGTACTCGAGGGTCTTCCCGTGGACCTTCTGGTTTCGGGCGATGCCCACAGTGTGCTGCATGGCGTCTTTCTGGAGCTCTTTGATCAGAAGAAGGTCATAGTAGTCAGGTAGGGCTCCAGAGGCTTGCCGCTCGGCCTGCAAGGAAGTCCGGCCCTGGCTCGTAACCTTGTTCCATTCGACCTCCCATCTGCCTGAGCGGAAGTTGAAGAACCTTGGATTCATCGGCGGGTGCCTGCTTACGAGTGCCTCCTCCAGGGAGAACCCAGTCAGAATCTTGTTATCAACGAGGTGGGAAAGAAGAGTTCGGAATTCTTCCGTCGTCCCGACCGGGAGGCTGAATATGGCAAGGAAGCGCCCCTGTGGGAGGACCTTGGTGTAGTAGGTCAGGTATCCCACTCGGTTCATTGCGTCCAGCAGTTTGGTCGCCGAGCTGTAATAGGGCCCCGAAAAATGCAGGGTTGCCCAGTGTTGGACTAGGCCGATCTTTCGGTGGTCAACCTCTGCGTGAAATTTGAACCCTAGTCTGGCCAGCCTCTTCTTGATTTGATACCTGACCGTTTCCTGATGTGCTCCGGTCAGGCGTGCAATCTGTGCGATGTTCCGCGGACCAACGGAACCGATGGCCGTGATTATTCGTGCCTCCAGGTCCGGGAACTCGGCTTTGAAAGACTGAACAGACTTGGTGCGAGCCAAGCCTTTCGGATGAGCAAAATCGAGTAATTAAGCATGCCATGTTTCGATTCCGGTGAAACTTTGGCCTGGACAACAAAAATCAGAAGGGATCGCTGTTTTCTCAGACATTCATGGAAACTGCGTTGCATTCGACAGTGTTCTCTCGGATATTGAGAAACAGTCTGTTGATGGGACGGTATGCCTTAGTTAGTGTCAAAATTGGGAGAGCCGCCTACCCCGCTGGGGTGGACGGCTTGCTTATGCGATGTCTCGCTACCACAATTGCTGCCCCTACGACGACGACAGCCAAGAGCACGAACGCGACTGTTGCTGCGTCCAAGCCGAAGAATCCTGCTTGGCTGCTTGGGAGTGCAATGCCACCTGGGTTTGCTTGCTGGATTGCCGGAATCTGAGAGGGTAGGTAGTACTGGCCTGAACCCTGCGTGCCCGAATTCGTTGCTGCCAATGAAGGCATGCCGTTGGGCTGGCTTGCCACAGTCGCGGACGGTGCTCCGCCGACATAGGCTTGTTTGGAGTCGACGCCCATGGGCATCACCCAGTAGTTGGGTTGCTGGTAGTGGAGAGTCAGGCTGATGCTGCTCTGCGGAGGCAATAGGAGACCCGAGCCCGACAGTCCGACGTACGTAGGCTGCCAGTAGACGGTGACGTTGACCTTCTCGCCTCCAACGGTCGTTTGGATGATTTTCTGGCCCTCTGGTATTGGGATTGAGACCCACTTCCAGGCTGTGACTACGGTCGGGGCAGAAGGTAAGACGAGATGGGCGACGCCGCTGCTGTCGGTCTGTGCACCCATGCGGATTGCCGAGTTCTGCCACCACCAGTAGTACTCGCCGACAACCGAAGCGTAGACGGAAGCGTCTGCCGCGGCTGTTCCATTGACGTAGGACACCTTGACGTTGACATCAGTGGTTGGGAGTGCCGAGACATTCTTCATTTCGATGTTGACTGTCTGTGAACCCGAGATGTTTGTGATGGCATAGCCGTATTCAGATGATTGAGGATAGCACGCGATGGGCATCATGGCTGACCCGTTGGACTTGATCGCGGGTGAGGCGCTGCCAGACCCCTGGGCTGCACCACCGGCCATCATTGGACATGGGTACTTCATGAGTGAGTTGAAGCTGGTTGAACTGACAGTGAACAGGTATCCACCTGACGGGAGCTCGAAGCCCGCCGCCGGGTAGGGCGTCTGATTCGACGCGATGAGGCTCCCGGTGAGGTTGTAGGCCGCGAACTGGAAGCCGTTTGACTGGCTGAAGGACGAAGTGGCGAAGACTTGGACGTTGTTGAAGGACACTTTTGCCGAAGCGGGCTGCGCCAGGAAGGCGGTCCCCGCAAGGAGGAGCGCCATGGAGAGGAGCAAAGCCCTGGATTTGGCTTTTATTTCGTTGGTTGACATCTTTCTCGGTGAGGGGTAGGTAGCACATGGGATAGTCCTATTGTGCAGAACGGGTGTTCGAAAGGCTAGAACGGTGGGTATTCTCTAGATGTGCACTATGTAGTATGTCGACCTGCTTCAATCGTCCCGCAAGCGATAACAAACCCATGGACACTCGGAACGGCATGGAGTTGCAGAAGGCAGTACACAAGCGTCGCATGGTCAGGCACTTCACAGGTGAACCTGTCCCTGCGGAGACTGTCAACAAGATCCTAGAATTGGCTCAGCACGCTCCGAGCGCCGGGTTCAGTCAAGGGAGCGCCTACGTGGTGGTTACTGATGCGGGGCTCAAGAAGAAGGTCGCAAAACTACAGGGAGAAGAGGATTATGGCGCGGCCGGTTTTCACAGGTGGATTTCCGAGGCGCCAATCGCCATCGTCGCTTGCGTGAGCGAAAAATTGTACCACGACAGATATAATGAACCCGACAAGCTGAACGAGGAAGGCAAAGAAATCGAGTGGCCGACTCCCTACTGGTATTTCGACATAGGGGCGGGCTCCTTGCTCGTCCTTCTGGGTGCGGTTGACGCCGAGCTCGCAGCCGCGTTTACTGGAGTGTTCGACGTCCAGGGAATGAAGGATCTTCTAGGCATCCCGGCTCATTTCCATCCTGTCGGCGTCATTTCGATTGGGCATGGGGCGGAGGATGTGAAGTCTCCTTCGCTTAAGCGTGGAAGACGCAAGTGGGCCGACGTTGTCCATTACCAGAAATGGTAAGACAACACGGCGAGGCCGTCTAGCATCGTCCCAGTTGTTCTAATTCGTTGCCAATGGCGGACATCCTAATTGGTAGTGGTGCATCAGGAGTCCTTCATAGGGCGGACTCGGCCAGTTGCCAGCCCCGATTCCGAAAACCACGCAACTCAGGGATTCCGTCGCGGGGAGCCTCAGAAACGCGAGTTGGTCTGAGCCGTGTGTGGTTATGGGAATCACAGGAACGAACAAGAAGACGAACAGAAACGCGGCCAGAATGACAATGGCTACAATGGTGTTTCGTCGTTTCATCCTGCTTGATCGTGCGACCTGGCGTACTGAATCAGGGTTAGCCACTTTTTGCTCGCCTTCTCCCTCGGTCGCTTTGTCGCTTGCATGAATTATTTCTTCAGGTTCTTCTGGATTCTGGGTATTTTCTTCTTGAGTCACAAGCCCACTTACATGAGAGGAGACTTCCTCCCGAGCAGAATGCCATCAGAAATCACATAGGCACCGAGCATGACCTTGGAGTCTGAATCTAGTTGTCAGATATCGAGAAGGGATGAAATTGTCAAGGTTCGTGGGGCTTGCCTCGCTATGGACTTGGGTAGCCAATAGGATTCCTGCGTCCGTCTTTAGAATTCGCATGGATTAGAGATGGCCTAATTGGGCACTTGCTTAACCTTATTTGCCGGCCGTTCGATACTGCAGGTATCATGACCTTGGATGAGAAGATCAGATTCGGGATGGTCGCCTTGAGTGGCGCGAGCCTAGTGTTCGCATCGCTAGGGGTGCACGTCAACCCGCTGACAATTATCGGCGGGGCAGGAACGACTTAGGGGCAAGCTAGAGTCGGGGCATCACCCGGCTTCAGCTTGTCATCCCCTTTATCTCCAGCGCAAGTCTTTCGAACTTGCTTAACAGTTCCATTTGGTCAAACTTCCATTTCTTGGCTTCTTGGTCGTAGAGGCTGGGTGAGATTGAAAACCTCAACGCGTTAGCTTGGTCCATGAAGTGCCAAGAAGCTTTCTGTCGAACTGGCGATGTGACATCCTTCACGAATGATAACGCTTCGGTCATCGTTTCCATCGGGAAGGCGATTTGGGCAAAATAGTTCTGGCCTCCAGCCTCGAACCAGACGAATGGTAATTGATTGACTTTCGTCATCAGCTCCATCCTCTCGGTCTCAGTCACGCCGCTTACCATCAACTCGAGCCACATGTACCTGTGTCTCCGGTGAAGTGCCCTCTCTAACTTCGGGTCGTATCGCGTCCCTGTCCAATTGACCATATACCCTTTGAGCAACCCATTTCCAATTATGTGCTTGCGATAGTGCCAAGTCAAGGTCTTGTAATTCACTTGAATCTTATCTCCAATTTCAGTTAAGGAAGCGCTAGGATCTATCTGGAGTTGCTCGATTATCTTCAGGTCAGTCGAGTCGATCTTGGCTTTGGCAGAAGGAGAGTAGGCAAAAGAGCCAGGATCTAACTTGGGCTTCGACGCCCAGTCGTATTGCCAAGCGTCGTGCTCGAAGTCGTAAATTTCCGAATGCATTGGAACCACCCTTGCCCATTCGAAAGGAACTGCGTGGATTGAACTGAACACTCCTTTCTGCTTGAGAGTGTGCATGAACCGAATCCAGTCACTCGAGTGCTCCTGAGGAACATTTGCGTGAATAGAGTACAGGTCCTCAGGAAGGGCCTTCATGAAGCTGGTAAGGTAACACAGTTCGTTCATCGCCATCAGTATTGCATCCCCATAGGGCCTGTAGTCCTCCGAAAATTCCGCGAATGCGATTACCCTCCTAAGACCCAACCTTTCGTGATTGGGGATTGCCGCCAAAGTGTAGCCTCTCTTCAGCAATCTTTCCTTGTACCAATATCTCGCCGTCTCCTTGTGAACTCCGAGTTCCCTTGCAATCTGAGTAATCTGAGGCCCTTCCTTCGTAATCAGCTTGACAAGCTCAGCAATCTTGGAATTCGTGTCTTGGTTGTTGGGTGAACGTTCGGTCGGGCGTTCAGTTCTGGCGTTGGGCTCTAGAACCATCTGCTCTCCCCCGCCGATGTCAAACGACCGTTTATTATTCGAGATGGGTCGACTACCAAAGTCGAAGCAATTTACGTTATCGCTTGCCGTGCGCTGGCAAATTTAAATATTCCATAGATTCGTAAACACAAATTCCATGGAACCTTATGGAGTCTTCGGCGTTTGAAGCCTGACCTAAGAGAAAAACAGGCCAGACTAGCTACACTGATGCAGGAACGCGGGCCCAGGATCACGGAGATTGCAAGGAAGCTTGACGAGAGTCCGGAGACAGTCAGGTACTGGTTCAAGCACAACATTCTAGGCCGAAGAGGTGTTGCGTACCAAGCTGTTCTGAACTACGAGGGGCTGGGGTTCAAGAGAATTCATGCAGTCATAGACTTCGCCGACGACTACCTACCCCATGCCAAGGAAATCCTCATCTCGATGAACAGCCTCTGCTATCTGACAAATTACTTCCGGACCTTCCCGAGCGGCTACTACGTCATCCTTCTGACGGTGCCCTCTCAGTTTGAGCGTCAGTATCGTCGGCTGCTCGCGGACATGCAGGAGGTTGGCATCTTCCGTCTTTTGCAGGTCGACGGGTTAGACTGGATTCGAGCATCACCAATGAAGACGAAGTATTTCGATTTCGGCACGGGGAAGTGGGATTTCGATTGGTCCAAGATTGTCAGCGAAAAGAAATCGGTTGCTCCCAAGTTGAATCCGAGAGGCCTCGTTCGGTTCGACCGTGAAGACCTTCTGATACTCCAGAAGCTCCAGGTGGACGCTACGAAATCGCTCGGTAAGATTTCGCGTGAGCTGAAAATACCCTATCCCCAAGTCTACAATCATTTTGGCCATATTACCGATGCAGGGCAGGTCCTTCTTTACAGGATTAATTGGCCAGCTACTGGACCGAGAAGCCAAGAAGACCTGAAGGCGTGGCAACAGCAGCACGCCCACATGGGGATACAGTTCATTGTAAGAAGTTCGACTGAGTCCGAACAACGTGAGCTTATGACCAAGATGGACCGGTTGCCCTTCATCTGGAGCAACGGGGTGGGCGAAGGAATTTTCTACTCGGAATTCACTGTGCCGCTCGAGTATTACTCAGAAACATTCCAGTACCTCGCTCAAGCGCTTCTCGACTCGAGGGGAAGAACTGAGTACTTCATAGGCGATCAAATCAACGCCCTTTCGTTCACCGTCCCAACACGTCTTTACGACAAGGAAACTGAAGCCTGGACGAACAACGCGGATGAGGCCCTTACGAAGTTCAAGAACCTCGTCTTGACGCTCAACGGCAGTTAGTCTTGAGCACTAACCGTTAATCGCTTGAGTCTCTCGAACGGGTTGTTGAAGGCCCTAAAGAGCGCTCCGAAGGTAAGATTTACCCTAGAATTAGTTAGTGCAAGTCCATGTGAATTCTCACTTTTGAGGGGGAAACGCAGGGCTATGAGCCCGGGGCTGGTCGGGCGCTAGGGGAAAGATCGGGCCAAGTGAGATTCAGCATGAACCAGAGGGGCACTCCTCTGGAATTACCGTAACAAATTCTGTGGTGGTCACCGTCTGCCTCGATTCTTCTATTGTGAATCTTCTAAGTTTCGTGCGGAATTGCTAAATAGAATGCTGGTTAATATTCCATAGATATATGACTATAATATCCATGGAATCTTAGCGGTTGCTAGTTGCTTCTCCCCAGGGGGCATGGAGATCGAGGGTGCAATCGCGGAAGTAGTTGCGGCTACGATTGAAGAGGCCGGAGCCAGGCTCAGAACGGCGCTGGCGCTCGGACCGGAGGTAAGTACAATCAGACTACTGCTCGATCCGACGAGCGCCCAATTCGCTCCCTGGTTGGAAGCTGCGAAGGCCGCGTCCCGGGAGGTCAGAGGGCAGATGGTCCAAGGACTCTTTGGGAGGTTATTCGCCAATGCCGGCTATGAAGTAGAACTCGGACAAGAGCTTGACGTTTTTGCTAGGGGCAGGCTCAGGTCATTGCTCGTCGAAGTGAAGTCGTCGTTGGATGGAGGAAGTTTCGGTTCGCAGAAAGGAATCACCCAGCTCGAAGGTTACTTGGTTGCGAGTGAGAGGAGAAGAGCCCAGAGATGGCTGGGTACGATGGGAATCAACAATCCCATAGAGCTGTCTGCCTCTCTTAGGGCATATATGAGGGGCGGAAATGTCGGTCTTGTTGAAGTCAGGTGGGTGGCGCCGGAGAATACACTGCCCCCGTACCTGTGGTCAGTACGTGAGGGTGACGCCACGGGATAATTCGAAGAACTTGGCTGTCTCGTCCATTGCATCAGGGTCGTCAAAACCAACTGGGGCCGTTTTTCCTTTGTCTTGGGTTTCTTCAGGGGGAAAGAATCGGCTGTCTATTTGGTCGACATATGATTTGGCGTCGCGCGGGGCTAATCCTCTTCTGATCTTGTCTGCTCTGATTTTGATTGCGGATGCCAGCCTTTTCGTTTCGTCTTCGGTGAAAGAGATGGTCTCAGACTCGTTCTTCGGCAGCTCGACTCCCTCTTCTTCTGCGATGTGACGGACCCAGCCCCAATAGAGGTACGATAGTGAACGCCGATTGCCATTCTTTGCTTCAGCATAAATGGCCAAGGCGATTCTCCGTGCCATCCAATCATGTGGCGGTCGCTTATAACGCCCCCTGAGCGAAATTCGAACCTGAGTCAATTGAGAAGGCCGGAAGCGAGTTGGTTATCTCTTGAGAATCTTCACTATCTGTTTTAGCGTCCCTTCGAATTTGGGGGACTGTAGTAAATTTCCAATCACAAGTATGTCCGCACCGCCCTTCGCCACCTTAGCTGCTGTTTCAGCCGTTGTGATCCCACCCCCTACAATCAAGAGCCCGTCGTAGGCCTTTCTTACCGCGCGAATGGTCTCTCTGGGTATCGGTTCACCCGAGCCACTCCCAGCTTCCAAGTACAGAGTCCTCATTCCGAGATACTTCGCGGCCAGGGCGTAGATTACCGCGAGGTTGGGTTTTGAAGAAGGAAGACTGTTAACCTGGCCTATGAAGCTAGTAGCACTGTTGTTGCCGAAGACCAAGTAGGCCATTGGAATGCTCTCAATCCCACTCCTTTGGACCTCCACTGCCCCCAGGGCCTGAGCCCCTACAATGAAGTAGGTGTTGGTCGAGTTGAGGAGGCTGCTGAAGAGAATGGCGTCGGCAAAACGTGAAACGCCTGTGATGTTCCCAGGAAAGAGCACGACTGGAACTTGTGATTTGTGATTTTGATGTGACCCCTTGTGACCTCTTATTGCCTTAACCACCGCGTCGAGCCGAGTTTGGTTGGCCAGAGTCGACCCTCCGACCAGAATCAGAGAGGCTCCGGCGGCGATTGCCTTGCCAGCAGTCTCAGCCGCTTGTTTTGGAGAGAAGTCTTCCGGGTCTATCAGAGCTGCGACGATTGGGCCCTTCTTCGTTTCATGTAAGAGGCGTGTCTCTACTGGCCCAAGAGAGATCAATTCAGGCCCCGGCTTTGGCGTAGTCGTCGACGAAGGTGTTGTACACGTCGATGTCGGCTCGCTTGAACGGGTACCTCAACTCTCTGCCTGCGTGAAGAGGACAGTTAGGGTTCCCACATGTGACCTTGAAGACGAAATCTTGTGATTCCTCATCCTGGTCTGATGTGATTCTTATGGTCGTCATACCACATCGGGGGCAGGCGAAGACCCTTGGCAGCGTCCGGTGGACAACTCGAAGAGTTTTCTTGCGTCTCCTACCCATCTATCTCACCCGCTCGTCTGTTATTTCAGGTAGATAAGATAGCGTCTCATGCGCTCGCTGGGGCTCTTGCAGATTTTGAATCGTTGTGAGTCTGATTCCTTATTATTTTCATCAAAGTAGGGTAAGGTCGAGGTTTTTCGGAAAAGTGGGGTTAGGGAATGTTAATACGTAATTGGCGGACAAGAAGGGGGCATGAGCTTGCCCGAACGTCTAGTGAAAGAGTCTTCCCTTACATCGCGGCAGTTGGAGTCGTTGATAGGTTACATGCGCGTCGCTTCAGGAGAGATCAGGTTTCGAGACGCTGCTTCAATCGCTTCATCGGGCCGAACAAAGGGAGTTGAGAGGCCCTTGACTATAGGTTCCTACTATCGGACCCTGACCCAGGCCCGCACAAACATCAGAGAATCGCTTGTCACAGTCCTGATCGGCATGCAGCTGGGCGTCGTAAAGGCGGAGGAAGTCCGCAAATTGTTCGAGTTGGTCGGCGCCGGAGCCAGGGAACTCTCTGAAAATGATCAGGACCGCTTCATACAAGTCCTAGGAGTCCTTTTGGACCGTATCATCCTGTGACGAACATCACGCCCAAGCAGCAATCACGTCTCAGGGGAAGAGGGAAATCGCATGAGAGCGAACTGAGGCTCATCACGTGGGGTCACGCTTAAATCACAACATTGAGTGATGTCACGCCGTTGGCCCTGCTGGACGACGCGACTACTATTGCGCTTCTCGTGACCTCGGCCTTCTTTGTCGCCCTCGCTATCGGCCTCCTGGTCAGGTACCGACAGCTTTCGCAGAAGATCGCAGGCTCCTCCGACCTCGGCCATGACCTTTGGGACGCCCTTGAGCAGAGGATGAGAAAGCAGGACGAGCGGATACTCGACATGATGGGGAGGATGGAGGTCGTCCAGGCTCGAGTTATGGCTCCGCCCCCAGCCCCAGAGCCGATGGTCCAACCTTCGACTCCGCCCGCAGCGCTTGCGAAGTCACAACCCGAGGAAGAACCAAGTGATGTCGAGAGGGAACCACGAACCATGCAACAGCCCGTGTCACAACCAAGGTCACAGGAGTCACGACCATCACAGCAGGAACTGGCCCCCGAGGCCCCACAGGCACCCCCCACCCCACAGCCGGAGCCCGCGCAGCAACATGAGACGCCACCGGGGGCAGACCTGATGCTCGATGAGACACAGCTGGCGACATTGAGACTGCTCGCCGAGGGCACGAAGAACACGCGTCAGCTTACTGACACACTCAAGAAGTCGCGCGAGCACACGGCGCGGCTGATGAAGGAGCTGTTCGACCTGGGCCTCGTCAGACGGAATGTCGCGACCAAACCGTTCGTATATCAGATCACTGATGAAGGGCGGCGCAAGCTGGAATCGAGCGGTTAGCGAATCTTTCGTTCGAAGTCAATCTGCCGAGCCATCGGTCAAGGGCCTGTTCGTGTAAGAATCAACCTGACTCGAGAGTCGTCATAATATCGGAATGTATGATTCTGGGCTCGCCTATCTGAAAGCCTCTCGCTTCAAACCTCTTGAGGGCATCCTTCCATTCCTTGCTTGCCAGGTTTTTCTCTAGGCTGTGGTTACTTTGCCAGAGTGTTATGTAAGTAATCTCGTTCGAGATTACCCGGTTGCGAAGAAGATACATCCCAAGAAAACCCTTTCCAATTCGGGTCTTCAAGAAAGGAACGGAGATTTCCTCAAGGGCCTTTGCGAACTTCTTGTCCTCGCCCTCTTTGACAACAATTGTCCAGAGCCTAGCTACCCTCATCGGCTGCCAAATCAATGCGAACGCCAGGGTGCTTTAAGGATTGGATTTCGTGTGATGACTCTCGGACTACCCTGACTAGGAGTTGCTGAGATACGAGCTTGTAGCAAGCAGCTTGCTCGTTGATTCGACTGGTCGGCCTGATTTTGACACAACGTTCTGATGGGGTTGGCTATCCCTTCGATGGCAGGACGAGCCACTCAAGCGAGGTAGTGAGGTGCAAAACATGACGGTGCCAGCAGGATCACGCCGTCATACAGAAAGTGGGCGACCTGCTTGCGGATGTAACCATCTTAAAGCCATTGCACGCACCGAATACCATACCGACATTGAAGTAGTGGAATGAGACAGACCCATAGAAATTGGGAACAAACGGGCCCTGGGGGCAGGGATTGCCGTAGCAAGGCACGTTTGCGGTTTCGGGGACGACTGGAATGAACAAGACGAAGAGAGTCGCACATTCAACGACTATTATGCTGAGAACCACGACCAAGCCTAGACTCATTCTCGCGGCTTTCACTTCTTGGATTGTACGTTATACGCCTGCTTTTTAGAACAACCTAGCAGTTTTGGTGGCGTTGGATGGATTCGGAATTGCATGTTCTGAGCGATTTTATTACGTCGTCAATACCTCAACCAAGTGGTTTCCTTAACCAATGATTGAATGGCGGCGCGGGGCATAAGCCGGACTCGTCGCTGGAGGGACCTGGGGAATCATAACTGCTGTGGAAACAACTCTGGGTCTTTCGGCCACTGGGTTATTTGGACCGCTCATATTGATATTTGCAATTCTCAGACTGGCCTGGGGTTTCGTACTGGGGCTTGTCTTCGCCGCTTTTGCTGATCGAATTATGCCAGCCAGATCCTATCGTACCAAAGGAGTTGTTTACGGCCTGATTTTGGGATTCATTGAATTTGCTCTCAATCTCGCAAGTCTCGTGACTGGAATTGCAGATGTGGCTTTCAATCTGGTGGTAGGTCTCATCATTTCTCTTATCTTTGGATATGTTCTGGGATATTTTTACGAGGTGTTTGCGCAAAAAACAGCGTCTGCCGGCGTCGCATGAGGAGCGCCTCACATAAATGCACAATCGGCAAAGAAGTAGTTGCCAAAAGGAGTGTTGAGCGAAAGCGGAAAAGTGGGGAGTCCCGTAGACACGTCTCCCGGAAATGTGGCAAACTCTGCCCCTGCACAGACGAACAACCATGAAGCAGACCCGTAGGTGTACACATTGTGGCAACCGCCGACAGGGCCCGTACACGCACCTCCAAGGGGAATGAATGGGACGGCAACAATGCCAATCAAGAGAAGAAAGAGGGCTAGTCCGGAAAGGCTCGCTCTGTCGTATCGACTTCGTGCAATGAGGAAGACGGTCGGCGGAAGAGCGAAGAACAGGACGGCGATCCCGTCTGCCAGCAGGTAGTTGTCGGGAGAGACACCCGTGCGGTAGTAGAGGCCAGGCCAGACGAACCAGGCCAGGGCTACTTCCATGGTTCCCAACGCAAGCAGTTCGGCGCCACGACTCATCTTTCTTCGATTCATCAGGACGGCGAACGCAACTACGCTCACTGGGAGCGCGAAGAAGGCCACAAGTCCCAGACTGACCAGGAGGAAGACTCCCAAGAGAACGGCAATTCCCGTCGCAAGGGGGACTCTCATCGAATCTCGAGATTGAAAGCGGATTATTACTGCTTCCTCAACAATTTGTTCTAAACGAACGTCACGTCTTTCAGACCCTTAAGGTCCTCGTCGCTGGCAGCCGTCTAATCATACACTTCCTTCCTATGCTCGAAGCGGAGCAAGATGAGCCTGTCTCCGTGGACCGCGTAGATTAGCCTGTAAGGTGGGATTCGGACGGTCCACTCTCCCTTCAGACCGTACCGGAGCGGCTTCCCGAATTCTGGGTTTTCCGCGATCTTCTCTATCTGCTTCCGAAGCCTGTCCTTTACTGAATTGTCTTGGGTCTTCCTTACGTCGCGTTCGAACTTCTGCGTGTAGACTAATGCCTTGATTTCTACCATTCTTTCAGCTCTTTGAAGAAGGCCTCCTTGGAGCGGACGCTGTACCTTCCCTCCTCAATGTCCTTCCAGGCCTCTTCAACGAGCCTGAGACTCTTCAAGTCTCCAGCAGACAGGCCGGATTCTATCTTCTTCAGCACTATGACGCCGTCCCGGGCTGCCACGGCAAGGACGCTGCCTTCTTTGATGTTGAACCTCCTCCGTATCTTCGTCGGTATCACCACCTGCCCTTTCGAACTAGCCCTTGTGAGCTCTATGTCATGTGCCTGCCTTTTCACACAGGTAAGAAATTCTTACAGAGATAAAAGTGTTTGCCGCCCAAGAGTGCCTGGTGTCGAAGAGCGTCAGCTTTCTTCTCTGAGCGCATCGGTTTGCTTGAACGCTTCAACTCTGCTTAGCTTGCTCGTTCCTGCAAGGTCAAAAATCGATGGGACCTTAGTGAACGTCTCGTCGCGGAGGCCGGCTGTGTCGAGACCGGGGACCATCCCCTTGGTCTTCGCCAGCGAATGTATGGGGACATACTGGAGGATGCCGTGCTTTGCCATGACTACCATCTTGTCTCCCGACTTGATGTTCACCTTCTGGCGGAGCTTCTCAGGTATGACTACCCGGTACTTCTTCGAAACTTTGACCGTCTCCATCGTTCGTCTTATTGTATAACAGTGTGGTCTCGATATAAGGTCTGCCGGGGATGGGCTCGGCGGACAACTAGAACCACTCGCTCATGGCCGTCGTCGTTCGTTTTTTAGCCTCCATCTCGTCGAGTTCTTCGAACCGCTGCCACCAGGGGCCTCGGACATAGAGAGCGTCGATGGCGTTGTCGTATCCTACCAGGGGCCACATTGAGCCCCAGGTCTCTCCCTTTGTTCCGGGCACCAAGGTCGCGATGAACAGTAGCATGCCGCTAAAGACGACCAGAGGGAAGAATGTCACAACCCCGAGGCCGATTCCTCCACCGAGAACAGAGAACGGTACGAGGAAGACAGGAGCCAATAATGAAGCGATGAAGAGGATCACACCAGCCTGCGCGACGCGCTTTCGCAGATGGAGGACCATGGACCGCAGGTCCTAATCCTGGTGGGAGGATAAACCCGTTTCGGTAGGATTGTTCTATCGCTCAACAGACGCTGATTGATCCAGCCCCGGTTCATTGCACTTGGTGTTCTGGGTGGTAGAGCTATACGTGTCAAGGCCCTGCGCTCAACCCCTGGAATGGAGGCCTCTGGAAGGCGGACGAAGCGGAGATTGGTGGTTCTAATCATTTTGGCCGGGGTTGTGGTAGCGGTGGTGGGGTTGTTAGTAGTCCCCTCTCCATATCAGCTCAGCATCGCGGCGCCTGGAGCACTCACGTTGAGCGGCTCTCTGAACTCGACCTTGGTCATGCAGAACCAGACCGTAAGAGTGACCGTCACAGACAGGAACGGCCTTCCTCTGGTCAACGAGCTTCCTTTTTCAGGCGACTGGCGTGCCAAGAATCTCTCCATGGGGCCCTGCTCCTCAGTCCCGTTCGGGATAGCCGTATACTTCGGAAGGTACACCATGGGCAACATTTCTTCAGCAACTTCCGTAGAGATATATGCGCCCGGGGGCTACTTTTGTCCGCTCATGAGGGTCACCAACTCGTTCAGATTCGAGCCATTTCAGAGTATGGCCGAGTACGTCGACCTCAGAGGATACTGGACACAGGGCTTGACAACCCACCCTGGGGGTGGGGTCTCAGAGGGCGTGCTGCATCCGTTTCTGCCCGGAATCTACACGGTAACGGCCGGCGACGAATGGGGCCACATCCAGATAGCTTACTTCGAAGTCAGAGGGATAGGCCTCCAGGATTTCAGCCTCTGTTCTTCAAACTGCGGTTATCCGAGCCCCTACCTCAGCGGCCTCATTTACTTCGATGCGGCGGCCCCAGTGAAAAGTCTCCAGCTTTTCGTCAATGGGACTGACCAAGGCGTTGACGTATGGAGCGGAAACTACCTCACGCGCTTCGCAGAGTGGTACAAGGGCGGCTTCCAGAATCCTGCGGTGGTGAAGGGCGATGCCTACGCGCTTCGATTCGTGGCCATTTTCCAAGACAATTCGACGGCGACGGTCGCGACTACTGTGGTGGCGGGTTAGTCCGCGGTGGTGAACACGTCGCTGGCACAGAGTGGAATGTGACCGGTTGTCGACAAACTTCGTCAAGATATACTGTAAGCCCTTTTGTGTGGACTGAAATACGATGGGATCGCGCCCTTTCCTTCGGGAGATGGGCGTTCAAGCATTCGAGACCACCGTGGTCTCATCCCGCCGCCTCACGGCCACAACCCATGACATCGAGGTAAAGAAACCGGCTGGGTTCTCCTTTCGCCCTGTGCAGTTCACCTTTCTTGGGCTGAAGACAGACAGAGGCCTGGATGTTCGACCGATGTCTCTAGCGAGTTCCCCCACTCGCCCGAACCTCGAATATGGGGTGCGTCTCTCTGAATCCGCGTTCAAACACGCCTTTGCCGCTCTACAACCCGGGGACAGCGTTGTGCTGCAAGGGCCCTTCGGCCATTTTGTCCTTGAAGAGAAGCGCCCTGCCGTACTGCTTGCTGGAGGGATAGGGATTACCCCTCTGAAGGGGATGGCAGAATATGCTTCGGATAAGGCCCTACCCATCCCTGTCAGGCTCCTCTACAGCAACTCGGACGAAGAAGACATCGCATACCGCAGCGAGCTGGAGGAACTGGAAAGGCAAAATCCGCGCTTTCGCGTCATTCACACCCTTACAGGCAACCTCCTGAAAGGATGGAAAGGTCTCGTGGGGCGGATCGGCAAGAGGCAGCTCAAAGAGGCGGCAAAGGGGCTCGACCGACCAGTCTACTACGCCTGCGGGAAACCAGGCATGGTCATGGCGATGATGGGATTGTTGTCAGAGGCCGCCATTCCCGAGGAAGATATCAGAGTCGAACTCTTCCGTGGTTACTAGGGTTTCTCTCGCAGGCTGCCCATATCAAACTAGTCTCGCGTCTGGAGGCCTCTCATGGGTTACTTAGCAAGCCGCCATAGACATCGAGTGTAGCGACACCCGCCGCCGACGGAGAATCAGCTTTGATTTCGGCAGCGTTGAGGAGGAAATCTACCTTGGGGATGTTCGTAGTCATTGTTTTGACTAATTTTCCGTCGATATAGAAGTCCACCTGCTGTCCGGGGACCACGATGACTATCTTGAATGTGTGAGGGGCGGTTGAATTCCAACTCACAAGGGCGAAACCCTTCACGCCGTTCGTTATCACGGCGACCTCCTGAACGCCTCCTTTCATCTCGAATTCTATCGCGTTTGTTCCTCCCGGAGAGTTCTCAAGCACCATCGGCCAGATCGTATGGTACTTGTCGGTCGCTATGTGGTTGGCCACCGCGCTCCATGAAACGGAATTACCCGGAATGGTGGCGTTGAATGACTTGGAAGCGAGCGCGGCCTCGACGCCGCTATTTGCGTCCGTCTCCGTCAGGCGCAGGTAAGTCAATCCGTCTTTTCTCTCACCATAGGAAGCGAGCGCGGTCCCCCAGGTTCGCAACACAATCGAGGGGTAGCCCTGTCGGAGCGCGCTAATGGTGTCCAATTCGCCTTGAAGCGAGCTAATGTTTGCTTGGAGTCGCGATATTTGGGAGTTCAGCCTGGCGTTTTCCTGCTGGAGTTGGCTGCTTACGGTATAGGTGTAGTACGCGATTCCTCCGACTGCTAGGATGACCACCAGTACCATTCCTAATACCCGGGATCTGGCGGCGGTGGTTGCCAAGGCTCACACTGTCACCTTGGGTTTTTGGCCGGTTATACTAAAGGTATCTACCATACTAAAGGTATCTACCAGTAACAGAATATACCTAACCCTGCAAGCAGGGTAGACCCTGTGTTTTCTCCGGTGCCACTGCTGCTAGCCGCGGCTTCAGTGGGAATCCTCCACATGTCCGCTCCCGACCATTGGGCGACATTGATCATACTGGGGCGCGTCTCAAAGTGGAATCGGACTCGTCTGATGGGGGTGGGCGTTATGACTGCCGTAGGGCATGTGGCCCTCTCTGTTTTGCTTGGATTCATCATTGTAGAAGTCGGGATTGCCGTCTCGCGGCAGGCATCCCTCTACATCACTGAGGGAACCGGGGTGATAATGGTCGTAGGTGGACTGATCTACGGAACGAAGGAGTTGATGTCCAACAAGAGTGAAGATTGCGAACGGGAGGTCCTTGAGGGAGTCTCGAAGAGGGAGGGAAACATTGGAAGGCGTTTCCGTTATTTTGCAGTCCTAGGGGCTGCGCTTTCACCTGACCTGAGCATCCTGCCCATCTTCCTTCTGGCCGCGCCTATTGGTCTGGCTTTCGCGTTTGACACCGCCGTCGTGTTTGCGGTCGCCTCAGTCTTGGCTTTGCTAGTATTCCTGCTCCTTGGTTCGGCTGGTCTGGCCAAGGCCTTCGAAAGAATCCCGCCCAAGTACAACGACTCGTTGGTAGGGTTTGTGATTGCAGTCGTCGGTCTCTACATACTTCTCGCGGCTTGAGGCCCTCATGCAGACTTTGAGAGAGAAACGTCTATAACGCTGCTCTCATCTCATTTCTTCTAACTCCACAAAGATCTGTCTCTCCAAAATGCCCCAGATTTCCCCTTCATCATCAGTCATGAAGTTCCTCTTAGGCAAGAAATACATTAGGGTCATTGGGAAGAAAATATTTAGGACGTACGAGGCCCTTCTCCCAGATGGTAATTACTTACTTATTTGGTCGGATTATGAGAATTCAATGAAAAGCTGGTGGAATGTAGAGGAAATCTATGTAGACCGAATCTACGAAAAGAAATTCAGTCCTCATCCTGGAGACATTATTCTAGATGTTGGGGCAAACATAGGAATCTTCACACTGAAAGCCTCAAAGCAAGTAGGTGCTTTAGGCAAAGTGGTATCATTTGAACCAGCGCCTAACAACTACTCTGTATTAGATCACAACGTTAAGAGAAATCATCTTACCAACGTGAAGACGTTCCCCTACGCAATTTCGGACAAAGAAGAAGGCTCGCGCCCTTTTCGTGTTTACTCTGATCACTTGAAGAACTCTTTCTTCGAGAGAGAGGATGGGGGAAAAATGACGAGTTGCGTGAGAGTAACTATTGCCACAATCGACAGCATGGTCGCAAGTTTGAATCTTGACCATGTGAATTTTATCAAGATTGATGTCGAGGGAGCAGACGCCGAAGTAATCCGCGGAGCCAAGAACACTTTGGATCACTTTCACCCTGCAATTGCGATGGAGTGTCACAATTGGAGCCCAGGCTCATTGGGAATTGATGAGATACTGAAGAGTGCGGGATACGCCATAGACGTGAAAGAGTCAGGACCAGATCGTCGCATGGTCTATGCAACAGAAGCACGAAAGTAGAGTAGGCCGCTTTCTACGATAAACTCTTGTCCAAGTGGGATAGTCTGCGAGACAATCTGCGTAACCTTGGAGTTCTTCGGCGTAAAAAGTCCATTCATTCGTCAGACAGCATTAGGCTTGCGAAAACCAAAATACGGAGTGTTTGCGCTTTAACGACTTGCAACTTTGGGAAGGACAGTTTACTTCGAAGGAGTTCTGCGATTCTAGGCTAAGCAAGTTAAGAAATGGGGGCAGTTCCGCTTCGCGCCGATAGACCAAAGGATTAACGAACCGAAAAATGAGAATTACGATCACTGCGACCGTCGCCAAGAACACCCAGCTTTGCCTCGTCTTTCCGAAGACGTAGACGCTGTTGTTGTAATCATACTCTCAAGGAATATGGTTCGTTGAAGAAACTGGCGGTCTCAGTCTGTGTCTGTAAAGTCGACCTATCTTTCAGCTACCTGAGTCGGTTTGAGGTATACTCTTCGGTATACCCAGGAATTCCCGAACCTCTCACGCTTGATGTACTGCTTGTCAGCTAGGCGGGCGAGGTAGGTAGAGATCGTGCTGAGCTTGACAGGCTGGCTGTACTTGTCCTCGAATTCGCGGGCGACGTCGGACGATGAGAAGTCTCCTGCTGCAAACGTGGTTTCCAAAAGCGTCTGCACCTTGCCGAAGAAGGTCCCTTCGTCGGGGGCGTGGGGCGTGTGCTCCAATGACTGGTCCATCATTTCAAGCGCGTCCATGGTCTTCATCAGATCGTTGCGGGACACAGGGCCTTCTACTATGTGGAAACTCTTGCGCCCGTGTTCGTCTTCCAGCTCGAACTTCACCCGCTTCAGCAAGTCAACTACTGCCCGTGGGTCCTGAAGCCCCGATAAATCCCGTCATGGTGTGAACTTGTGAACAAGCCAGTGAGTTTGTTTGACGTCGTATTGATAGCGTACAGACCGTTCACTAGGGTTCACTCGGTCTCCTTTCAGCAGGGGTGTATAGTGGCTCCAATGGAAACAAAGGGGTCGGAATCGGGTGTTTTGCTGCTTTTGGGGTCGGAGTAGTTCCAGTGGAAATAGTGGGGTCCCCCTTTGGGGCTAGGTGAGGTATCCGTTCACTGGTCTTCACAATCGAACCCCCACCCCAGGCCTTCCACTGCAGCCTGTTTCCCCTTTAGATCCCGCACACTGTGAGTGTTTCTCCAACAATCCGTGACCCACCTTAGACCCCAAGGCATATCCAATCCAAACCGCCTACCGAGAACGGGCTTCTTTACTTACGTAAGACTAACTGTTGCCTAAGGGTTTCTTGGAGTGGAATAACAGGAAAGGCAGGGGTGGGGCCGTTGGGTTGAACTCTGGTCTCTTCAATTCTAACCGGATCCGCTTCCCTCCAGCTCAACGAGGACCGACTCTCCTTCTCTTCTAACTGGATAGGTCCTGACCTGCAGAGGAGGTATCACTTCGAAGGACCCTGTCCGTACGTCGTACGTCCAACCATGCCAGGGACATGTGACATTGTAGCCCTCGAGCTCTCCCTCTCCCAGTGGGCCTCCCCGGTGCAGGCACGAGTTGTCGAGGGCGAAGAACTCGTCTTTGATTCTGAAGATGGCCAACATCAATCCTTCAACCCTGACGATTTTGCCCTTCCCATCTTCGATTTCTTTGGCGTCGGCAACTTTGACGATCCTGCTCAAAGGCAATCCTCAGGTTAGGGTATGCTTCCCGCTGACTTCGATTGGTTCTTGAGGCTCAGGATGGGTGTGCTTCTCCGACTCCAAGAGTAACCATTCTTCTAGGGCGTCGACTTGCCTGCTCTCTGCCCCAATGGCGCCCAGCTCCTTCTTGATGAGCCGAACGGCTACCAGGATCACACGCTCTATGTGATCGACCTGGGTCTCTGTCGCATGTCGCGGGTGGATTTCCATGACGTACTGCATATCTTCCTCGAGATGCTCTATCTGAGCTATGATGCTGGCTGTGGTATGCTCGACCTCGACCGTTAGGACATTGTTGTAAACACCGAGCAACATCTCCAAGTCTGACTGGAAAGATTTCAGTCTGGAAGCGTAAATCTCCGCGACCTCCCGCGGCATGGCCTTCTTCTCTTCCATCGACGTTCGCACGTCTATGGCCAGGGTTATCAAGAACGTCGTCAGTGATCCTACGCCCAGCTTAGACTTCAACCTCTCCTTGGCGGTGACTTCTATCGGCTTCAACCTGTTCCGCTCATTCCGCTCAACTATCCGGTCGACTACAAGGTATGTCACAGGCAGAGTCACCAAGAGCCCTATCAGGGCCGCAATGACGCTGAGCTCGACATCATCCAGAGTTATTGGCAACGGGACCAAGGGAGAGCTTCGGCTGTGATTAACCTATGTCTGATTGGTCGCCACGACGTCGATGCAACCAGATGCCAACCACGCTGACGGACGCGCCCAGCATCAAAACAACCAGCCCTATTATCACACGGTCGAAGGCCAGAGGCAACGCGGACAGCGCCGCGATGCCGATTCCTAGATAGACGACTCTTTCCCCCTTTCCCAGCCGGAACAATTCATCCCTGAGCTGCTCCCAGTAACGGATCGCGAGGAACACCATGATAGCGACACCAAAGCCGACCACGAAGATGACATATGTCAATTCAGAACGGTAGTCACCGAAAGTCAACAGGAGGCCAGTTTCGTCCCCTATCAGCCCAAGTCCCAAGCCGAAGATTACGGCGTAAGCCCTATCATGTTCGGGCCTGTTCGAAGCGATCCCCAGCCACCCTGCCACGACCAGCATCAAAAGCCCATACCAGAAATGGTGGAAGTGAATCCCCGACGATTGGACGACGACACTTGGGTATATCGTGGCGAAGATTCTGGCAGCGGAGAAGCCAACGACGAAGAAGAACAACGCGAGGAAGGCCAAACCTTGGGCCGAGCTTTTCGCGACTCGAGGTTGAACCTTCGATGGTCTCTGGGAACTCATTTGCATAGACCTTAATTCCCTCTTACGGAGCGACGCCTCCAAATGTCTTTTTCCGCCGACCTCGCGTGGGACCGAGTCAAGACACTCGCCCCATTCCCGGCGCGGCTCGACCAATACTACCAGGACATACTTTCGCAATACGAAGCCGCACACAGGACCGCATCGCTCGCCAGGTCCAAGGGCCTCGACCCACGTGACGTCGTCGAGAGCAAGACGGTCTTCGACCTGGCAGACAGGGTAAACCAGATGCTCCGCCTCGACCAGTTCGAGGGCCTTGTCGGCAGGCTCCGCGAGCTCCTTCACACCACGTCGAAGGAACGAGCGGCGCTCACGATCTCACAGGAGATAGCCCTGGGAAAATTCGGCGCCCTTGAGAGGCACGAGGCCCTGAGCTACGGGATCAGAGCTGGTCTCGCGGTGATGACCGACGGTGTGACCGTGGCCCCACTCGAAGGAATCTCTGGTGTTACGATAAAGCAGAACGACGACAACAGCGACTACGTCTCCGTCTCATACGCGGGCCCCATGCGCTCTGCCGGGGGCACAGAGGCCGCGTTCTCCCTGGTCATAGCAGACCTGACCGCCAAAAAGCTCGGCCTGAGCAACTACAGGGCCCGGCCGGAGGAGATCGACAGGTTCGCCGAAGAGGTCAGAATCTACGAACGCGACGTCGGCAACTTCCAGTACAAGGTGACCGACGACGACATCAGGCGCGCCATCTCCAACCTCCCGGTGGAAATCGACGGCATCGAGACCGACCCCATTGAAGTCGTCGTTCACAGGAACCTGAAGCGGGTCTCCACCGACAGACTCAGGGGCGGCGCGCTCCGAGTATTGAACGACGGCGTCATCGGCCGGGCAAACAAACTTTCGAAGAAGCTGGCGAGCCTGAGCATATCGGGGTGGGAGTTCCTCGACCAGCTCAAGGGGGCCACCCAACAGACCACCAACGAGACGGAAAAGGCAGGGGCCCACTTCGAGGATGTCATCTCCGGGCGGGCAGTGCTCTCCATGCCAAGGAGCAAGGGCGGCTTCAGGCTGAGATACGGCAGGTCCATGAACACCGGTCTTTCGACGATAGGGATCCACCCGGCCGTTGCAAGCTTGCTCGACTACCCAGTGGTGACAGGCACCCAGGTGAAAGTCGACATGCCGGGGAAGGCCGCCACCATCGCATTCGTGGACTCAATCGAAGGGCCCACAATACTAACCAAGGACGGGAGTCTGATGAGGATATCCACGGTCGCCGACGCAGAATCGATTCACGACCAACTCGATAAGATCGTAGACCTCGGGGACGTCCTAATCAGCTACGGTGACTTCCTCGAAAACAACAAGGCCCTCCCGCCCTCGCCTTACGTACCCGAATGGTGGGTCCAAGACTTCGCCAAAGCGCTGGCAGGGACCCGCGGGGCCTCGGAGGTACTGGCCATAGCCGGGGTCACCCACGAGAGGGCCTTACAGCTTGTAGCTTCTCCTGCCACAATACCATCAGCGGCCGAAGCCATCGCCATCTCTCAATCGCTTGGAATCCCATTTCACCCATCGCATTCACCGAGGTTCGACCGGGTCAGCCCCAACGAAATCGCAGAGCTGAGGAAGAATTCGAGAATCGAGGGGACAGACGTCGTCGTAGACGTCAGGTCGAACCAGGCGCGATGGATCCTCAACGCATGCCTGATCGAACACAGAATTGAAGGAGACTCGGCTATAGTCATCGGTGACCCGGCCCTGGTCCTAAGGACCCTCCTGAGACTCAACGAGCCCGAGGTGGTCCTCCCTCCGGACGAACCTGATTACATCAGGAATCTGACTGGGATTCAACTAGGGCGCTTGAGCACCACGACAATAGGCGTCAGGGTCGGGAGGCCGGAGAAGGCCATGGTTAGACGTCTGAAACCTCCAGTCCACACGCTTTTCCCTGTGGGCCTGGCAGCTGGACCATCACGCGACGTCTTCGTCGCCTCGAAGGAGGGGAGCGTCGAGGTCGAGGTTGCCAACCTCTACTGTCCCGAATGCGAGAAGAGGCGCCTGGGCTCCAAGTGCGAAATCTGCGGCGCGGCTACGGTCCCGTACAAGTCCTGCCCCAGGTGTGGCACTACCACCCAGGAGGAGGCATGCCCCAATTGCAAAACCAAGACCACGCCGTTTTCCAAGATGGACTTCGACTTCGCCGCGAAGCTCAACGACATCAGGAAAAGGATCCCCCACAACCAGGCCAAGGCAGTCAAAGGGGTCCGAGGCCTGATGAGCGTCTCGAAGATGCCCGAACCACTCGAGAAGGGGGTCATCAGGAGCAGACACGACGTCTATGTCTACAAGGATGGGACGCTCAGGATAGACGCAACGAACGCACCCCTGACCCACTTTAGGCCTCGGGACGTCAAGGCTGACATACAAACGCTGATCCGTCTCGGATATTCTCAGGACAACGAGGGCCTCCCTCTCCAGAGGGACGACCAGATACTCGAGCTGAAGCCCCAGGACATAATCGTCCCGGTCGACATCGCCGGAGACCTCGTCAGAATGGCACAGTGGGTCGACGACGAACTTCAGAGCCTCTACGGCCTGAAGCCATTCTACAACGTCAATGGGCCTTCAGACCTGATGGGCAAGCTTGTCATCGGCCTCGCCCCTCACACCTCCGTTGGTGTCGCCGGCAGGCTCGTAGGTTTCTCAACCGCCCAGGTCTGTTTCGCCAACCCCTACTGGCACGCGGCGAAGAGGCGCGACTGTGACGGGGACGGGGACTCGATACTCATGTTGGTGGACGCCCTGCTCAACTTCTCACTGGAGTACATACCGCACCAGATTGGGGGCCTGATGGACACCCCGCTCTTGGTCCAGCCCATCCTTCTTCCATCGGAGGTGGACGAGCAGGCGCACAACTTCGACATCGCTTCCTTCTATCCTCTAGAGTTCTTCGAGAAGACGCAAACCAATCCTGCCGCGGCTTCCCTCGCCGGCCTGATCGAGCGCATCGGGGACAGGCTGGAGGACGAGGACCAGTTCTACGGCTATGGGTTCACACATATGGCCAGCGCCCTGACCCTCAGGCGTTCTAGGGGTGCCTACTCGACCCTTCGCACCCTGAACGAAAAGATTTCGAAGCAGATCGAAGTGGCTTCGAAGATAAGTGCGGTGTCCACCAAGGAAGTGGTCGAATCCATCATCAGGACGCATTTGATCAGGGACATAATGGGGAACGCCAAGAAGTACGCGACCCAATCGTTCAAGTGCAAAAAGTGCGGATTGACCATGCGCAGGCCTCCCCTTGCATGGAAATGTCCCAATTGCATGGGAGACATCAGAGTGACTCTCACAAGGGCCTCAGTGGAAAAGTATCTCTACATCGCCCAAAGGCTCGCTCGAGATTATGACGTCGACCCCTACCTGAGGTCCAGGTTAGACATGCTCCAGAGGGAGCTTGACCAACTCTTCCAGGGCCCGAGGAGGGCCGACCAGCTCGAACTGACTGACTTTCTGAAGCCGACCCTAGTTGAATGAGTACGCCGGCGAGTCCTTGAACGAGTACTTGACCTTCTGGAACCCTTTCCTGAGCTCTCTGATTCTGCCGACCACTTCACGTTTCTTCTTTCCGCCCAGGGCCAGGTGAACGACCTCCGCAGTCTCTTTCATCTCTGTTTTGCCCATGCCCAGTCGGGTCAGCTCCGCTACCCCCAGCCTTATCCCCCCTGGGTTCGTGTAGTGCCTCCCTGCCTGCAGGTCCCCTGGAATCAGCTGCCTGTTGACTATGACGTTCTGACTCTCTAGGAGCTTCTCCATGACGCCACCGTCAGAGTATTTCATCACGTCCACTGCGACCTGATGCGACATCGTGTAGCCGTTCTTCTCCCCTAGGACCTTCTCCCCCAGGTCGGCCAGCCTTCCGGCGAACGCCTGGGCGTTGGCCACGACGTCCTTGGCATATTTTCGTCCGAACTGGAGGAATTCCGCGAAGACCATTGCCTTGCCAGCCACGCTATGCAGATGGTGGTTGCTGGTGGTCCCGGGGAAGACTGCTTTTTTCAGAGGGTCAGCAAATTCGGTCCCGGCGACTATCGCACCTCCCTGGGGCCCGAACAGCGTCTTGTGAGTGCTGAAAGTCATCACCTGCGCACCTTCGCGAAGGGGGTCCTGGAACTGGCCGCCTGCGATCAGGCCAGCTACATGCGCCGCGTCGTAGCATACGACTCCGCCCTTGTCCCTTATTGTCTGCGCCAATTCCTTCACCGGGTGCGGGAACAGGAACAGGCTGGCGCCGAACATGGCAAGCTTGACCGAATTCAACGCCGCAATTCTTTTCTTCGTCTCGTCGACATCTATGTTCATCGAGTCCTTGTCGAAGGCCAGGTATTCCACGTTGAGCGAGTGGACCAGCCCCGCCGACCCCGAGAAATCCTTCTTCCCATGCGAGATGTGTCCTCCATTGGGGATGGAGAGTGCCAGCATCGTGTCTCCGGGACCGCTCAGGGCAGAATAGACTGCGAGGTTCGCCACAACTCCTGATATCGGTCTGACATCGATGAAATCAGCTTTGAACAACTTCTTGCCCAGGGCTATGGCCTGGAGCTCGATCTGGTCGATGAACTTGCAGCCGGCGTACACCCTCTCCCCGGGCCATCCTTCGGCATAGCGGTGCCCAAGGTCGGAAGAAAGTACATCTCTGATGGGCTGCGATGTCACGTTCTCGCTGGCTATCATTGGGAGGCTTTCAGAAAACCATCTTTCATGTGACCGAACTCTGGCGATTACAGACTTGAATTCAGAACCGTAGGAGGGCATGAGAGATGACGAATCTCAACGATAATTATGCATTTGGAGGCCCGTGCATATCAAAGACAGGCCACCAGGCTCATCGAAAACTGATTCGTGTAATTCAGGGCGCTACGCTTAAGAACACTCAAGCGGGTCGAATTATCGAATGAGCG
>JAPCJK010000070.1 GCA_027886975.1 Nitrososphaerota archaeon
CCCTGGAGGATTGCGGCATTGTGGCTCTTGAAGAGGTTCATCAGCCCGCCCATCGACGGATGAAGGCCCACATTCCCGTCGATCTGAAGGAGTTCGTTGGGCTGGAGTGCGAGCGTCGGACGGGCTTGGTAGTAGGCATGCTGGCCGTAGGGCACGACCGTGTTGATGCCGTCGTTCCCTCCGCCGAGTTGGACGACGAGGAGAGTGCGGTTCTTTGCATCTGATAGGACGCTTTGGCTCCCTGGAGTTGCTTCCATGACCGCGGGCCCGTAGCTGAACGGGGTCAGCGAAGGAACCGATCCTGCTTCGACGGCCAACTGTTTCAGGAACGTCCGTCTATCTATGTTCAACTCACAACACCTAGTTCAGAAGGTAGAACGGGGACGCCATGGTCAATCTGAGGGCGTCCTTTGTCCCTGCGATAGGGTCGTTGTAGTTGGTGACCGAGCTCTGTACCACATTGAGGAATTCCGGTGGGAGGCCTTCAGGGAACAGCGTGTTGGCTAGCGCCTTCACACCGGCAGCGGAAGCCTGACCTGTTGGGAATACAGCCCCAGAATCGAGCCTGCTTGCACCATCCTCCTGGGTTGTATTCATCCTAAGGGGAAAGTTGTACCTCTCGAAGATCGAGGCCGAATCGATCCACGCCATCCCTGACGGCCAGCCGAAGACGGTTGGGGGGTCTAAGAGTGTCTGGCCCATGTATGACAAGCTGCCCAAGGTGGAACCCTGCTCTGATGTTGCGCGTGTCGATCGAAGAGCGGTTGCGACAAACTCGACCGGGCTTTTCACCTGAGCGAGGTAGGAGTAGGTCGACCTGAACTCGTCTGACTTCAGGATGGCTTCTACGACGGCCTTGATGCTGGACTTGCTGTCGAGATAGACCTGGGCGAACTTGTTGACAGTCGCCTTACTTGGATAGGGGTAGGCGAAGAACGAAAAGAGCTCGGCGGCCAGATTGTACGCGGTTGCAGGGTGCTGGACCAGGATGTTGACTATGTCTTCCGGCCCAAAGTTCCCTGTCTGCCCAAGGTAAGTCTTGCTCCCCGCGTCATGGTTTCTCTGAACGAAACTAGACGTCCCGTCCGTGTTGACTGTATAGCCGGTGAACGCCCTGGCCCCTGCCTTGACGTCGTCTTCGGTGTAGGGTCCCCTTCCGGTGGAGAAGACTTCCATAATCTCTCTCGCATAGTTCTCGTTGGGTTTACCCTTCGAGTTGCGGTTTCCGTCCAGCCAGATGAGCATGGCCGGGTCAGAGGTGATTCCGAGCAGGAGGTCCTTGAAGTTTCCTAGAGCGTTCGCCCTGAGGAACTTGTTCTGGACATACATCAGGTAGGGGTTCTCGACTTTGCTGATCGCCGTCGCGAAGTGGTTGTGCCAGAAAAGTGTCATCTTCTCTTCAAGGGGCCTCGATGTGTTGACCATCCTGTTCAGCCACCACCACTGTATAGGCTCGAGGTCACCGTACTCTGAATTCGCGTAGGACAGCACGATGTTTGGTCTGGCAGGGACCATGGAATTGTCCAGACTCTGATAGTTGACCAGGTGGTTGACGGCGGTCTCGAACCCCATCCTTTGGTACATTGCAAGCTCGTTGGGGTCCGCGCCGAAACCGGTCCTCCTCAGGAGGTGAGGGATGGCGCTCGACTCAGCCATCTGCCCTGCAACCTGCTTCTTTTGGAGGAAGTCCGTGAGCGTCGAGAGCCTAATCATGTTGAGGCTATTCAGAGAATACAAGGATGCCGCGGCACCCACCGCTCCGACCATGGAGTACTTGAGGAAGGATCTCCTGTCCAATTCTATCGCTACCGCCGTACCCTGGTCGTTGCGGGTTTATTGCACCTACTGGAATAGAACTCGGGATTCTAGAACTAGAATCCCTCGACGAATCCTACTTGAGAATTTGGATTATCCCCACCGCCTGGCTTAGCGTCGGACATCGTAATGGCAAGTTCAACAGAGAACTGGTCTACGACCATTAGGAGCAGCGTAGACATCCTTAGTTGGGACTGGTTGATCTGCTTGTCGTTCAGAATTGGAACGCGCAGTGGAAGGTTGCTAGATACCCAGGGCTGACCTAAGGCCCTTGTACCTGTTCCTGATCGTAACCTCTGTGACTCCAGCCGCCTCTGCCACGTCCTTCTGCGTCTTGTCTTCCCCCTCAAGGGTGCACGCGACGTAGAGCGCTGCAGCTGCGAGACCCATGGGATCCTTGCCCGCTGAAATCCTCGTCTCCTCCGCCCTCTTCAATATCTCCAGCGCCCTTCTCTTCGTCTTCTCAGAAAGGCCTGCCTTCGAAGCGATACGTGAGATGCACTTCGTCGGGTCGACGACGGGCATCTTGATGTCCATCTCCTTCAGAAGCAGTCTGTAGCATCTGGCGATGTCCTTCTTCTTCACATTGCTTACAGCGGCGAGGTCCTTCAGGGTCCGAGGAGTCTGGGTGTCCCGACAGGCCGCGTAGAGTGAAGCGGCTATGATGGCCGATATCGACCTTCCCCGGACGAGGCCTCTCTCGAGGGCCTTCCTGTAGACGTAGGCCGCCTTTTCAACCACTGCGTCTGAAACTGACAGTTTGTCGGAAAGCCTGTCAAGCTCGCTGAAGGCCTGTCTAAGGTTCCTGTCGACTGGCTCGTGGACCTGGCTTCTCGAATCCCATGTCCTGAGCCTCTCCACTGTGGCCTTCATAGAAGCAGAAAGCGATTTCCCTGAGGCGTCCTTGTTTATGCCTCCGATCACGGTCGCCAAACCCATGTCGTGCATGGCAATCGAAGTGGGTATGCCACCTCTGCTCCTGTCGTCCTTTTCTTCCTTTGAGAAGGCCCTCCATTCAGGACCGGTCTGTTCCATTTTCTCCTTGACTACGAAACCGCACGAACCGCAAAAGAGCTCGCCTCCAGAGGTATCAACGATCATGGGGCCCTTCCCGCACTTAGGACATTTGTCGAGCGCTTTCTGCAGGCGCATCAGTCTAGAGAAGTCTTTGTCTGCAAACAATGCTATCACTAGCGAAATATTTACATCTAACCTCTGTGGGCCCTGTATATATGCCTTACGGACAAAATGCACTCCTTGCAAGATATCTTACGATTAGTCCAATATTGCATAACATAATTGCAGAGCCGAAAACGAAGTCTGATTTAGGTTTCCACCCTTCGTTTCCAAATCTAGGGTGCGACCATTGAGCACTCCTGCGAAAACGGGGCCAGCTGCGACACTGCTAAGGCCCATCCTTGACATTTACCTCGACTCCGCAATCGCGGTCATCGGCTGTCACTCTCGCGGAAGCGAGCGAAGCTCATGCGAGTACGATGTCCTTGTTGTCTCCAATGAAAAGCTCCCGCCGAAATCGGTGCAGATCGGTGGAATATTCATGGACCTCATTTTCACAACAGAGAAGGAAGTCCTTAACCCGGCCAACCCGGAGCACGTCCTCACTCTAGCCGCCGCGAAACCAGTCAGGGACACATCGCTTGTTCTTTCTACGAGCACTGCCGCGAACTCTGCGGTCCTTACAGAATCCGCAAGAAAGGCGAGCAGGGTGAGGCTAGCTTCGGCGTTCAAGATCCTCGGGAGGGTCGACGAGGCGCTTGCGAAGAAATCGTCGAGAGACGCTGAGTTCTGGCTGTTGGCCGCCACCTGTGAGTTCGGGTATGCTTGGCTACTTTCCAAGGAAGTCCTCCCTTCGCCTAGTCACCTTCTGACCCAGATGAGGGAGGCGAGCCGAGGCACCCCTGCCTATTTCGAGGCTTTCTCAGCCGGTGTCGGCCTAGAGGCAGCGGGCAGGGCAGGGTGCGGCGCCAGGCTCGAAGGGGTCTCTGTCCTTCACGACATTCTGCGCGGAAGGTCACAAGGGGCCCAACAGGTCTGGCCTCCCGCCCGGACGGAAATACTTGCGGCCAAAGCCAACGCGCTAATCTCCAGCGCCGAGCTCGCCGAATGCTACTCGTTCCTTGGCCAGGAAGTCGTCGACGATGTACTCGCCCTCATGAAAGGTCCCCCGAAGAGGACCTTCTCAGACATAACTTCAGGGAGTGACCGTCTTCTTGGGGAAAGGCTGGTCAGGCAACTCGGGCTTGCCAGGCCTGACGCTGCGGTCCGCGCAGGCTTCGAAAAGGTCAGAAGGCAAGTTTCGGCTCTTGCGAAAGGGGTCTAAAGTCGTCAAAAGCCTTAAGACAAATTCTACAAACGGCTAACGGCTTTGGAAACAATTTCCTCGGACGCGCTTGCGAAGATCGCCGGGAACGTTGTGGCGAGCTCGGACCCAGGAAGGGCGATGAGGGCCTGGCGCGAAAAGCTCGGAATCAAGCAGGTGACCCTCGCCGACGCGCTGGGGATGTCCGCCTCGGTGCTCAGCGACTACGAAAGCGGCCGGAGGCCATCTCCTGGTGTGGGTTTCGTCCGCAAATACATCGTAGCGCTGGTCAACCTTGACGAGGGGAAGGGAAGGGTCGTTTCGAAGCTCGTGTCCAGTGAAAAGGACGAGGCGATACTTTCTATCGGCGAATTCCACAGTCCCGTGCCAGCTTCGAAAATTCTCTCTGCTGTGAATGCGACGGTCCTGGTCGGCGACGCAAGCTCAATCAAACTCTACGGTTACACGGTCGTCGACAGCATAAAGACGATCTATGCGCTTTCAGGGTACGATTTCTACAGAATCTTCGGAGCGACAACGGAAAGGGCGCTCGTGTTCACTAAAGTAGGCATGGGGCGGAGTCCTTTGGTCGCGATTCGGGTGTCCCAGCTTAAACCCAGGGTGGTCATCATCCATGGGCCGACGGAAGTCGACCCCCTTGCCGTCGACTTGGCAAAGCGGGAGGGGCTTGTCCTTGCCTTGTCTGGAGCTGGCTCGGTGGACACGTTGATTTCTGCGCTACAGGCTCTAAAGAACTGACACCTACTATAGCTGTCTATTTTCAGATCAGCGACATTATCGCCCTCGAGGCTTCGTCTTCGCCTCTGAAATCTTGCGGGGTCTGCCTCTTGCCAACATTTTCGCGGAAAAGGTTGCCGAGCTTCCCAACGTCATTGTAGGTGTAGCCAAGCGCAGAAGCGTTTCTCTCTTGCTCGGCATGGTTCCTGATAGGAATCACAATGATGGGGGTGCCAGAGGCCGCCGCCTCATCGATTGTGCTCTTACCCGCTGTCGATATGACAAGGTCAGCGCACGCCACGAGATTCTGGTTGTCGTGCACCACCCCAAGGTCAAAGACGCGTTCCCACCCCAGTTTGGGACCCCTGTTTCCCGTCACCACGAGGTAGGGTCTCTCGACTCCGGCCTCATGAATGGCTTTTTGGATGTCGTGGGCCAGGTAGGTTCCTATACCACTCCCGCTCATGCTAAACAAGACCATCTGGCCCTCGGGGAGGGCGTATTTTTTCCGGACATCGGCACAGGACATCGTAGGGGCTCTTACAATCGGCCCTACGTACCTCCTGTTCCCCGAATCTTTTCCGAATTCAGGAACGACCAGAAGGTTCACAGAATCTTGCAGCCTTTTGTACCATCTTTCGACCCTCTCCTCGATTTTTCGGGATAGCCAAGTGCGACCGAACCCAAGCATCAGTTCGTCGGAGATGAAGACTCGTTTCATATCTCTCCTCTGAGCAAGGGCTATGCCAGAAAACTCCTCGTCGCATACTACTAGATCGGGCCCGTAGGAGTCGAAGAGCCGTTCAGTCCTCTTGATGGTCCTCCTAAGCGCGAGCCACGACCTGACATACCAGAGCGCAGACCACTTCATTTCCCCGTTCACTACTCTCGGGACAGGGTCGTCGACTATGCTCTCGACCGGCGTTCCCTGCGCCCGAATGAACTCTGCCGCCTTTCCGCCTGAAAATAGCTTCACGTCTACCCCCTCCTTCCTCAGCCGTTCCGATAGAACGAGGCTTCGAGTTGCGTGCCCGAGCCCTATGGGGCTGATCCCATAGAGAATCTTGTTCACATGAAACGGGCACTCCAGTGCGTATTTAACGCCACGAAGGTAGGCATTCCAGTCCGCCGTTGTCCGTGTTCGTTGTAGAAAGGATGGGGGCGCGCTGATGCTCACGGTTGTCATCGCCGTCATCGAGTTCTTCGTGGTTGTAGGCGTCGCCTTGGCGGCCGTCCTCCTTGGTACCATCGATGCCAGGGGCTTCCTGGCAAGTGCAATCGTAGGGTTCGCGATAATCTACGGCGGGGGCCTCCAGTGGTTTGTCATCGTCGCGGTTTTCTTCATCCTCGGGGTGGGATTCACCCTGTACAAGTACGGATACAAGAAAAAGATCGGCGGCGCCCAGGATAAGGGCGGAGCGAGGAACTGGCCTAACATACTCGCCAACGGAGGGTTCGCCTCCATTGTGGCGCTGTGGAACTTCGTCGGGCCAAGCAATGCCCTTGCTGCGATGTTTCTCGGCGCAATCTCAGCCTCCGCTGCAGACACCGCGGCAACGGAACTGGGCCTGTTGAGCCACAGTCGCCCCAGATTGATCACCCACCCCTCGAGGGGCGTCCTTCCTGGCACGTCGGGAGGGGTATCCCTACTCGGATTCGTCGGCGCCGTATTCGCTTCACTAATTATCGGAGTGATGGCAATCCTTCTCGGGATACTCGCCGACCCGTTGGTTCTCGTCCCAGTCTGCGTCGTCGGGGGTTTCCTTGGTGCGGTGGCGGACAGCCTGATCGGGGCGGCGGTGCAAAGGAGGGGCGTTTGCGTTATCTGCCTAAAGCCCACTGAGGCCCTCAAGCACTGCGGGGAGCCGACGAAGCTCACGGGCGGGTTCCCGCTGATAGAGAACAATGTCGTTAACCTCCTTTCGACCCTGGTCGGGGGCGCTTCCGCGGCCGGATTGTTGTTCGCGCTCTCTTCTATGTTCTAGGGAACTTCGTGAGGCTCTTGATCTTCTCGGCGAGGGCCAAGATGGCCACCCTTTCTTGCTGCCTCGTGTCTCTGTCCCTCAGGGTCGATGTCTTGTCCTTCAGTGTGTCGTAGTCAAGGGTGATGCAGAACGGGACCCCAACCTCGTCGGCCCTGGCATACCTCCTCCCGA
The DNA here is from genome assembly GCA_027886975.1 of Nitrososphaerota archaeon. Lineage (GTDB taxonomy): Archaea > Thermoproteota > Nitrososphaeria > Nitrososphaerales > Gagatemarchaeaceae > UBA183. The sequence continues at coordinate 7,030 of JAPCJK010000070.1, forward strand.
TGGACCCAGACTCGTCGTAGAAGACGTCGAATTCGTTTTGCAGGTCCTTGAACACCTCCATGGCTGCTTCCTGCAGCCCGTCCTTGTTGACCAGGGGGAAGACACACGCCTTGATCGGGGCGAGATACGGTCGGAGTGCCATTGTTCTCCTGTCCCCCTCCCCCGTCATCGAAGACTCGATCAGTGCGTAGAGGCTCCTGTCCACGCCCATCGACAGCTCGAAAACGTGGGGGAGCACCTTCTCCCCACCGTCGAGTACTGTGAAATCGGTCCCGCTGACCTTGGCGTGCCTCCCGAGGTCGTAGTCCCCCCTATAGTTGCAGGCCACGAGTTCCACCCAACCAATGGAGAGGCTTACCTCAAGGTCGAAAGCAGCTTTCGAGTAAAAAGCCCTGTCCTCCTCCGAAAGAATCCTGAACCTCAGCAGGTCCCGCGGGAGCCCTGCCGCCTCAAAGAAGCGGACCATAAGAGCGAGGTAGTGTCCAATCAGGTTGTTGGGGACGACCCCCTTTTCGATTGCACCCTTGACGCTCAACTTCGATTCGCTCCCGTCAGGCATCGCAAACTTCAGATCTTCGGATTGGGCCCAGGCGAAACGAGGCTGGTCAGTGTTCTTTGGGTTGAAGAATACCTCGACCTCAGCTTGGTTAAGCTCCCTCATTCTGATCACACTCTGTCTGGGAGCAATCTCGTTCCTGAAGCTCCGTCCGACCTGGGCAATCCCAATTGGAAGCTTAGCTCTCTGGGTCTTGAACAGGAGGGGAAAGTCGACGAATATGCTCTGGCATGTTTCAGGTCTGAGGTACGCCTCCTCCATCGAAGGCCCGACGCCCACCCTGAACATCATGTTGAACCTGCTCGTCCCCGAGAGCTTCGAACCGCATTTCAGGCACCGCACACCGGCCTTTTCCATCAATGAATCGTAATCTCCGTCGCTGAGCTTCTCCGGTACCGGCTTTCCCGACTTCTCTTCAACGAGTTTGTCAGGACGGAAGACGGAGCCGCACTTCGAACAGCGGACGAAGGGGTCGGTGAAGCTCGCAAGATGCCCGGAGGCTTCGAATACTGCTTTGGGGAGTATCTGGGACCCATCGATCTCCAACATGCCATCCTTTTTCACGATTGTTCTCCTCCACAGCTCCACAAAGTTGTTCCTTAGGGCAACCCCCAGCGGGCCGTAGTCGATGAATCCGGCCGGCGCGTTCGGATAGCTCTCCGCGGATTTGAAGAAGAAGCCTCTCTGCTGCGCAAGGCGGATTACGTCATCAAACGGCATCGTCGACCTGCGCCTCGGGTGAGGATGATAAAGGCTGCGTGGATTTTTCCCCCCCTTTTGGTTCAGGCTCGTCAGAAATAGTGAGCGTCTCCTGCCGGCCGAAAGCCCTCCTGGTGTATCTCGCAAGGAGCGGTCCCTGAAGCAAGATGCTGAGCACAACGACCCCGAACACCAGGGTCGCAACGGGGCCCCGGGTGTCCGCGGGGATCGCCGAGACCAAGGCTATGGCGAGGGCGCCACGCATCCCCCCTAGAGTGGCGGTGTTCATCCACGATGCCGGTATGAACGACCCCCCAACCTTGTTCAGACTGAGGATCGGATACACCGACGATACCCTCGCCATCACGACAATTCCGAAGGCGACGAGGACGGCCCCAATGCCCGAAGCCAGAAGGTAGATGTTGGTGCTGACTCCAATGTAAAAGAAAGCGACCGCATTCGCTATGAACGCCAGCACCCTCCAAAACTCCCTGGTGGCCTCGGCGACCTTCTTGCTCTCGAGGCGAAGCAGAATGGTGTTCCCGTAGAATAGCCCCGTCACAGCTACGGCAATGAGGCCCGACGCACCTAACAAGGCTGCGATCTCGTAGGCCCCATAGACTGCGACTAGCGTCAACACGATCTGCGTCACCGAGTCCTCGATCAACCTCTGCAGTTGGCGACCTATCCAAGCCATCCCCAGGCCCACGAGGACTCCCCCGCCGAGCACATAGCCGAAGCTAACAAGAGCGCCAAAGGGCTGTAACGTCGCAGCTGAGGAAGACGCCAGGACAATGGTGAAGATCGCAATTCCGCTTGCGTCGTTGAAGACAGACTCCATCTCGACGAGCGTAGCAAGTCTAGCTGGGACGTTCACCCTCGCAAAGACCTCAATGGTCGTCGCAACGTCGGTAGGGGAGATGAGGGCTGCGAACAGAAATGCAACTAAAGGCGCTAGCCCCACCACCCTCCAGAGCACCACCCCCCCAACGAAGGTCGCGATGAGAACTCCGACTGTGGCCATAAGCAGGGAGGGCCTATACACAGCTCGAAAATCCTCGACTCTGATGCTCATGATGCTTTCAAAGAGGAGAGGCGGGAGGATTAGCCCGACGAATAGGTCGCTGCTGATCAACCCGTTGAAGGCGTCGACCAAACCTGAAAGGGCGAATGGGGGAAAGGTGGCCAGAGCCAAGCCTACTACTACCAAGATGATGGTGTAAGGGATCTTCACTTTCTTGGAGACAACGGATGCCAGGAGGGTGATGCCAAGAAAGACCACTAGCACCTCCTGGATTGCGACCAATCTGCTCCCCAGCATTCGCCGGGACGGGTCTTAACTGTCGCGCTGCAGCGTCGACTGGCTCAAAGCAGCGGGCTCAACAAGAGGCTAGGGAAGTCTCTAGTCGGTCGGCTTGTCTTCAAGCTGCCTAAGCCTTCTGACGAGCTCGTTGATGATCCCAATGGCCACGCCAGGATTGCTCCTCAACATCGGGATGAAAGACCAGTTGGTGATCCCAAAGCACCTTGTGGGCTCTACGGCCACGATGTCGGCAGAGCGAGGCTTGTCATCGAAGACCGTCATCTCTCCGAAGAAACCCCCGGGGCCCGTTGCCGCAATCTTCTTCCCCCCTTTCCGCGCCTCGACCTTGCCCTCAAGGACGAGCAAAAAGCTTAGACCAGGTTCACCTTGTTTCAGAATCGTCTTCCCCGGGGCGAAGCTTACCTCGCTCCCCACACCAACAATGTCCAACAGCTCCTGCTCGTCCAGGCCTGAGAACAGCGGGACCTTTGCCAGCATCCCCGCAAGCCTTGCCTTCTCAGGGGTGGGCTTGGTCAATCCCCCAACGGTCAGCATTGCGGACGTAATAAGCTCACGCGATTGAGGGGTGCAATACGTCTCAACTTGAAGGTCAATTCAATGGCAGGCTTCCAAGTGCAAAGTTGAAGAATCCCATTTCGACAGCGCCAGAAAGGAGGTTCTACAATTCCAGTTCAGGCTTAGAGAGTATCTCTCATTCAAGTGGAATCCCACGATTTTCTTTGCGTCCCTTTGTTTCTCCATCGGGGCCATCATTGTGTACGGAGAGTACTTCGACATTCTAGTGCCATTCATAGCTGGAGGAAGCGTGAAAGCCGCCTACGGCGTTTTCTTCGCGATACCGATCATACTCCTCGTCTCGGCTCAGACTCTGTTCACGACCTGGCTCGCTCACATTGCAGTGACTACCGCAGCTCAAGGCAAGGGCGACGCCCTCAGGGCTTACTTTGTCGCCTCCGTAGAGGTCTTCCTCTTTTCACTCTACTACGTAATCTTCCCCACTCACGGACCGTACCTCTTCGTCGTCTATTTCACGTCTGCCAATACCTTCGGGCCATTGGCCCTTCCCATCGTCATCGCATGGACGGTTTTCACAATATTCGTGACGTTTGTGTTGTTGAGGCGTGTCTTTCGGTTGGAGGCTACACCAAAGTTCGGTCCGGTGAGAATGCTGCTCCTCGCTGCGACCATGCTTGCGATGATGATGGTGACCGCGTCCTAGCTAGCTTTCAGGCCTGATGTTACAATTATGGGGTTGTTCACTGTCCCTGAACCGGGTACATCCTCACTAGAGGGCTTCCAACCAAAACCTAGGGCAGCACCTACGACCGACAGAAAACCGCCGATGATCATTCCGAAGTACGTTGAAGGTGCTCCTATGATCGA
>JAPCJK010000071.1 GCA_027886975.1 Nitrososphaerota archaeon
CGCGCTCGGTAGCGAGCGAAGCGTTATAGTTTCAGGTTTGGGTCGGCTCTCCCCTGCGGGGGTCGCCCAGCCTGGTCAACGGCGCGAGGCTTAGGACCTCGTCCCTTAGGGGTTCGTGGGTTCGAATCCCACCCCCCGCACTACTTCTTGGGCGGGGAACACTTATTATCGGCTCTTCCACTGTATGGTTCGCATGGTGACCTTCGAGGGCAAGAGCGTGAAGGAGTTCCTGAAGGGATTCAGGAGCGAGTCTACGAAGGAGACCTATCAGAAGAAGCTGCTCCAGTTTCTGAACCATATTGGCGTCGAGCCCGACCAGTTCCTGGCGCGGACCAAGAAGAACCCGAAGTGGGCGGAGAGACAGATCATCGACTATGTGGAGGCGAGGAAGGAGCAGGTCAGCGGCTCCACCATCAGGCAGCTCAGGGACGCGCTGAAGCACTTCTACGAGATGAACGACATGGAGGACGCTGTCAACTGGCCCAAGATCGTCAAGATGATGCCCAGGGCGAAGAAGATTGGGACTGACAGGTCCCCGACCGTCGAGGAGGTCAGAAAAATCATAGAGAACTCGGACCTCAGGACAAAGTGCATCGTGCTGATCATGTGTTCTGGTGGAGTTCGCGTGGGCGCCTTCGACTCATTCACTTGGCAGGATATCGAAGCAATAACACGCGAGGGGAAAGTCGCCGCAGCCAAGCTGACGGTCTACAGAGGCGATGCAGACCAATATTCCACATTTGTGACCCCGGAATGCTATAGGGCTCTGATTGAGTACAGGGCGAGGAGAACAGCAATCGGGGAGGTCGTGGCCCCACAGTCCCCGCTGATACGCGACATGTGGGACAACAACCCCAACCGCAAGCGAAGGAACGAGGATCCCGCCCACGCTCGTGCCTTGAGCTCCAAGGCCATCAGAAACGAGATGAGGACTCTGCTCTCTGAGATAGGCCTCAGAAACGGCGGCAAACCAGAGTTCAAACAGGTGCACGGGTTCAGAAAATTCTTCAAAACGAACGCAGAACGAGCAATGAAGACTATAGACGTGGAGAAACTGATGGGCCACGCAGAGAACTATTACAAGCCGTCATCCGAGTATCTGCTGGATGAGTACCAGAAGGCCATCCCGTACCTCACAGTTTCTGAGGCGGTTGAACTGAAGAACCAGCTGGAACAAAAGATTGTAGTGAGCGACAAGAAGGTCGGCGAGCTCGAGCGCGATAACGTAGCATTACAGGACCGACTGGAAAAGATTGAGAAGGATTACATTGAGCTCAAAGAACTTGTGAAGGCCCGGATCCAGAAGAGCCGAGGTCAATCGTAGTTCTCTCGTCTGAAGACCTGGCATAGGCCGAGCAAAAGGCTAGAGAGAGCGCCTCGACGACCCGTAGGTCACGTTTCGTTCCATCTCTCTTCAAAGAGCTCCCTCATTGAACTCGCCACCTCACTCAGCTCTCTGATTGTCGTGTCCTTGTTTCCAAGATCCTTGATACTTGCACCAATTGACCAACATTTCTCACCTGACATGAGATACCGGTCATGGATTTTCTTGTTGAGTCTTACCTCGATGGAGATGCCCGTCTCTTTCTCCAATTTGCTTTTGTACTCGTTGAACTTGTTGCTGTCGTAGATGTTCGAAGTCAGGATCTTGAGGGAAGTAATCTTCCCCTTGAAGCCCGCAAATGGATAGAATGTTGTGGCCGAGACATGTGGATCGCACAATAAGATTTCACCTGAATCAATCTCGCTGGAAAGGAACCTCTCCAACAGCATCATTGCCGAGAAACTCTGCCCGGATTTGATGACGTGGACTGGTGCCTTCTCAACTTGACCCAGAAGTCTTCGTATCCTCGAGAGACCCACTATGGTGAAATTCAGAACCTGATCCCTGACTTCAAGCAAGCCCTGCTTCTTTGCGAGGTATATGTTGGCGGGGAAGTTGTCCGCTTTTCTACCCAACCGCACGAACAACTCTCTTACATTATCATACTCGGATCCGGCCTTCTTGTTCTTGGCCTCTGTTAGGTACTGTGATAACAGAATCACATCCAGGTCCGACAGGGAGCTGTCCGCCAGCAGTCGGTCATAGTACTTGTGGATCAGTCCGGTGAGTTCCGGCGCGACGCCCAGATCGGGCAGCTCATTGTTCTTTGAATCCCTTTTCGACAAATTCAACGCCTCTGTTCGTCAGAGTCCATGCTTTCATGTCGTCCTTTTTTTCTTTGGCTTCCATCATGTGCCCGTTGCCAATGTTTCCGATGACTGCAAGATTGATGTTTTTGGGTATGATTTCCTTCGCCTCTCTAAATCCATCCTCCAAATCCTTGACGTTAAGCGACGTAAGGGCACGATGTTGCTCCAGATAGAGTCCCACAACGAGAGTCCTTTGAACGTCGCTCCTTGGTTGTTTCCCCAAAATGAATTCTTTGATTGAAAGCTCCTTCTTCATCGGCCTCGGGCTGGAAAGCTGGCGTTTCTCTAGCTCCAAGATTCTCCTTTCGTGCTCCTCAAGTTTCTCACTGATTCTCCTTAGTTCATCAGAAGACATCAGATCATTCACGAACCCTTCTTGACCTTCTTTTCCAGCAGCTTCAACGTGCTCTCGATTTGATTGGGTGGGAGCGAGTGATATACGTGCGCTTCCCGCCTCACTTGTTTCACCTTATTCGTATCACGGAGCTCTTTCAGCCAGGGTAGAAGTGAGCCCGTCTTGATTTGCAGTTCTCGTTCCAATTCTTCATTGCCGACGTCGTCAGAGGGTGAGAGTCCAGCTTCCTTTGCATACATCTTCCCGATAAGGTAGAGCAAGATTTGGTCTTTGCCGCCAACCTTCTCCTTCACGAGCAGGTCGACATGACCATCATTTGTCACGCGAACGAATTGCTTCGCGAGGTCGAAATTCTTCTGCAAGGTGTCCGTGTAGTCGACCGTCATTTCCTCTAGGATCTTCTTCTTGAAAGCATCTCTCGCGGTGGACATAATATTCATAATAATTGTAATATCGCCGTACTTAAACCTTGTTCTGGCTTTTTACACCTGAAAGCGTTCCTTGAAAGGACAACAAATGGGATGAATCAAAGTTCGTTTCTATGCCAAAGGAAAAATCTCGGACACAGAGAGGTACAGGCTCTCTGCGAGTTTCAATACCTTCCGGCATGAATCTACTGTTGCTTGAGGGGCCCCGGACACCCATCGCATAACCCTCTGAGAGGGCTGCCCAGCTTGACTGAGAAGTACATTCCTGAGAAGGCGTCGAACATCCGCTTGACCAGTTTTGCCGCCTGATTGTAGTCCCTTTCGCCCATCTCTCTTACGTGGGTTGACCTCTCTTCGGCCAACACCTTTCTGTACTCGGCAAGGTCTGAATATCCGGGTGGTGTAACGGGACTAGTTTCTGGATGGCTGGCGCATTGGAGCAGATGCACGAAGATGACTGATGCCCCATTCTGTATCAGCTTGCTTAATTCGTCGAAGTCGTCGAGAAAGTCAGGATAGCCTAAAGCAGATCGCACATGCTGTGCTAGGAAGAAGCCGCCCAATGAGCTGTATTCATCTTCGGTCGAATAGGAGGGCTCCCACAGATTGTACATAAGACCCATGAAGAGTAGCTCCCTCAGGTGTTGTTCGACATCTCGCGGGCCTAGCTCGGAAGTCTTCTCGGTCTTGGGACCCGAGGCCTTTGACGCCAGCCATCTTTCCAGTTGCTTCTTGTGTCGACCAATTCGCATCACATCCTGGGCATGTTCGACTGCAAGCTCTCTATCTTCTACGGTCCTGAATACCGGTTCACGGTCGACCCAATAGTACTCTCTCTTCTTCTCATCGTACTTCAGACCAATCTTGAGGCCCACCAACAGCTTCACGTCGTAATCGAATTTTCTGTCTCGGGGACCGACTTCGAAACGTTCTCCCGCCTTCTTCAGCTCATCTTTGATCTGTTTCGACGTGGCTCCGCGGAGCCTGCGAACTATTTCCAGAATCTTGACGAGCCGTTCGTCTCTACCCGCTTTTCGTTTTCCTGGGTTGCGCTCAGATTCCATGCGGAAGCCTGCTGATTTGTGCGCAAGACTTTGCATTTGCGCATTACATTAACATTCTACTTGATGCCACGAGAGAATAAATCCGGAATCTCAGACCAAGATCAAGAAATTCTGGACCGATTGGACGAACTAGATGAAACGATTCGACAGTTCAAGGTTCAGCTCACAGCTCACGAGGGGAAAGTGAGGAGGCTCCTCCTTTCTGAACAAGATGACAATCGAGGCGACTCAAGGTCGGAGGGGTGAAGCACGTGACCCATATAATTACCCTGCGCAAGTCGTTTAGGCATCGTATTCTACGCTCGGGGTACCCTGAGCGTATCAAACGATTCCTAAATACACTGCGCAGGGCATTTCGAACCTATCGCGTATCATACGGTCTTGCACTTGTCATATTCATCCCTCTTCTCGCGAGCTTACTATTCCCAGCCTCCATCGTTGTAATGGGCTTCGCAGCCGAGTCTGGCGTCACAGAGCCTCCTCTGTTACCCACAGAGAGGAGAAAGCAGAAGCAAAAAGGTCAACAGTATGACAGGGAATCGGTTGACACCAACCAGCTGGATGAGGTTCAGGATTTTGAGAAGTCGTATGACTGGGACGGGCCCGATGGCAAGTGCACACATGAGAATGGCCACCCCCGGGTCGCCATCTACATCCGGATAAGCGACCGCCAGCAAGGAGAACTGAGCCCCAAGGCCCAGTTGGCGCAGTTACTCAGGTGGGTGGATGAGTTCATGCCTTCCCAGATCATTGTGAAAGCGGACAACGGAAAGAGCGGGCAGAGGTTCACTGACAGGAAGATCCGAGACATATCCCAACTGAAGGAAGACGGTCAGTTGGACGAAGTCTGGACTCGGTCGGTGGATCGACTGGGCCGAAAACTGTTCAATCTGATATGGTTCTACTTGACGTTCTTAGTTGATGGTGGGAAGATTCGGACAGCCGACTACGTGTACACGAATGACCCGATGTCGATCCTCATATTCGTCGTGCGTGCGTTCGCGGCTGAGATCGAGAACAAGGAACGAATCGATCATGTCGTCGAGAGCCTGAAGAGGACATTCACGGTCGAGAGGAACTGGTTCTACCCGATACCGCCTGGGTACGAAGGAGACCCGGGCAGCGACTGGATAAGGAAAAAAGCCGGCTCAGATGATTTCGTCACGTTTGTTTTCAGGCGTTTCATCAAGCTGGGAGAAGATCCTTCCTCTACGCCGATTGTTCTACTACAACGTGAAGTGGTAGACCGGTTTGGTTTCATCATAAGCAGAGACAGGCTCAGGCGCATGTTGTCCAATCCAGCATATGTGGGACGGCCTTCATTCATGGGTGAGACCGTGGGAGACGAGTCTCTGAGATACATTCAGGATGGTGAATTCGAGGAGGTCCAGTCAATCCTCAGAGCCATGAAGACTAGATACTCTGGGAAAGCCGACGAAGTCTTCAAGGATGCCGTGGCGAAGGACATCAGCAGGGTCGGAGAATTGCTGAGCAGGGTGTGTGCGCATGTGAAGGAATACGGGACATCGGTCGTCCTTAACGGGCTCCGGACTGATGTGGTTCCGCCACAGTTGTCGGTGAAATGCCTGTGCGAAGGTAAGAAACATCAGTGGCGGTATCCATTGCACCGTGTCAAGCTCCCGTCAATGATTAGCCAGGGAAAGGAACAGAAGGCTTCCCCTAGAGTTGAGGGGAGACGTTGCAGACACCCTAATGCAACACACGTTCTCAGAAGCGAAGACTCGAAAGTGGTCTGTTTGAAATGTAATGGTGTATGCCAAATAAGTTCGCATCGCCAGAGGCTAGAGCAGTTTGGGACGCTTTTCTGACAAATTTCTGGACATGATGCCGGGGACGCCAAGATTGACTTTGCCCAACTCGCTCCCCCTTAGGCAAGGGCGACTTGGACGTCCACCTGCTAGGTTCTGGCCTGGGGGTATCCGCGCTTGGCTATTCTGTTCGCGAGCCAACTTGCTCCCCATGCGGCTGACGACACCGTGGACGTCGTGGTCATCATGATCGGGTCGCGGGGTACTTCTGGATAGGGTGAAGAAGTTTAGGTCCATCGCCCCAACAGGTTGGGCATATTGGATTCTAGTTGACTGCAGATGCTCCGGATTGTGGTCTCGGTAATGAGGCTCTCTCGGGCCACCGTCCTCTGGGTAAGCTCAACCCCTTGGACTCTTGCTGCCCTGTAGACCAAGGCGGCAGCAATCGCTGATGGGTTCCGCCCCTGCGTAAAGTTTGATTCGACTAGGACGCGGAGTGTTTTCGTAGCCTCGACCGAAACGGGGTCTCTAGCGGTGAAGCCCAAGCCCTCAAGGATCTTTGAAAGGTGCGCCTCTGGGGTCGGTGGAGGCAGCCCGGCGCAGATTGTCCTGCTGCATTTCCGAAAGCAGCGCGAAACCTCACGCTTGTTCACACGGAGTGCCAATCCTATTTCGTCGAGGGTCAGCGCATAGCCCTGTTGTCTGGCGGCGGCGTAGACTAGTGAACCCACAAGGACCCTCATCGACTTCCCTAGCGACAGCCGCTCCTTGAAGGCCTCCTTGGTGAGCCGCCCCGCCTCCTCTACCGTTCCCGCCGGTAGATTCAATCGTACCCCCAGTTCGAGGACCAGTGACATGCACTCGGCGAAGTTCTGCTCTGTTTGGTCAGCGGCCCTGGCCACCTTGAGCCATTCTTGGGGGATCGAGGTCGCTTGAATACCCTGACGGTAGCCAGGCGATGCTTCCCGCTCGACCCGCTCCTCCTCTTTGACCGGCTTGATCGTGTCCAGGAATGGAGAAGCGATCCCGCATGTCTGACAGAACTTCCTCACCCCTGTTCCCTTCAGTTCCATGCCGCAGCGGGGGCATCTCTCATTAGGGTTGATGAAACTAAGCAAACTGCAGTTCCCCCGCAGTGGGCTGACCCAGAAAACTCTGGAATCTGGCGTAAACCCTCTCGATTCTTGCTTCTCTTTTCGAGAGAGGCAATGAAGGCCTAGGGGAGTGCCCCGTGGTGTATCTGAGCCTCACCTTCTTGGCCTGATGGAAGAGGTCGTCGTCGATCACCCTGATACCTTCCATGTGGTCCCTGATGCCCGCTACGTCATACACACCGACGTATACTTCGTTACCCAGGATGTCTCTCACGGCGCGGGCAGTCCACCTCCCCCTTGCGCCCCCCTTCATCGGAACGCCTTGGGTGTTCAGGTCGTATGCCAGCTGGGCCATCGACCGTTTGCCCACGTAATCGTCAAAGATCCTCGCCACTGTTCTGGCCTCATCGGCGTTAATCACCAGCCGACCCTTTACGTCCAAGTCGTATCCCAAGGGAGGGCGGCCGTTGGGCCACCGTCTCGCCCGGGCAAGACCGTACATGCCAAGCCTCGTCCTCTCGGCTATCAGTTCGCGTTCAAGCTCGGCCACTGACCCGAGGGATCTCATGTTGAAGCGGCCCGCCGGGCTGCTCGTATCGAGTGCCTCGGTCACGCTGGCGAACTCGATTCCGTACCTCTGAAGCTCTTTCTGTGTGTTGACTAAGTCAGCCAAAGACCTGCAAAATCTGTCCAACTTCCACACGACGAGGGCTCCGAACTCGCTCCTTCTGGCACCTTCCATCATCTTCAGGAACATGGGTCGGTCGGTGTTCTTACCGCTAATTGCGTCGTCGACGAAGACCCTGCTTACTTTCCAGTCCCTCCGCTCGCACAAGCTCCAGGCAGCTTGGACTTGCTCATCGATACTGTAATTGTCCCGCTGACTTGGTCCGGGACTGGTCCTGGCGTATATTGCGGCCAGGACTTCTGGCATGCTCCCTTCCAAGCTAGGTCCCATACATCTCTGTCCGGATTGGTTTTGTGAAAGTGGGAGGCAGTTTCAAGATTTGCAGGCCCGTTAGCGGTCCATGCTTCAATCATATTTCACCAATGAAGGCCTGGTAACTTTCATCCTTGGCCGAGGTAGCGGGCGTTCGACTTGAGGATACGGTGCAGTGGAAAGAGCCCCTGAATTCATCTCGAGGATTGCGGGAAGCTTGTGCGAAAACTCCACAGCGAAGATGTGCTTGCAGTGTTTTCCGACCTTCTGGTAGTCGGCGCATTCGCAAGAAAATTTCCCGGCGTGCGTGCGGACCCAGTAGAACCCAACTCCTGACTGCGACTTGACCTGAAAGGTGCTGTCACTCGTCCTCGTGATTCGTCTCCCTGTTGCGACTATTCCTAACCCTCGGAGCTGCCGTCGAGAGTAGCGGCTAGTCATTGAGCCGCTCCCTCTGACGTTGCCTCACCACGGTATCCCTTCGGAGGTTTGCCAAACTCATCAGACCGAGTTGATCTTGAGACAGTGAACCTCGGATAGGGCAGTTTGCGTGTTGGTGAAAGGGCAGGGGAGGCGTTTGACCCTGGACTGGCTTTCGGTAGTTGGGTAGCTCTCATCTTCAGCAGATCCACCACGACTTCGACGGTCTGCTCGATAGCCCTCGGCCACATCGGCAGGGCGGCGACGAACTCTTTCTGAAAGTTCGCCGAGTGCCTGCGTCCCTCCTTTCTATTTACGCACGTGAGAACCGGGCATGCTTCGCACCACGGTCCGGGGACCAGCCCATTTTGGTCGTCCAGGAGACAGTCCAGTTTGTCGGCATAGGTCGAAGCCGCGAAGGCGACCAGCTCCCGGGCTTCTTCCTTGGTCACTGCGAAGGCCGACCCCCTCGCCGCCATGAGGATGACCAGGGCGTCGACGTCCATCAGGTACCTCACCGCCTGGCCCACCTTGAACATCAACCCTCCCTTCAGCTCGACTCTCACGGTGTATGTTTCCAAAGAAACAGAGATGCCCGACCCTGCCATCTGGATATCGACATCCCCCCTTCCGAACCTGGTCGGTTCTTCTGAGCCGATTCTGACCCGGAACTTCTCCTCGATTAGTCTCGCTCTTAGGGCATCGACTAGAAGACCTCGGAGATAGTTGTGGCGCTCACCATAATAGGAATCAATGACGGCATAAGCAGGGTTCCGAAGCTCCTCTACGCATCGTTTAGGGCATGGAATGTCTCCGACCACTCCGAGAATTCTAGCCAGAGAGAGTTTCTTGCCAAGCTTATCCCTGAGGGCTTCTGCACTCTCCTGAAGGGTCTTGGCGCTGGTTTCCAGCTCGGTCGGGGCGTCACTTGAATTCAAGGCTGAATATCCCCAAGTCCCTTGAACGTCACCAGCCGCCAGTGGCTGAGGCGCGCACACCAAAGAGTGCCATGCCTATCCTGGAGCACGAAATTGGTCTCGGTCACTCTTACAAGGCGAGCTTCCAAGGCAGGTGCGCCAACATCACCGCCCTTGAACCTCAGAGTAACTGATGGGATTGGATAAGCGACCGGTCTACCCAACAAGTCCCGCCTGAGCCCAGCCCGTCCCATCATCTCAGCTCTTCGAAAGACCTCGCGTAATACAGGGCTGATCTTCTGCTCGTCTTCACTGCCCGAGTTGTCTGGATTCATGTGCGGATCACCAATCAAAGTTCCCTCGCCAGAACGTCGTCCTTCTGCAGACCGAAAAGCCAGCGTTCGCCAGCTTCAATCCCGCGGTTCGCTAGCCGGACCGGGATGTGATGCGCCCACACTTGCTTTGAACGGTCGATTCCGCAAAGGATCAAGTCTGTGCACCATTCGGAAGAAACTCTGCGCTCAATTCTTGCGACGGTCCCATTGGGCGGCATTCTGTGACTCATGGTGGCGAACTGGAGCACTATGCCACGCGTGAAGTCCGCGGAGTAGTCGAGGAGCGACAGCGTCTGCCTAGCGGGGTACCAGACGACCCTGTACCCTCTCCTGGGAATCATAGTTGGCCCGGGGTTCCTGAGGAAGATGGTCCTCCTAATGTTGGGGAAGTACTGTGTGGCAAAGGCTCTGTTCTCACGAAAGAAAAAACCCCCACGGAGCGACGCCCCAGGGAGCCACCTGTTGAAGACGGCGAAGCTCAGCATTTCGCCGTCGCTTATGGTCCGGGGCAGGCCGTTCCGTGGAAGTTTAGGGGTGGACATCGCAGGCTAATCCAACTGGTTTCTGTTGAGTACCGACTGGTTCGATTCGGTGAATTCGAGGGTCCTGGCCCTGAGCTCGTCCGGGCGTGCGTCACGCACCGCGCTCGTGGTGAAGATCCCCTCTGGCAGAGTGAGGACGCCGTGCTGCTCGTGCTGTACGACCGCCCCGTTCGGGGCAATTAGCAGCAGGCTGCCATCGAGGGCTCTGCCGCGTCTGACGTTGTCAATGTGGGTCACCCTGCCCGACTCGGAATGCAAGTCGAAGCCGGGAGATATGGTGTGCGAATAGACCAGGACCGGGTGGTCGATTTTTCTGAATATGGTGTGTCCTATCCGAAATGCGTAGGCTATTTTCTTCTGCATACCTATCGGCATAGGTATTTGGAGGGGTATACTTATACCTGTTGGTATGCCCATACCTATTAGAGAAGGTATGATAGGTTCTGACGTGGCGCCAGGATCAAGGTCGAAAGTCAGCAAAGCTAACCCACGGTCTACTTCGCTCTCCACCGTGGTCCCTAGGGGAATCGTCGAGCAGCTTACCCTGACGCCGGGCGACTTTCTGGACTGGGATGTTCAGGGAACACAAAGAGACAAGGTAGTGGTCGTGCGCAAAGTCAAGAATCCCTGACCCCATTCCCTCGACTGAAGTCAGCTGGCCGCAGTTGGTTCATCTGCAGGTCTATGGGGATAGTCGAGGGTTCTACCGTAGGGGTCACCTTAACCGATGGGACGTTCGCTGTTCGAAAGCTCGCACACGCAGGTTCCCACTCGAACCAATAGCTTTCACCGGTGGCATCAAAACGTCAGGAGGGTCCCCGCTTAATGGTTGTCCACTCGCTGTCTGTACTGTCTGTACCCTTGATAGTAGTTCGCTATGTA